>NZ_JBVHVX010000029.1:0-35080 GCF_055564615.1 Agromyces sp. NPDC029043 | reverse complement strand
AACACCTTCTTTCCCCCAACAGCCCCCTCTTGGAGCGCCCTTTCCCTCCCCTCTTTGGGAAGGCGGGGGGGGGGGGGGGGGGTTTTTCTCCCCCCCCCCCCCCCCCCCCCCCCCCCACCAAACTACGACCCGACGACGCTCTTGGTGTCCTGTCCGAGCGGATGTGCGGGGCCGGTGCCGAAGTATGTCCCGTCGAACGACGCGGGTAAACCTGCGGCGAGGTAGCTGCCCACGCCCGGCTGATCAATGGTCGTGAACATCGGGTTCTCGGCGAGTGCGCCGGAATCGACGACCTCGGAGAAGCTTCGATAACGTTGCGCCAGGACGGATGTCGCGGCCAGCGCTCGCTCCACTTCGTCAGTGGTGTGACGTGTGAACCACGCGGCGAACAGGGGTGTGAGGACCGCTCGGTGGGTGTACCGGTCGGATTCGGTGCGGAAGTCCGCGCCGAGTGCCTTCTCGATCTCGGCGACGGCGTCGTCGGTCTCGGTCAGCACAACGAGATCCCGGAAGTGCCGGTTGGTGAGGGCGACAATCATCATCCGCCCACCGTCTGAGGTGACGAAATCGGTTCCATAGGTGCCGTAGACGTCATTTCCGGTCGCAGGTCGGGTGGTCCCGGTGACCTGTGGCTCAGTGAGATAGCCGAGCGTGCTGGCGATCGACAGCGCTGTGTCTTCCAGCGGTAGCCGTATGTAGGCGCCGGCGCCGGTCCGTTCGCGTCGGCGTACCGCCGCTGTGATTGCCAGGGCCGCATAGAGTCCGCACACCACGTCCCAGGCCGGCAGTACGTGGTTTACGACCGCGCTGTTGGCGTCGGAGTCGACCGCATCTGCGGACTGGGCGCTCCCAACGTCATCAGCACCGTCGGTGGTCGGTCCGGTGATCAACGGGAAGCCGAGTCCGGCGTTGACGGTGTAATCCACACCGGGTGAACCGTCACTGCCGCCGAGCAACTCGAGGACAATCACGTCCGGCCGGAGCTCGGCGAGAGTGGTGTGGCTCATCCAATCGCGCCCGCCGGAGTTCGTGACAAGGATGCCTCCACCAGGGCCACCACCGATCACCAGGTCCTGCACCAGCTTCTGGCCTTCGGGACTGCGCATGTCGGCCGTCACGGACTTCTTGCCCTTGTTCAGGCCGGTCCAATAGATCGAGGTTCCCTCGTCGGAGACCGGCCATCGGTTCACGTCGGCGGCTCCACCGATCGGGTCGACGCGGATGACCTCGGCGCCGAGCTGTGCCAGCGTGAGGCCACAGAGGGGCGAGGCGACGAAGCTCGACACCTCGACAATGCGCAGACCGTCGAGGGGTCGGGAGGATGTGGTCACGAAAACTCCTTGTGCACGTGGGATTGTCAGGCCATCAGGGCTCGGTACCGCCAGTCGAGCACATGTCGCGTGGAGCCATCGGCCTCGTGTGCCACGACCAGCGACCGCAAGCGCAGCACACCGCCGCCCTTGGGTCGTGGCAACGCCTCGTCGACGGTGAGTTCACTGGTGAGGGTGTCGCCCTCGTGGACGGGGCCAGTGTGATCGCAGGAATCCCAGTCGAGCACCGTGACGAGATTCGGCAATGCTCGCGCGGTCTGCGCCAGCGCAAGCCCAATGGTGTGGCCGCCGTACACGAGACGCTGACCCGTGCCACGTGCATCGTGATGGGTGGCGGCGATGTTGAGGGTGAGTCGTGCTAGTTCCGGCGCCGACGACACGACATCGGCGCTTGAAGCGAAGACGGTTCCGGCAAGAGTTTCCGTGAAGTGTTGTCCACCAACTGAATTGCGGAAGTACTCGAGATCCCAATCCGGGATGGTGGGCTCCCCGCCCATCGAGTCGGCGCCGATGGTCGAGAGGTCATCGGCGTGGACTTTCCGACCCGGGTCCGGAGTGGGGGACAGGGGCAGCATTGCGCAGCGGTAGAAGTCGAGGACGGTGCGGCCGTGCTGATCGGTGGTGATCATGTGGAGTGCGGCGAGACCCGTCGGCGTTCTACCCGGTTTTGCCGAGTTCTCCCGAAGGCCGACGACCTCGGTCGCGGTGGTCAGCGTGTCGCCGACGGCAGGGTAGTGGAGGAAACGCAGGCCACGGTAGAACAGGTTGGCCTTGACGTGGTGCGTTGCCACCGTCGACTGCCCGATCGCCAAATCGCATACCAGTCCGGGGTGAGCAACCGTCCTTGCGTTCGTAACCCTCTGGGACAGTTCGGTATCCAAGGCGAGTCGGAGTCGGTCGCCGAGGATTGCCTGGTGACTGGCGGCGAGTCCGGAGGTGATCGTGATCGACGGTGCGTCGTCGAACCGGTAACCGATGTGCAACTCGTCGAAATAGGGGCCGCCGACGGCGATTCGCTGATCACTCATTGGACGCCACCTCGAGCCAGTGTGCGGCGTGCCGACACGGCCAGCGCCTCGTCGAGCATGCGTCCGTCCAGGTTGGCGGCGCCCGCACCTTGTGCCGCAGCGTCTTCCAGCGCCGCGAGCACGGAGCGCGCGTCCGCAAGGGCGGCGGCGTCGGGCGTGAAGATCTCCAGCGCGCCGGCGATCTGTGCGGGGTGGATGACCCAGGTTCCATCGAAACCGAGATCGCGGACCCACTCCTTCGCGGCGCGGAAGCCGTCGTCGTCGGCGATGGTGAGGTGGGGCCCGTCGATGACAGCTATCCCTGCAGCGCGGGCCGCGATGAGCACGGTTTCCTGGACGACGTGCCACGACTGAAGGGGCAGTCGGCCGGTGCGGCCGAGTCCGGTACCGAGATCGGCGTATCCGATGATCGCCGCGTCGAGCCGCGGGGTGGCAGCACAGATGGCGCCGGCGTCGCGGATACCGATCGGGGTTTCGAGCAGGATCTGCAGCGACGCCGACGTCGCTCCCAACGCGTCGTCGACAGCACGCAGTTGGTCGGCCGACTCGGCCTTGGGGAGGACGACCGACGACAGATGCTCCATCTGAGCGCATGCGGCGACGTCGTCGGCAGACCACGGTGTGTCGGTCCCGTTGATCCGTAGCGAGATGGCGCGGTCGGCACCGAACTCGGCGACCAACCGTCCGGCGGACTCGCGTGCCGAATCCTTGTTGTCGGGGGTGACGGCGTCCTCGAGATCGAGGATCACCTCGTCGGCGGTGGAGGCGAGTGCCTTGTGCGCCTTCCGTTCGTCGGAGGCCGGTGCCACCAGCACCGCTCGTCTGTTCTTCACGCCTACTCCTGAGGTTCCTGACAAATGTGCGGCCAAATAGGCACTCCAATGGTTCTATCAGACCGTGGCCTGAGCGGAAAGTGTTGACTTTGTGGCGGCGGGGAGTGAATATGGCCGTACAAATTCGTGATCGTTGTGTCGATTCAGATCGGGTGGCCCATGAGTGCTCTCAATGCCGAAGAACAGTTCCTTGTCGAGACTGTGCGCGCTTTCATTGATCGGGATGTGAAGCCGACGGTGCAGCAGGTGGAGCATGACAATGAGTACCCCGAGAAGTGGATCGATCAGATGATGCAGATCGGGATCTATGGGCTGGCGGTGCCTGACGAGTATGGCGGTTCGCCGGTGTCGATGCCGTGTTATGCCCAGGTCACCCAGGAGTTGGCGCGCGGTTGGATGAGTCTGGCTGGTGCGATGGGTGGGCATACGGTGGTGGCGAAACTGCTGACCCTGTTCGGGACCGAGGAGCAGAAGCAGACTTATCTGCCGCGGATGGCGACCGGTGAGGTGCGGGCGACGATGGCGTTGACCGAACCCGGTGGCGGCTCGGATCTGCAGAACATGGGTACCGTGGCCAAGGCCGATGGTGACGATCTGGTGATCTCGGGGTCGAAGACGTGGATTTCCAATGCGCGCCGGTCGGCGCTGGTCGCGTTGTTGTGTAAGACCGATCCGAAGGCGCAGCCGCGGCATCGCGGGATGTCGATCGTGTTGGTCGAGCATGGTCCGGGTTTGACGGTGTCGCGGGATCTGCCGAAACTCGGCTACAAGGGTGTGGAGACGTGTGAGTTGTCTTTCGACGGCTACCGGATCGCGTCGTCGGCGATTCTGGGTGGCACCCCGGGCAAGGGGTTTGGTCAGATGATGAAGGGGTTGGAGACCGGTCGTATTCAGGTGGCGTGCCGGGCGTTGGGTGTGGGCACCGCGGCGTTGGAGGATTCGCTGCGCTATGCCCAGGAGCGTGAATCGTTTGGTCAGCCGATCTGGAAGCATCAGTCGATCGGCAACTATTTGGCGGATATGGCCACCAAACTCACCGCCGCCCGCCAGCTGACCTGGCATGCCGCCGAAAAGTACGATCTCGGTGAACGCTGTGACATGGAGGCCGGTATGGCGAAACTGTTCGCCTCCGAGGTGGCGATGGAGATCGCACTCAACGCGGTACGTATCCACGGCGGCTACGGTTACTCCACCGAATTCGACGTCGAACGCTACTTCCGCGACGCACCGTTGATGATCGTGGGTGAGGGCACCAACGAGATCCAGCGCAATGTGATTGCCGCCCAACTCGTCTCCCGGGGCGGAATTTGATCGCCCGCGACGGAACCGCGATGACCACCGGACACCACACACGATGACCGCCGCAGATCACACCGAACCCGCCTACCGGACTTTGGCGGGGGAACTGCGTTCGCGCATCGCGCGCGGCGACTACGCCGAGGGTGTTCGCCTGCCGACGGAGGCAGAGCTGTCCGACGAGTTCGGCCTCAGTCGGCAGACCGTGCGCCGGGCCTTCCTGGAACTGGTCACCGAGGGCTCGGTGTACCGGGTGCCCGGACGCGGCACGTTCGCGACGGAGAAGGCGGGTCAGTACCTGCGTCAGCTGGGGTCCATCGAGGACCTGATGAATCTGTCCACCGACACGACGATGCGGGTTCTCCAATCACCGAGGCGCAGAATCGATCTGGAGGCGGCCGGTCGGCTCAGACTCAACACCGATGCCGTCTATCGCATCGTCTTCCAGCGACTCAACGACGGCGTGCCCTTCGTCGTCACGGCGGTGTCGTGGCCCGAGGAGATCGCGCGGCTCGTTGCCGACGCCCCGGAGGTTGCCGAGGGGGCGACCGGTGACCAGACGATGATCGGGCTTCTCGAGCCGCACCTGGAACATCCGATCGATCAGTGCACGCAGTCGATCACGGCCACGCAGGCGGACACGGAGACGGCCGCCGGCCTCGGCTGCGCGGTGGGGCATACGGTTCTCCGCGTCGATCGTCTCTATATCGACACAGCGGGGCGCGTCGTGGAACTTGCCGTCAGTCATTTCCTGCCGGAGGAGTACACGTACCGCGTGACGCTGCGACGCACGAGCTGATTGAGACAGCCAGTCAAGAGTGAGACAACCAGTTAAAGTCGTCTCATGCATGTTGTCGTCGTGGGTGGGGGACTGGCCGGGCTGGCGTCGGCCGTCTGGCTCACCGAGGCCGGGCACCGGGTCACGCTCCTGGAGCGGCGCGGATCGCTGGGCGGGCGCACGATGTCGATGCCTCAGACGGCGGTCGACGACGTTCCGGACAACGGTCAGCACGTGTTCGCCAGTGGGTACGAGCACTTGATGCGCTACCTCGACAGCGTCGGCACCCGCAGGCACGTCCGGTTCCCCGGCCACATGACGATCCGCATGCCCGGGGGTGCAACACGACGCTCGGCGTTCTCGGGTGTGCCGGGACTGCGTACCGCGATCGGCGATCTGCCCGGCGTCACCGGGCTTGATCGGCTGCGCACCATGAAGGCCCAGGCGACGCTACTCCGGCATGCGCTTCGTCAGCCCGCGTGGCTCGACGACGTCACTGCCGACGAATGGTTCCGCCGCATCGGACTTCCGCAATCAGCGCGCGCGGCGCTGTGGGACGGTGTGGTGATCGGGCTGACCGGCGACAAACCGGAGATCTCCTCGGCCAAGGTGCCCGCCGATCTACTCGTCACCGGCATGCGTCGGGCGCTGGCAACGCGGACACCGGTGTCGATCGGATATCCCACCGTCGACCTCGACACCCTGTTCATCGCCGGCGCGGAGAAGGTGTTCGCCGATGCGGGGGTTGAGATCCGGCATCGGGCGGTCGTCTCGTCGGTCGATGTCGCCGACGGCGCGGTCACCGGGGTGACGTTGGCCGACGGGGAGCATGTTGCCGCGGATGCGGTGATCTGCGCGGTGCCGGTGTGGAACATCAAGGGCCTGCTCGATCAGGTGCCGGGACACGAGGCGACCTATGACGCGGCCGATCGGCTCACCCCGGTGCCGATCGTGAGCGTGAACCTTATCTCGATCGCTCCATCGGGATGACGGACTGGGGTGAGATCCTCTACGGCGGCGAGGGCGTGCTCGAGCAGGTGTGGGATCGGCAGCGGATGCACGGACTGATCGCGGTCGCCTGCAATGCTGGGATGGCTCGGCAACCAGGTCGGGCGGAGAAACGGAGTGGGTGCCGGCATGAGTCGTCTGGAGGGCAAGGTCGCCTTCATCACCGGGGTCGCACGTGGGCAGGGTCGCGCCCACGCGGTTCGCCTCGCGAGCGAGGGCGCGCAGATCGTCGGTGTCGACCTGGCCGGGCCGCTACCCGGCGACGTGCCCTACGACTCGGCCACCCCGGAGGATCTCGACGAGACGCGGGCACTCGTCGAGGAAGTCGGCGGACAAGCACATCTGGTGCGGTGCGATGTCGTGATCTCGACGGACTCAAGGCCGTGGCGGCCGACGGCGTGGCGAGGTTCGGTCGGCTCGACACGGTGGTCGCGAACGCCGGAATCTGCATTCCGGAGACGTGGGATGAGGTGACGCCCATCAGTTTTGGCGACACCATCGACATCAACGTCACCGGCGTCTGGAACACCGTGATGGCCACCGCTCCGCATGTCATCGAGGCGGGCGGCGGCTCGATCATCATCACCAGCTCGTTGGCCGGTGTGAAACTGCAGCCGTTCATGGTCCACTACACGACCAGCAAGCACGCGCTGGTCGGGATGACCCGGTCCTTCGCCGCAGAACTCGGCGCCCACGACATCCGGGTCAACAGCATCCACCCCGGTGCCGTCATCACGCCGATGGGAAGCGGCGACATGGTGGCGCGCATCGCGGAGACGAACGAGACCAATCCGCGGCTCGCGGGGATGGCATGCCCTTCCTGAACCAGTACGCGGCCGAGCCGGAGGAGATCGCGAACGTCGTCGCGTTCCTCGCGTCCGACGAATCGAAGTTCATTACTGCCGAACAGATCTCGATCGACGGCGGTACCCGCGTATTCTGACGACGTGTCCGCGCCCAGGTTTCCCGACGGTTTTCTGTGGGGCGGTGCGACCGCGGCCAACCAGATCGAGGGTGCCTACGACGACGGGGGCAAAGGGCTCTCGATCCAGGATGTGCTGCCGCAGGGCATCACCGCGCCACCCACCGCCGAGCCGACGCCGGACAATCTGAAACTCACCGCGATCGACTTTTATCACCGCTACGCCGAGGACATCGCGCTGTTCGCGGAGCTCGGATTCACGGTGTTCCGGTTCTCCATCGCGTGGAGTCGCATCTTCCCGCGCGGCGACGAGGAACAGCCCAATGAGGAAGGGCTGGCGTTCTACGACAGGGTGCTCGACGAGTTGGAGCGCCACGGCATCGAGCCGCTCGTGACGATCAGCCACTACGAGACACCACTGCACCTCGCGCGACACTACGACGGCTGGGTCAACAGGGAACTGATCGGCTTCTATGAGCGCTACTGCCGGGTGCTCTTCGAGCGGTACGGCCACCGGGTCCGGCGCTGGCTGACCTTCAACGAGATCAATTCCGTTCTGCACGAACCATTCCTGTCGGGCGGGATCGCCACTCCGAAGGAACAGCTGAGTCTCACCGACCTGCACCAGGCGATCCATCACGAACTCGTCGCGTCGGCGCGAGTGACCCGCATGGCACACGAGATGATGCCCGGCGCACAGATCGGGTGCATGATCCTCGCGGTGCCGGTCTATCCACTGACACCGTCGCCCGACGATGTGGTGGCGGCGATGCACACCGAGCATGCGAACCTCGTCTTCGGCGACGTCCACTGCCGCGGACAGTACCCCGGATATCACCTGCGCTACCTCGCCGAGCACGACGTCGACCTGCAGATCACCGACGCCGACCGCGACGATCTCACCCACACGGTCGACTTCGTCTCCTTCAGCTACTACGCGAGCATCTGTGAGACGGCAACGCCGGACGACGCGGCAGACGATCGGGGACTGTTCGGCGGTGTCCCGAATCCGACTCTGCGGGAATCGGAATGGGGTTGGCAGATCGATCCGCAGGGGTTGCGGATCATTCTCAACGAGTACTGGGATCGATGGGGAAAGCCGCTGTTCATCGTCGAGAACGGGATCGGTGCGCGCGAGGAACTCGTCGAGGTCGACGGCGTTCCTACGGTGCTCGACGATCATCGGATCGCGTATCACCGCGCACATCTGCTCGAGGTGGGTGAGGCGCTGCGGGACGGGGTGGATGTCCTCGGCTACACCTCGTGGGGTTGTATCGATCTGGTGAGCGCCACCACCGCACAGATGAGCAAACGCTACGGCTTCATCTACGTCGACCGCCACGACGACGGCACCGGAACCCTGCAGCGGCACCGCAAGAAGTCGTTCGGCTGGTACCACTCGGTGATCGCGAGCAACGGTGCGGTACTCGATGAGACCACATTCGACGCGCCGGACTGATCGAGCAACCACCCGACGCCGCGCCCGCACGTCGCCGCAACACCCATCCGCACCCGAAAGGATCTGCGCCACATGAACTCTCACCGCCCGGACACCAGGAAGATGGCCAAGCCGCTCGACATCGCGACCGACGGTGGCGTCCAGACGTGGACGATGAATCTGCCCGAGGTCGGCAATGCGATCACCGGACCCGAGGTGATCGAGGCGTTCGAGGACGCGATCGACGCGGTGAACGCCGACACGACAATCGGCGCGGTGATCCTGACCGGAGCCGGCCACATCTTCTCCTCGGGCGGCAACGTCAAGGACATGGCGGAGAAGAAGGGTCTGTTCGCCGACGAGGGTGCGCCCCAGCGGCAGGGCTACAGCGATGGCATCCAACGGATTCCGCGGGCGATGCGTCGTCTCGAGGTCCCGATCATCGCCGCCGTGAACGGTGCCGCGGTGGGTGCGGGATGCGACCTGACCCTGATGTGTGACATCCGGATCGCGGCCGAGTCGGCGTTCTTCGCCGAGAGCTTCGTGCAACTCGGTCTCATCCCGGGCGACGGCGGCGCCTGGTTCCTGCAGCGGATAGTCGGATACCAGCGGGCCGCGCAGATGACGTTCACCGGGGATCGTGTGCACGCGCCGACCGCTCTGGAGTGGGGGCTGGTGTCGCAGGTGGTCGCCGACGACGCGCTGCTCGACGAGGCACGGTCGCTGGCCGACCGGATCGCCCGCAATCCCGGTCACAGCCTCCGGATGGCGAAACGTCTGCTCGCGGAATCGCAGACCTCGACGCTCGATCAGGCGCTGCATCTCGCCGCGGCGATGCAACCGCTGGCGCATCTCACCGACGAACACCGGGAGCGCGTCGCGCGGTGGGCCAAGCGCTGAGCCGGACGCCGCGCCCCGGCATGCTGCCCGGGCTGGTCTATGCGGCGCTTACCACCGCGGTCGTCAGTTCGCTGGGCATGCTGCTGGTGCCGAGCATCGCCGTGGAATACGGGGTCTCGGTGAGCACCGCGCAGTGGATGCTGACCGTCAATCTTCTGGTGGGGGCCATCTCGACACCGGTGATGGGTCGGCTGAGCGACGGCCCACACACGAAGCGGTTGCTGATGATCTCACTGGGGGTGATCCTCGTCGGCTCGGTGCTGGCGGCCGCGGCGCCGAACTTCGCGCTGTTCCTCCTCGGGCGGGCACTGCAGGGCCTGTCGTACGGGATCGTGCCGGTGACCATCGCCCTGGCGCGACGCCATCTCCCGACCGCGAAGGTGCAGCCGGGGATCTCGGCGCTGTCGGTGACCGTGGCGACGGGGTTGGGGGTCGGGTATCCGCTGACGGGCGTGCTCGCGTCGGGATTCGGATTCCGCACGGCCTTCGCCGCGTCGGCCGTCTTCCTGGTGACGGCGATGATCACGGTGGCGGTGGTGATCCCGACCGGACCCGACGAGGATGCGCCGCGCCATCCGTTCGACGTCCCCGGTGCGTTGCTGCTCGGTGCCGGCCTGACGTCGTTGTTGATCGGGGTGAGCGAGGGGCCGGACTGGGGATGGGTGTCGCCGCCGACGCTCGTGGCCTTCGGGCTGGCGACGCTGCTGCTCATCACGTGGGGGCGGGTGGAACTGCGAGCGCGCCATCCGATGATCAACCTACGCACCTTCCGGCATCGAGAGGTGCTGCTGGCCAACGGCACCGCGATCGGGCTCGGGGCCGCGCTCTACATCGGCCTGTCGATCAGCAGCCTCATCGCGCAGGCGCCCACATCGACCGGGTACGGGATCGCGCTCCCACTGCTGTGGGCCGGGTTCGTGATGTTCCCGCTGTCGGTGGGGAGCTTCGGTGCGAACCGCGTGGTGCGTGTGGTGGCGCAGCGCATCTCCCTGCCCACGCTGCTACCGCTCGGTGCGGGTGTCATGACCGCCGCCGCGTTCCTGATGCTGTTCGCCCACGACGCGCTGTGGGAGATCCTGATCGGGATGTTCCTGTTCGGCGTGGGCCTCGGGACGTCATACGCGGCGATGCCCGCATTGATCGCGCGCAGCGTCATGGCCGAGGAACTCGGCAGCGCCGTGAGCTTCAATCAGGTGCTGCGGACAGTCGGCGGCGCATGCGGCAGCGCCCTGTCCGGGGCGGTGCTCGCGGCGCATCCGGGAGTCGGGCTGTTGCCGTCGGACACCGGGATTCAGGTCGCGCTCGCGGTGAGCGCGGGCGGGTGCGTCGTCGTGTTCGGCGCGCTGATGATCAATCACCTGCGGCGCGCAGAACCCCGCGGAGAACCCCGAGCCGCTCAGTCCTGACGCGCCAGCGCGGCCCCGCCGGTCGACGCTGCTGCGGCGGCCTGCTTACGGACCGGGATGAGCAGCGTGATCGCGGCGCCGACGAAGGCGGCGAGCGCGCCGATCATGAAGCACCAGCGGAATGCCGTGTGATCGGGGAAGGCGATGCCACCGAGCTCGATGGTCGAGCTGGTCAGCACCAGCGCCATCACCGCCGACGCGACGGTCGTACCGACCGAACGCATCAGGCCGTTGAGCCCGACGGCCGCACCGGCTTCGGTGATCGGGACCGCACCCATGATCAGGGTCGGCATCGCGGCGTAGCCGATGCCCACACCCGAGGAGCCGATGATCGCGGCGATCATCAACTGCCACGGCGAATTCATCAGGAACAGTGCGACGAGGTACCCGACACCGAGGACGGTGGCACCGATCGCGAGCGTCGGCTTGGGGCCGATCTTGTTGATCAGGATGCCGGAGACGGGAGCGAAGATCATCATCATCAGACCGCCGGGGGCCATCCACAGTCCGGCGTGCAGGATGCTCTGTCCCAGACCGTAACCCGTGGACAGGGGCATCTCGAGAAGCATCGGGATGACGACCGACTGGGCCATCATGCCGAAGCCGATGGCGATGGCGGCGAGGTTGGTGAACAGCACGGCGGGACGCGCCGTGGTGCGCAGATCGACCAGCGGATCGGTGTGGCGGATCTCGTAGACACCCCAGATGCCCAACACCGCGGCACCACCGATGAGCAGGCCGAGCGTCGACCCCGACGACCAGCCCCAGTCGTTGCCCTTGGTGATGGCGATGAGCATCGCGACCAGGCCGATGGCCAGGCCGAGAGCACCGACGACATCGAGGCGACCGCCGGCCGCGTCGTCGACGTGCGGGATGACCAGCAGCACCAACGCCAGCACGACGACGGCGAGTCCGGCGGCGACCCAGAACAGCACATGCCAGTTCGACGCCTCGACGATCCACGCGGAGAACGGCAGGCCGATCGCGCCGCCGACACCGAGGGTCGCGCTCATCGCGGCCACCGCCATCGAGGTCACCTTCGGTGGCGTGACCTCACGCATGAGGCTGATCCCCACCGGAATGAAGCCCATCGCGAAGCCCTGCACCGCGCGACCCACGATCAACGGCACGAGAGATCCGCTCAATGCGCAGATCAGCGAGCCGACGACGAGCAGAGCCGCGCTGACCGCCAGCACACGCTGCTTGCCGAACATGTCACCGAGGCGACCGGCGATCGGCATGGTGACCGCGGCGGCGAGCAGCGTCGCGGTGATGACCCACGACGCGTTGGAGATCGACGTGTTGAGCAGATGCGGCAGTTCGGGCTGGATCGGGATGATCAGCGTCTGCATCAGCGATGCGACGAGGCCACCGAAGCAGAGGACGATGACCGTCCCGATGGCCGACGCCCCGCTGGTCTCGGCGTGCGGGATCTCGTCGACCGCGGCGGGCGCGGGTGCGTCAACGGACTGGTGCGTGTTCTCCGTCATGGAACCTCCTTTAGACATGTGCACGATACATATGTAGCGTGCACATGGCGAATGGTGGTCCGACGATGGGTAGATTGTCCGATTGGGGCCACTCCGTGATGCCAAGGGCTGTGATGCCAAGGGCTGTGATGCCAATGGCTGTGATGCCAAACGGCTGTGATGCCAACGGCAGGATCAAGGGGAAGGATCAGGGCATGTCAGATTCGGTGCAGGACCCCGACCATGCGCCGTGGCCGTCGCCGCTCTATCGCGACCTCGTCGACGAACTCCGCCGCATCACCCATCGCAGGAAGGGTTTCCACGCCGACGCGGTCCTGGAGGAATCCGCCTTCGCGATCCTGCTGAGGCTCGCCGACGGCCCCCGGACCCTGCGTGACCTCGCCGAGGAACTCGACCTCGATCAGTCGACGGTGAACCGTCAGGTCAATGCCGCCATCAACCACGGCTACATCGAGCGGTATGACGTGGCGGGATCGTTGAGCAAGTTGCTCCGGCCCACCGAGGCGGGGACGAAGGCCTTCCATCACGACGGCATGCTGCGGGTGACGCGGCTCAATCGCGTCTTCGCCGATCTGGAACCGGGCACCCCAGCGGCCCTATTACATGGATTGCGTGCCTATAACGACGCCTATGATCGGGTGCTGGATGCCGAGCGCGATGACCTGGCGCAGCGCACCAGGATTCGACGACAGGGGTGAACGCACGTGGGTACGTATCTGGTGACGGGCGCGGCGTCGGGGATCGGCGCCGCGACGGCAGCCGATCTGCGGTCGCAGGGACACGCGGTGATCGGCGTCGACCGCGATGCCGGTCCGGAACCGGCCTCGCCGGATCAGGGGTGCACGATCATCGCCGATCTGTCCACCGCCGACGGACGCCGATCAGCACTCGATGAACTGGCCGTCGTGCTGGGTGGTGCCGCTCTCGACGGCGCCGTGTTCGCCGCGGGGCTCGGACCCACACGGGGCGCCGAAGATACCATCGCCGCGGTCAACGTCCTCGGCGTCACCGAACTGCTCACCCGGATCCGCCCTGCGCTCGCAGCGGCGGGAAACGCGAAAGTCGTTGTGTTCGGCTCGAACTCGACGACCTCGACGCCGATGGTCTCCGCCCGCACGGTTCGCCGACTGATCCGCGGTGATCTCGACGCCGCCGTGAAACAGATTCGACGACGCGGGGCCGCGTCGGCGGCGATCGCCTACGCCGCGTCGAAGACGGCGGTGACCTGGTGGTCGCGGCAGCAGGCTGTTCGCCCCGAGTGGGCGGGTGCGGGTATCCGGATCAATGTCATCGCTCCGGGGCCGGTGATGACGCCGTTGCTGAGATCCCAACTCGACGGTGCGCAGGGCGGAAATGTCCGCTCGTTCCCGCTCCCGATCCGGGAATACGGTACGCCCGAACAGATCTCGGCCTGGGTGCAGACGATGCTGTCGCCCGCGGCGGACTTCCTGTGCGGGTCGGTGATCACCGTCGACGGCGGCACCGAGGCATTGCTGCGCGGCACCGACTGGCCGCGTCCGCTGCCGCTGCGCAAGATGCCGCTGCTGCTGTGGCGGATGCGTCAGGCCCCGAAGCAGGGTATGGTCGCCACCTACTGAACGGCTGTCGCCACCTACCGAACGGCTACAGTCCCATGCGTTCGAGTGCGTCGTCGAACTCCTCGGCGGCGACCTTCTCGCCCTTCCCGGCGGCGATGGCCTGCTGATAGATCGCGTAGAGTTCCTCGCCGTGACGCTCGAAGCGGCGTGACCATTCCTCGCCGTCACGTCGCCAATAGCCGATGATGTCGTATTGACCTCTGTCCCAACCATATTTGGTACGCAGATGTTTGCGGATGGCGCGCGACGGGGTGGCCTCGGCCGCATACCAGCAGTAGCCGCGGCCGTCGGGGTGAGTGAGTGCGCCGACTGTCTCGGTCAGGCGGCTCTCCCGAAAGCCGTTGCCGCGAGCGATGATCGGGATGATCTCCACTGCGCCGGGGGCTGTGGAGGAGTCGGGATCGGCACGCACATGCGGGGCAAGATACTCCAGATCCTCCACATCGAGGACTTCGACGACGACGATCGCCGCTGTCCCGGTCGGCAATTCGTCGAGGATGCGGGCGAGGGCCGGGAGCCCGGCGAGGTCGGCGACGAGGAGTTGCCAGTCGGTGGTCGGCTCGGGGCGGTACCAACCGCGGGCATGATCGAGGGTGACCTCATCGCCGGGCCGCGCCCGTTGCGCCCACTGCGTCGCCACGCCGTGGGAGTGCACGACGAAGTCGACGGTCATCGTCGACGATGCGTGATCGACCGCCCGCACCGAATAGTTGCGGCCCTCGGGTGCGGTGGATTCGGTGGTCGCCGCGGGAAAGTAGATGCCCACGGCGTCGTCGGCGAGGCCGGGGAGTCCGAGGCCGGGCAGGTCGTCGACGGTGAAGGTGATGCGCCGCAGACGCGGATTGAGATCGGTGGTGTCGGTGACGCGAGCGAGTGAGGATCCCATGGCCCGCCCCACGTTACGGGGAACCGGCCGCCGTTCCCAGGTCCCGCCACCCCGCGAGGACCCTGTGGACGTTCTCTGCTCCGTGGAGGTGTTCGGGCGGAGCAGGGAGATCAGCTGGATAGAGCAGGAACGGGGTGCTCTGCGGTCCGCCCATGCCGCCGTGGGAGCCGACCTGTTCCTCGAATGCGGCGACCTCGTCGGTCTCGGCCCAGTATGCGCTGCTCACCATGATGTCGGCGACGTTGGAGAAACCGTCGGTCCGCCGGATCTTCTCGAGGGCGTCGACGCCGAAGGCGCGCAACGGGTCGTCGCCGGTGACCGTGCCCGACGCGACGTCGACGGTGCCGGCGGGTCCGAGCACGACAGATCTGCCAGAGCCGCCGGAGCCGCCGGGGCCGCCGGAGCCGGGCGCGGCGACGAGCAGGAAGCCGATGCCCGGGTGGGTGCGCAGCGCGTCGAGGAGTCCGGGATGGCGGCCCTCGATGGCATCGGTGTCGGCGCGGCCGGGGAGATCGGGAAAGCTGATCAGGCCGAGGTTGCCGGAACCGAGCACGATGGGTGCGCCGCTCGAGTCGTCGATGGTACGGTCGTCGGTGTCCGAATCATGTTGTCCGACACTGGCGGCGGCGTAGGACTTACCCTCGGAGCCGATCTTGTCGGCGGTGATCGGCGCGGTGTGTCCGGTGAGTCGTGCGACGAGTTCGGGGAGCCCCTCGCCGTAGCGTTGACGGAAGGTGGCGCCCTGACTCTGGCCGTGATCGGAGAGCAGCACGACGCGGTACTCGCGGTCGGCCTGGGCGGCGGTGGCCAGCAGCAACTGCACCGTCTCGTCGACGTGGCTGAGCACGGTAAGGGTTTCCGGGCGGGAGATCCCGGAATGATGAGACACCTCGTCATAGCCGATGAGGTCGACGTAGATGATGCTGCGCCCGGCGATGAGATCGCCGACGACGGCAGCGGTGGTCATGTCGGTGGCGAGCACGGTGGTGAAGGCGCGGACGAGCGGATAGACGCCGCCGCGGTAGACGCGCGGCACGATCCCGCGGCGCCGTTGATGCCAGGCCTGCCGCAGTTCACGCACGATCTCGGCGATCATGCCGACCACCGTGCGCAGGGCGCTCGACGGATCGATGAAGTACGACGTATAGCCGGCGCCGCCACCGAGGCGGGCGCCGCGCATGCGGCTGACGACGAGGACGTTGTCCTCGGCGCCACCGGTGAACAGGTTGCCGCGGCTCGCGCCGTCGATCGCGAGAAGGCCGGGGATATCGGCTCTTTCGAGTTCGCGGTCCTCGTTGCTACGCGGATTGCTGAACACGGCGATCTGCCCGGTGTCCTTGACGTACCAGCGGAAGGCGGGCACATCATGATTGTCGCCGTGGAGGATGCCGAGTTGGGTGGCGCCGGTCTGGCTGCTCCAGTCGGTTTGCCAGGGAACCAGATTGTGCGATTCGCGCACGAGCTTCGCGATGCCGGGGGTCACGCCGTCGGCGATGGCTCGGCGGAGCACCTCGTGACCGAGCCCGTCGATCTGGATGCAGAGCAGACCGGGGGCGGCGGGTGCGCCGTCGGTGCGCCGTCGAAAGCGTTGACGGCGCACCTGCATCACCCGGTAGGCGGTGTTGGAGCGTGCGGCGATCGACGCGCCGACCAACGAACTCACCAGCGACAGGATCGCCGCCATGAGGAACACGCTGGCGGTGTTCTCGACGGTGGCGCGCGGCACGATCGCGATCGTGAGCAGCAGCAGCGCCCCGCCGACCACGAAGTTCAGGATGAACAGCAGCAGCGGCCCGACCCACGCCATCATGCGCAGCAGCACCGGCCACAGCAGCGCGTTGAGCAGCCCGAACACGACGGCGATGGCGAGTGCGGCGGGCAGGGTGGTGAGTTGATCGACACCCCAGTCGACGGGGATGAGTCGCACGCCGTCGATGAAATAGTCGAGGACGAGGAGCGCGAACGCGGAGACGAACCACAATACGAGGAACTCGATGAGGACCCGGACAACGGCCGCGGTGGTGCGCACAGGTCTCCTTCGGGGGGCGTCGTGTTTCTGGGATCGTAGACGGTGAGGGACGGAGGTGGCCGGAATGCGGATGAGGTGGCTGGGGCATGCGTCGACGGTGATCACCGATCGGGAGACGACGGTCCTCACCGATCCGGTGCTGACGATGCGCGTCGCTCATCTCCGACGCCGCCGCGGGGAGGTCCCGTACGGACCCGGCGTGCACGATCCCGACGTCGTACTGCTGTCACACCTACATGCCGATCACACCGACCGCCCGTCGCTGCGCCGGGTGATACCGCGGGCCCCGATCATCGTGCCGCGCGGCGCCCCCGACCGGTTCCCGGCGTTGCGGTCGGTGGGGCACCGGCTGATCGAGGTGAGCGCCGGTGACGAGACACCGATCGGCGGTCTGACGATCCGCGCCGTCCCGGCCGAGCACGACGGCCGACGCTGGCGTTTCGGGCCGCGCATCCCGGATGCGCTCGGCTACCTCGTCTGCGGCGACGTCACGACCTACTTCGCCGGTGACACCGACGTCTACGCGGGCCTCGCCGACTGGGTGCAGCAGCCGGATCTGGCGCTGCTGCCGGTCGGTGGCTGGGGGCCGACGAAGGGCGACGGACACATGGACCCGGCCGGTGCGGTTCAGGCCGCCGCGACGATCGCGGCTCGACGCAGCGTGCCCATCCACTTCGGGACGCTGTGGCCGATCGGGTTGGGGTTCTACCGCAGCGGGTGGTTCTACGATCACGGCGCGCGCTTCGTCGAGCTGGCGCAGCGCGCGGGACTCGACGCCGTGGAGTTACGGCCGGGGGAAGAGATCGAGGTGCGGGGCTAGGGGTGTGCAGCGCACCACTGGTGCTACTGGTGGCTACTGATGCCGTCGACGCAGATGGGGCAGCCGGGTATCGCGCTCGTCGTTCACCCATGCGTAGTAGAAGCCGATGAGGATGCCGCCGCCGACGAGGTTGCCCAGCAGCACGATCCCGAGGTTGCCGAGCGCCGGCCCGACGGGCACACCGGCTTCGAGGCCGACGATGAGGAACAGCACCGTATTGGCGACCGAATGCTCGAAGTCGAGGAACGCGAACACGAAGACGGCGGTGATCATGGTCAGGCATTTGGCGAGATCTTCGTGCAGGAATCCGTTGTACACCAGCAGCATTGCCAGATTGATCATGAAATTGCACAGGATCGCGCGGATGAACAGATCGAGCCAACCGCTGAAACCGGCGGAGAGATAGCCGGTCTTGACGTCGACGGAATGCTGCATGGCGCGCAGCGTGGCGTCGTTGATGAGGGTGGAGCCGCGCAACAGCCCGGCGACGATGAGACCGCCGAGGATGTTGCCGAGATAGCAGAACCCGAGGATGCGTGTCACCAGCATCGGTGTGAGCCGGCGGTAGTAGGTGCCGATCGCGACCATCATCATGTTCGACGTCAGCAGTTCGGATTTCGAGTAGTAGATGAACACCAACGCCCACCCGAAGACGGCCGAGCCCAGCAGTTTGCCGATGACGTGGAACTGCTCGGGCTCGTCGCCGAGGGAGTCGAATGCGGCGATGATCGAATAGTCGATCACGTAGAAGATGCCGATGATGATGCCCGCCATGGTGGCGCGCTGCAGATACCGTCGTCGCATGTGCCCGGTCATCCGCTTCTTGGACTCGAGCACATCGAGGACCGACGAGATGAAGAACCGGCCGGGGAAGAGCTTGGCCGTGTCGAACTCGGGGCTGCTCACCTGTCAACGGTGACACAGCAGCCCCGGTTCGGCGCGCTATTCCTCGACGAACTGCTCGGGAGTCGGGAACGGGATGTCTCGATCGGGTCAGGGCGCGCGCAACTCCAGGATCGTGATCTCCGGAGGCGCCGCGACCCGCACCGGCGGACCCCACGCCCCGGCGCCGCGCGTCGTATAGAGCGTGGTGGCGCCCACCCGATCGAGTCCCTGCACCGACGGCTGCTGCAGCGGCACGAGGTAGCGGATCGGCCACATCTGGCCGCCGTGGGTATGCCCGGACACCTGGAGGTCGACACCGTGATCCGCCGCCTCGATCGCCTGCTTCGGTTCATGCGCGGCGAGCAGGACGAACCGCGACGGATCATGTCCGGCCAGCGCCGCTCTCAGGTCCGGTTCATACGGCGCGGGTGCGGTGCGGTCGTGGATGCCGGCGAGGTCGATGATCGATCCGTTGCGGGTGATCTCGACGCGCTCGTTGCGCAGCGTGCGCACCCCGTGACGTTCCCATTCGTCGAGCCAGTGCCCGCCGTCGTCGGCATAGAACTCGTGATTGCCGCTGACCCCGTACACGCCGAGCGGCGCGGACAGCCCCGCGAGCGGAGCGAGGGTGTCACCGGCGAGTGCGACGGTGCCGTCGGTGAGATCACCCGCGATCACGATGAGGTCGGGTTGTTGGGTAATCGTCTGTTCGACGACGCGGCGGGTGAATCCGGCGCCGCGGACGGGTCCCACATGCAGATCGGAGAGCACCGCCACACGGGCGCCGTCGAATCCGGCCGGCAGCCGGTCGAGGGTGACGGGCACCGTCACGACCCTCGGCGACGCTGCCTCGGTGAGGCCGTAACCGACCGTTGCGAGGGCGACCACGACGACTGCCGCGGTGGCAGTGCGGATCCATCCGAGCCGACGACGACGCCGAAGCAGGCGTGCCAGCAGGCAGGCCACCCCGATGACGGTGATGCCGAGCGCGATGTAGAACACCATCGCGAGCCACGTCATCCCGACGAAGGCCGCCGGGCGCACCCACCGCGGATCGAGCAGACTGCCCGACGCCGCGCCGATCACCGCGAGCGCCCACAGCACGATGAGCGCGACGTCGGCGACGATCGACCACGGACGCGGCATCTCGGTGGCGCGGACCAGACGCCGGTGGAACCAGAACGTGATGAGGCCCAGGACGAATCCGGCGAACAACGAGGTCACGTATTCCACCCTAACGAGCCATCGCGGATGCCTTGCCCGCTCCACTTGGCACTTGATGGACCAAGTGTCTAGTTTCGTCGTGGCGCGGGCCACAGTGGCGTGGAGTCTCCGATGCCGTCACACGACGTGGGGGGATTTCTTCATGACCACATCTCGGCGCAGCTTCCTCAAGGGTGTCTCCGCGGCCGCCGCGGCGGCCGCGCAGTTCGTCGTTCCGGCGACCTCCGGCGCTGCTCCCGCGCGGGTCCGCACCACCCGTGAGGATCACCGCGTGGTGATCATCGGATCGGGTTTCGGTGGCGGCGTGGCGTCCTTACGTCTGGCGCAGGCCGGGGTGGACGTGCTCGTCCTCGAACGCGGCCGCCGGTGGCGAGCGGGTCCCAACTCGACGACGTTCCCGCGGGCGAGCGCGCCGGACAAACGCATCCTGTGGCATGAGTCGACCGGGAATCTGCTGGGTCGTGAACTCAGGGTAGAACCGTACGTCGGTCTCATCGAGGCGGTCGCCGGCGAGAACATGACCGCGCTGTGCCCGGCCGGCGTCGGCGGCGGTTCGCTCGTGTATCAGGGGATGACGCTGCAGCCCGCCGAGCATGTATTCAACACGCATTTCCCCGAGGCGCTGGACTGGCAGACGATGAACCGCGTGCACTATCCGCGGGTCGCACGCATGCTGCAGGTCGCCGTCGCCCCCGACGTGCTGGTGAACACACCGCGCTACGCGGCCGCCCGGGAGTTCGCGAAACGTGTTCGGCGAGCGGGTTTTCCGCTGAGCAAGATTCCCATGCCGATCGACTGGCGCTACGCGATCGCCGAGACCGAGGGCAAGATGCGGGCCGCCTACACCTCCGGTGACGGCGCGATGGGCGTGAACAACGCCGGCAAGCACAGCGTCGACGTCACCTACATCAAGCAGGGTGAGGCGACCGGCCGGGTCACGGTGGCCACCCAGCACAACGTCACCTCCATCGCACGTCGCGGCGACGGACGCTGGACGGTGGAGGTCGACCGCACCGACGAGACCGGCGCCGTCGTGGAGCGCAAGATCCTGACGACGCAGGCGCTGATCCTGTCCGCCGGTAGTGTCAACTCCACAAAACTGCTGCTGCGGGCGCGCGAGCGCGGCACCATCACCGATCTGCCCGACGGCATCGGAAGCAACTGGGGCACCAACGCCGACCGCATCTACGTGTGGTCACGACCCGATCCGGCGTTCGGTCCGCTGCAGGGTGGTCCGGTCGTCTACGGCAGCAAGAACTGGGACGATCCCGAACTCGCCTACACGTTCATCCAGGCATCCATCCCGCCGATGTTGGCCGGCGCCGATCTGCACAGCACCATGCTGGTGGGCTTCGGCGCGAGTCGCGGACGCGGCACCATCGGCTACGACGCCCCCACCGGCCGCGCCATCGTCCGCTGGCCGCGCGAGGGAGATCACGTCGTGCAGAACACCCGTATCCATCCGGCCATCTCGAAGGTTGTCGGCACCGACCTGCTCATCGACACCAATGCCGTGGTGCCGTCGACGTGGCATGCCCTCGGTGGCGCGTCGATGGGGATCGTCTGCGACCTCGACGGGCGAGTGCGCGGACAGCGGGGTCTCTACGTGCTCGACGGTGCGATCATGCCGGGCAACACCGCGGCCTGCAACCCGTCGATGACGATCGCGGCGGTCGCCGAGCGTGCGCTGGATCGGATCGTCGCCACTGACGTGGGTACCGTCATCTGACCAGTGTCCCAGCGGCGGCGCGAACAGTCCGGTCGGCGAGATGGGTGCGTCGAAGGAGCGCGTCCGGTTCCACAGCAGGGAGCCGGAGAGCGGATTGTCCAACGAACAGATTCACCCGATGCGGTCGAGCGCCACGAGCGTGCTGCCGTCCACCGAGACGCCGACGCTACGAGCCGGGTTCGCCGACGGCGGTGACCGGCGCCAGCCATAGTCCGACGAGCGCGTCGACGACGATGTCTCGATACTCGCACCACCCGGGTGCCGCCGAACCGGTCGCGGCCGCATCGTCGAGTGCGCGCTCGAAATCCGCCAACTGCTGAATGATCAGGTGGCGGGTCATGCTGTCGCGCACCGTGATCACCAGGTCGGGCAGCGGTGGCAGCGATGCGTAGAAGCCGTCGAGGATGGTCAGCAGCGGAGCCGAGCGTCCCATCGTGACGTACAGGGTCTGAGCGGCGGTCGGGTCGCCGTCGAGTTGAGCGCAGTACCGCGCGAAGTACGACGGCGCGGTCAGCTCGGCGATGTACTCGAACTGAGGACTCACCAGGCACCGCACCCAGTCGCGGAACTCGGCGGCGTCATCCACCTCATCAACCGCCGCGGTGCGCAGTACCTGAAGCCGCTGATCGTGTGCGTCGAGGATTGCCTCCAGCAGGCCCTGGCGTCCGCCGAAGTGATGTCCGACGGCGTAATTGTTGCCCTGACCGGCTTCTTTACTCACCTGTCGATTGGATACCGCGGAGATGCCGTCGGCCGCGAACAAGCGCTCCGCGGTGCTCATCAGCAACCGTCGGGTCTTCTCTGTCTGGTCGCTCCGCTCGTCGGACATGCCGTTGATGATGCCTTAGGTCGGGGGACTCTCCCTGGTCGGGGGACTACTCGGCGGAGTGGTCGTTCCGGGGGATCGCCGGCGAGAGGACGCCGAGACCCTCGAGATCAAACCCGAAGTGGCGCCGAAGATTTCCTCGAGAATGCCTTGCGCGTCCTGGGCATCAAGCGTTGATATGAGACGACCGCACATACGAAACGGAGATCACCGATGACCACCACCGAACCCGCCAACCGCTGATCGTGCCGGTGTGGGGTGACATCCTCACCGTCGACAGCGTGACGATGGGCGTCAACTACGGACTCAACAAGGTCCGGTTCACCAACCCCGTCCCGGCCGGCGGACGAATCCGCCTGGTGGCGACGCTCAAGTCGGTGGAGCAGCTGCCCAAAGGTGGTGCGCAGGTCACCGTCGACGGCGTCATCGAGCTCGAGGGCAACGATCGACCGGCCGCTGTCGTCGAAGCGGTGTACCGCTACTTCGAGTGAGGCGCCGGGTCGTCGACGGCGGCGCGTAATGCCTGCGTGAACACCTCGACGGGCTGGGCGCCGGAGACGGCGTACTTCCCGCCGAACACGAAGAACGGCACACCGGTGACGCCGATCTCGGTGGCCCGCTGCTCGTCGCGGCGGACGTCGTCGGCGTAGGCGGTCTTGTCGTCGATGGTGCGTCGTACGGTCGCCTCGTCGAGTCCGATGCCGATCGCGATCGCGGCGAGGCGTTCGTCGTTGCCGAAAAGTCGTTCCGAGTCACCGAAATTCGCGTGATACAGCGCGTCGAGCAACTGGTTCTGCTTGTCGTGCTCGGCGGCGAGATGCAGCAGTCGGTGCATGTCGAAGCTGCTGCCGTAATCGCGGCCGGCGGTCTGATAGGGCAGGCCCATCTCGGCGGCCTGCGCCCCGATCCGCTCCTCGTTGGCGGCTGCCTGCTGGGTACTGATGCCGTACTTGTCGGCGATGTATTTGACGACCGGCTCCGACGTCGACGGCGGGATCGTCGGATCGAGCTCGAAGGAGTGATTCACGACGGTCACGTCGTCGTCGAAGGCGGCGAGCGCCTCGGCGAAGCGGGCCTTACCGAGGTAGCAGAACGGGCAGTTGACATCGGCCCAGATGTCGACGGTGATGCTCATGGATCCTTTGTACAGGTGCAGGCGCGGCTGCCGGTTCACGCGTCACCGACGCAGCGTGCGGGCTAGCCGGTGACGATCCCCGCGACCAGGTTGATGGTGGTCGCGAGGATCACCGCGCCGAAGACGTAGGAGAGCAGGCAGTGACGCAGCGCTACCGCGCGGATACGGGAATCCGAGACGCTGGTGTCGGAGACCTGATACGTCATACCGAGGTTATAGCTGAAGTAGAAGAAGTCCCGGAATGCCGGTGTCTCATCGGAATTGAAGTCGATGCCGCCCGGTGTGCCGTCGAAGTAGAGGTAGGCGTAGCGGACCGCGTACATCAGATGCAGGCTGCCCCACGCCGCGAAGACCCCGGCCAACGCGAGTGTCGCGGGCAGCCATCCGGCCGAGGATCCGCCCTCGATGATCAGCGCCACGATCACGCAGAGCGCCGAGAGCGCCGCGACGACCAGCACGAGCTCATCGACCGACGGCCGGAAATCCTCGTGGCCGGCATTGGCGCGGGTGGTCTCGGCGTCCATCGGCCAGAGTGCCAGCCAGCCGGTGATGACGAAGACCGCCCCGGTGACCGCGATGCCGACGAGGACCCCGTACCCGGGGTCGGCCCGCAGGGCGGCGACGAGTGCACCGGCCGCCGCGCCCACCACGAGCGCGATGAGCAAGCGCCGGGCACCGGACACCGGGACGAACGTCATGCGGGTGACGTTACCTGCGCGGGCGTCATGTGGGTGTCACGCGCGGCGATCGTCGTCGACGCCGCCTGCAGCACCAATCCGACGGCGAGGACGGAGAACGCCCAGGTCCACGAGTGTGTCGCGTCGTGGATGGCGCCGACGGCGATGGGCCCCAGCGCGGCCACGACATACCCGACGAACTGCGACATCCCCGACACCTGGCCCGTCTGGGTGGCCGACCGGCTGCGCAGCACCATGAACAGCAGCGCCAGGCTGATCGACGATCCGGGCCCGGCGAGGACGAGCATCGCCCACAGGGCATACCAGGAGTTGGTGGTGAGCAACCCGATCAGGCCGACGGCGTTCACCCCGATCACCACGAAGGTGATCGCGCGCTGATCACGGTAGCGCCCCGCCACGATGGGCACGATCAGCGAGCATAGCAGCGCGGCGACCTGCCCCGCGGCCAGCACCGTGCCGGCCTGCGCGCGCGTGAAACCTTCGTCCATGAGGTAGGCGGGCAGCCAGGCGGAGAAGGTGTAGAAGATCAACGACTGCATCCCCATGAATACGGTGATCGCCCAGGCGACCCGATTGCGCCACAGTGATCCCGGTGAGGTCGGCGTTTCGGGGCGAATCCGGGACAGCTGCGGAATCCACAGCGCAATAGCCAAGAGCGCCAAAAGAATCCACGAGTTGATGGTCAGCCGCCAGTTGTTGCCGAGGGCGTCGTCGAGCGGGGCCGTCACCCCGGCGGCCACCGCGGCGCCTCCCGACAGCGTCATGGAGTAGAGGCCCGTCAGCAGTCCGGAGCGGTGTGCGAAGTCGCGCTTGATGAGGGCCGGCAGCACCACATTGCAGATGCCGATCGCCGCGCCGACGAGCGCAGATCCGACGAAGAGGGTCACCGCGCTCGGCAGCCACCGCAACGCCATGGCCCCGACCAGCAGGATCAGCGAACCGAAGATGGTGCGCTCGATGCCGAACCGGGCGGCCAGACGCGGCGCGATCGGAGCGGTCAGACCGAAGAACAGCACGGGCAGGGTGGTGAGCAAACCCGCTGTGGCGCTGGAGAATTGCTCGTCGGCGGCGATCTCGTCGATCAGTGGTGCCACGGTGACGACGGCGGGTCGTAAGTTGGCTGCTACCACCATGATTGAGATCGCGGTGAATACCGTGAGGTACGTTGCGGTCTGTGTGTTTTTCATCGATGCCCATCGTAGGCGGGGCGCCGAGACGGTCGGGTTGTCACACAGTGATGCCGTAGCTCTTGATCTTGCGGTACAGACTGCTTCGCGAGATGCCGACGTGCGCGGCCGCGGCGACCCGGTTGCCGTCGTTTGCCTGCAGCGCGGCGATGAGTGTGTCGCGCTCGGCGATCTCGATCGGTGACAGACGGTGGTGATTGGCCGTGGTCTGGCAGTAGCGGGGGAGATCGTCCACCTGGATCTCGCCCACGGGTCGCGCCTTGAGGGCGTGGCCGAGCGCCTCACGCAACTGGGTGACATTGCGGGGCCAGGAGTACGCGGCGATCATCCGCAGCGCGGCCGGCGCCAGCCGGACGTGACGGTGCGGCGCGACGTCGGCGACGATGCGCCCGATGATGTGTTCGAGGTCCTCGGTCCGATGCCGCAGCGGCGGCACCGCGACCGAGGCGCGGAAGCAGCAGAGCACCTCCGATGCGTGCATCTCGTCGGGTGAACAGACGGTGGCCACCACCGACACCGGGGTGGAACTCAGTTCGGCGGCGTCGAGCACCCTGCCGAGATTGGCCACGCCGTCGGGGCCCAGCTGATCGATGTCGCGGATGATGATCAGAGTCGGGGCGTTGGGTTGATCGATCAGTGCAGGGGCGTCGATGTCGACTCCCGACTCGAGTTGGGTGGCGTCGATGGAGACACTGCGGGCGCGGGGATGATCGGCGTGGAACAACTCGACGGCGAGGGTGAATCTGCCCGATCCGGTCTCGCCGAAGACGAGTGTGGGATCGCCGGCGCGCATCGCGGCGCGCAGGTCGCGACAGGCCCGCGCCCACGCCGGCGAGATACCCCCGACGATCGGGGTGCGTCGACCGCGGCGCAGATCGGTGACGATCGACGTCGTTCGGGCGTTGGTCACCGAGACGTCCGGAAGTACTTCGTCGTCGAATCCCCGATCATTCGGCAGATCGTCGGAAAGGGACTGTGGTGCAACGGGTTCGGCGATGACGACGATGCCCGCGGTGACTCCGGCGCTGACGATGCGGGTGCCGTGCATGCGCACCTCGCGACCCGATGACAGCGTGACGGTATCCGAGGCACGGTCGCGACGCTGCATCAGGAACGTCGCGTGGTCACGGATGGCTGTCTGCTCGTCCTGACTGAACAGTGTCTGTGCTGCGGCGTTGGCCATGACGACCGCGCGGGCGTAGCCGAAGACCGCATGCTTGCTGCAGCGGGCGTCGGCCTTGAGGTAGGTGTTGAACAGCACCTGCTGCGCCTGGCTGCGGTCGAGCAGCAGGTTGTTGGCGATGTCCTTGGCCGCCGACTTCACCAGCGTGTGCATGATCGGACTCCACGACTTCGCGACGGTCGAGACATCGAGGATGCCCTCGACCTTGCCGGTGATCGGGTCGACGACGGGCGCCGCGGTGCACGCGAACTGCTGGAGATACTCGGAGTAATGCTCGGGGCCGACGACCGAGACCGCCTGCCCGGACTCGATGACGGTGCCGACGCCATTGGTTCCGATCGTGTCCTCCTGGTACGCATACCCGGGTGCGAAGGAGACGCGATCGAGGAGCCGTCCGAGGCCGGACGAGATGTCGATCCGCTCGATGAGTCGTGCCTTGTTGTCCGTCAGTGCGATCGACAGCGCCGTGTCCGAGATGTCGGAGCCCAGCTGATCGATGACCGGCCGGGCGCAGCGCACCAGGCGTGACGCGGTGTCGACGGTGCCGGAGTAATCCGCGGATGCCCGCTCGGCGTCAACGCCTGCCGACTTGCTGCGTTCCCAGGAGGCGGCGACGAGGTCGGAGATCCCGGCCGCGCCGGGGCGCCCGTTCTCGAGGAAGTCGGCACGCGCTGCCGCGACCCGTCGGTGACGGTTGCTCGGGTCTGTCGCCAACGACATCCAAACCTCCTGTGATCTGGGACACGTTATCCATGGTGCCGTGTCCCGCGGACGTGTTCCACCCCCGCGGGGGGTTCCCAAACGGGGAACCCCCCGCAACCGGTGGTGAGCTCCGAAAACGAGCCACCAACTTCTGACGCCCCCCCCCCTTGCCTTCCTCCCCCTCCCTCCTTTCTCCCCCCCCCCCCCTCCCCCCCCCCCCCCCCCCCCCCCCCCCGCAGCCGGTGCGGATCTCAGAACGTGATCAACGGCTTGATGACGCCGCCCTCCTTGGCCTTCATGAGCCGGAAGGCCTCGCTGACCTCGCTGAACGGGAGGGTGTGGGTGGTGACGCCGGCGTCGACTGTCCCAAGTTGGGACACGCCAAAGGTCTTGGGACACCGCAACACTGGTGACCGCAGTGATGCCAGTCACATGCGTTGCGGACACGGAGGATTTCTCATGGCAGACACACAGTTGGACGCCCTCATCATCGGAGCAGGCGTCTCCGGGCTCTATCAGCTGCACCAGTTGCGCGAGTTGGGGCTGAACGTCAAGGCGTTCGACGCGGCGTCGGACGTCGGCGGGACCTGGTACTGGAACCGCTACCCGGGGGCCAAGTTCGATTCGGAGGCCTACATCTACCAGTATCTGTTCGACGAGAACCTCTACAAAGACTGGAGTTGGAGCGAACGGTTCCCCGGGCAGGAGGAGATCGAGCAGTGGCTGCACTACGTGGCCGACGCGTGGACCTGCGTCGCGACATCCGGTTCAACACCGCCATCGCGAGCGCGACCTTCGATGAGGACACCAACCGCTGGCTGGTGACCACCGACTCCGGCGAGACCATCGACACCCAGTTCGTGGTGGCGTGCACCGGCATGCTGAGTGCGCCGATGGCCGACATCTTCCCCGGTCAGAGCGACTTCGCCGGCGAGATCATGCACACCGCGCGCTGGCCAAGGGGTGGTGTGGACCTGGCCGGCAAGCGGGTCGGTGTCATCGGCAACGGTGCCACCGGCATCCAGGTCATCCAGACCATCGCCGACACGGTCGATCAGCTCAAGGTCTTCATCCGGACCCCGCAGTACGCGCTGCCGATGAAGAATCCGAGCTACGACGACTCGAACGTCGATTGGTACAAGGGGCGGTTCGAGGAGTTCCAGCAGAACCTGCCGCACACCTTCACCGGATTCGAGTACGACTTCGAGGTGGAATGGGCCGACCTGACACCCGAACAACGGCGCGCGCGGCTCGAGGAGTGCTACGAGGACGGCTCTCTGAAGCTGTGGTTGGCGTCGTTCGCCGAGATCTTCTCCGACGAACAGGTCAGCGAAGAGGTGTCGGAGTTCGTCCGGGAGAAGATGCGGGCGCGGCTCAAGGACCCGGAACTGTGCAAGATCCTCATCCCGGAGGATTACGGTTTCGGCACTCACCGGGTGCCGCTGGAGACCAACTACCTCGAGGTGTATCACCAGCCGAATGTCGAGGCGGTCCCGGTGAAGGACAATCCGATCGCGCGGATCGTGCCCGAGGGCATCGTCCTGCAGGACGGCACCCTCTACGAACTCGACGTGATCATCATGGCCACCGGATTCGACGCCGGCACAGGCGCTTTGACGCGTATCGACATCACCGGGCGCGACGGGCACACGCTGCGCGAGGACTGGGGACGTGACATCCGCACGACGATGGGTCTCATGGTGCACGGATACCCGAACCTGCTGACCACCGGCGCGCCGCTCGCGCCGTCGGCGGCGCTGTGCAACATGACGACCTGCCTGCAGCAGCAGACGGAATGGATCACCGGTGCCATCGACTATGTACGGGATCACGGCAAAACGGTGATCGAACCAACGCTGGCGGGTCAGGATGAATGGGTGGCCCACCACGACGAACTCGCGAACGAGAACCTGATCTCCAAGACACGGTCCTGGTACACCGGCTCCAATGTCGAAGGCAAGCCGTTCCGAGTGCTCTCCTACGTCGGCGGTGTGGGGGCATACCGCGATCTCACAACGGAAGCAGCCGAGGCCGGCTACAAGGGCTTCACCGTCCACTGATCTGTCCACCAACCCTTTCCACCGAAGGACGAGAACATGACAAGCAGTACAAGCTCACGAGTCGACGTCGCGGGATTCTCCGCGGCCGCCGACGCGATCCTCGCCGCCGCGGTGACCGGCCCCGCCAGGGTGCCCGAGGTCGTCGCGATGGTCACCGACCGGCACGGCAACATCTATGAGGGCGCGGCGGGACAGCGTCGCATCGACGGAACGGCGGCGGCATCGGTCGACGACGCCTTCGCGATCTTCTCGACGACCAAGGCGTTCACCGCCACCGCAGCGCTCCAACTCGTCGAAGAAGGCGTCCTCGATCTGGACGCACCGGCCAAGAACTATGCACCGGAGATCGGCGAGCTGCAGGTCCTCGACGGGTTCGACGGTGCGGGCAACCCGATCCTGCGGGCGCCGAAGACCGACGTCACCACACGTCAACTCCTCACTCACACAGGCGGATTCGGATACGACTTCTTCAGCGAGGAGTACAACCGCCTCGCCGAGGAGCACGGTCAGCCGAGTGTCACGACGTCGTCGAAGGCCTCGCTGACCACTCCGCTGCTGTTCGATCCCGGTGAGCGCTGGCAGTACGGCTCGAATATCGACTGGGTCGGGCAGGTGGTGGAGGGACTGCGTGGCAAGCGACTCGGTGAGGTGTTTGCCGAGCGGATCTTTGCGCCGCTGGGCATCACGTCGATGACCTTCTCGCTCAATGACGAGCTGCGCTCACGGCTCGCCGAGATCCACGCACGTAACGCCGACGGCTCGCTGACGCCGATGGATCTCGAACTGCCGTCGCCGCCCGAGGTCGACATGGGCGGGCACGGGCTCTACGGGACGGTCGGTGACTACATGAAGTTCATCCGCATGTGGCTCAACGACGGCGAGGGTGTGAACGGCCGTGTGCTGCAGGCGGATACGGTCGAGATGGCCGTCGCGAATCACCTCGGTGATCTGCCGGTGACCGGCCTCCCGGGCGTGATCACCGCCCTGTCCAACGACGCCGAGTTCTTCCCCGGTCAGTCGAAGTCGTGGTCGCTCGCGTTCATGATCAACAACGAGCAGGCCCCGACCGGACGCCCCGCCGGCGAATCCGGCTGGGCGGGTCTGGCGAACCTCTTCTACTGGATCGACCGGTCCAACGGGTACGGCGGCTACTGGGCGACCCAGATCCTGCCGTTCGGTGATCCGACGTCGTTCGTCAAGTACATGGAGTTCGAGACCGCCTTCTACGACGCCCTCGGGAAGTGATGTGCCGATGAACAGCGTCGTCGTACTGTATGGCGAGCCGGCCGATCCGGCCGCATTCTTGTCCTACTATCGCGAAACCCACGCACCGCTCGCCGCGAAGGTACCCGGCCTGCGGCAGTACACCCACGGGCGGTGTTCGGCACTCGAAGGGGCGCCGGTGCATCACTACTTCGCGCGGCTCGTCTTCGACTCCGCCGATGACCGTGCCGCCGCGTTGGGATCGGCGGAAATGGGTGCAGCCGTGCAGGATGTGCCGAACTTCGCGAGTGGCGGGGCGTCGATCGTCCTCGTCGACGAGGAATCAGCGCTCTAGCTCGCGGTAGTTCCCGGAACGGGGAGAGTGGCCGGTGCATTGTGATGCACCGGTCACTCTGCGCATGATGAGGTATGACATCAACCAAGCGAACCATCGTCATCACCGGCGCCAGCGACGGGATCGGTGCGGTCGCGGCCCGCGAACTGGCCGGGCCGGATACCGACCTGATCATCGTCGGGCGCTCGGCGAGCAAGACCAAGGCGGTCGCCGACGAGGTCGGCGCAACCTACTTCACCGCGGACTACGCGACACTCGACGACGTACGTGCGTTGGCGGATCAGATCGCCGGGCGGGTGGAGTCGATCGACGTGTTGCTGAACAATGCCGGCGGTACCTTCAACCCGAAGAAGCGCACGGCCGACGGGCACGAGCCAAACTTCCAGATCAATCACCTCGGCGGCTTCCTGCTGACCAATCTGCTGCGCGAGAAGCTCGCGGCGAACGGTGGTGCGCTGGTGGTGAATACGTCGAGCATCGGCAACCTGGCGGGCAGCGTCGATCTCGATGATCTGGACTTCGAGCGGCGTCGTGCGTTGGAGTTGCGCTGCTACGGCACCGGCAAGCTGCAGGACATCCTGTTCACCCGCGGTATCGCGCAACGCTGGTCCGACGATGGAATAGTCTCGGCCGCAGTGCATCCCGGACCGGCTGCGACGAAGTTCGGCCGGGACTCCCGGTTCGTCGGTTTGCTGTACCGCACACCGCTCAAACGGTTGGGCACCATCACGCCCGAGAAGGGTGCGGCACCACTCGTGGCGTTGGCGCGGCGGGGTGCGGACCCGGCCATCAACGGGGTGTACTTCAGCCGATTCACAGAGAACGGACGGGAGAATCCGCAGGCGAGCAAGCAGGACCTGATCGACGGATTGTGGCAGGCGTCGGAGCGGTTGGTCGGCATCGGGTGAGGCACGCCGATGGGATCGGATCCGGCTCGGCAGAACCGGCTATGCGATCGGAGTCCCATCCCATGACACGTCGAAAAACTGTGCGGCCATGAGTTCCTCGCGTGTGTTGCGGTCGATGCCGAGTTCCTTGCGATAGTGCAGCACATGCTGCAGCGACAGCGCCGAGTAGAGCAGCGGTAGCGGATCGCCCGGCTGAATGTAGACACCGCCGGCACCGTGCGCGGCCTTGAGATCGGCAAGTGCCTTGCCCGGATGGCGCACGATGTCGCGCAGCACCGCAGCCTTGATCGCCTTCTTCCGCCCCGGCGGGACGACGACCAAGCCCTGCGGCGCGAACAGTGCGGTGTCGAACTCCGCGGCGGTGGCGACCGTGCAACCCGCCGTCGGACGTGGATTGCACTCGACCATGTGATGTATGCCGTCGTCGGTGACGAGATAGTCGAAGCTGAGCTGACCGTGCCAGTTCAGTTCCGCGGCAACACGTTGCGCGGTCTCCAGGGATTCGGGGGAGTCGACCGACTCGAAGACGATGCCACCCCGGTCGTCGATGGTGAGGGGATGCTCGTAACACGAATGCAGGACGACGTCGCCGTGGTGCACGACGCTCCAACTGCAGCGGTCGACGCCGCGCAGGTACTCCTGGACGAGCCACGGTTCATCGGAGTACCGCGGTGCGGGTACGTGCAGTTCGTCCGCCCGGCCGTGCGTTGCGAGTGGGTGCCACCTCATCAGTATGAATGCCGGTCTGCGCCCATCCGAACCGACCGGTTTGTGATGGAGGTGCCTACTGGTGGCGTACCTGGGTGCCGTGCTCTGAATGCTGGGCCTGGCGACCTGAGCCGCCCAGGCTCAACTACAGCGACACGCACGAGCCCCTGACACGTGCGGACTGATTCCTCGTCCTCGAAGGGCCTCTGAGTCAGGATCTCGCGGGGGCTCTAAGGCTTTCTCCAATTCCGCTGAAATCATCTCGTCCGTAACGTCCGACGCAACGGACGACCGTACTGGTCGTGCCCGAGACGTGAAGGAGAGTTGAATGTCGAGGACGCCTACGGTTGCTCAGTTGGTTGCACGCATCGACGTGTTGGAGGCCGAGGCCGACATCCGTCGTCTGCAGTCCCGCTACATGTTTCTTTGCGACACACCATGCCCCGAGTTTGGTGTCACCAACGACGACGAGCGGATCGAGTTGATCCTTGAGCTCTACACCGAGGATGCGGTCTGGGAGGGTGTGGGGGAGTACTACACCAACCAGTTCGGCCGACTCGAGGGCAAACAGGCTCTGCGGCAACACTTCCAACGGTTCTGGGGTGAGAAGCGTGATCCCGAACTGTTGTTGAATGCGCACTACCTGACCGCCGAACAGATTCATGTCACCGGAGATGAGGCAACGGCCCAGTGGATCCATATGCAGCCGTGGCTGTTCGGCGACGGCACCGCACTGCTCCGGTCCAGTCGGCTCAACAATGCGTTCCGTCGAGTCGACGGGCAGTGGTTGATCGCGCGCACACGCACCGAGAATGTGTTTGTGGCGCCCTTACCGAGCACGTTTGCCGACGCGTTCCCGTCGACGTCGGTGCTGATGGCTCCCTGATCGATTCTGGCGCAGCCGGATTGCGCTTGACGGTAAAGGAATCCCGTACCTGGCGGGGGGCCATTGCTGATTTCGCGCGCCGGTGGGCGCTTCTAGAGTGACTGGCAAGCAGCAATCGATCTCAGCCTGTCGATCGCGGTACCCGGTCCGAGTCATCGACCAGCCCCGAACACCCTTGGAGTACGCAATGACCATCGAGTTCACCCCCGACAACATCTACGACCTGGCGCCGTCCGATCTGGTTCAAGCGGATCGGGTTGCCGGCCGGATGTACACCGATCCGGAGATCTTCGAGCGCGAGATGTCCGACATCTTCGAACGCACCTGGATCTGGGTCGCCCACGAGAGTGAGATCCCCGAGGCCGGCAACTTCAAGAGCACCCATGTCGGCCGTCAACCGGTCATCGTCACCCGTGACCGTAAGGGCAACATCCACACATTGCTCAATCGGTGCCGGCACCGCGGAGCGAGCGTGTGCGAACAGCGGACCGGCAAGGCCAACGGGTTTACCTGCCCCTACCACGCGTGGTCATACAGCCTGGAGGGCAAGCTCCGAGGCATCCCTTATCCGGAGGGCTACGAGGGAGTGATGACCAAGGAGGGCATGGGGCTGCGCAAGGTCCGCACCGAATCCTACGGCGGAATGGTCTTCGCCAACTTCGACGAGAACGCTGAAAGCCTCGAAGAGTTCCTCGGTGACGCCCGGATGTGGATCGACCGGTTCTTCAAGCAGGGCGGCGGATACCCGCTCAAGGTGCTCGGTACGCATCGGTTCAAGTTCCACGGCAACTGGAAGATCCAGTTGGAGAACACCACCGACGGCTACCATTTTCCGATCGTGCATCGGTCCTGGATGGCCTCGGTCGACGCCGAGACCGCGGACATGATGAGCTTCATGAACGACCCAGCCGCCACCACCCACGACCTTGGGAATGGTCACTCGGTGATGCAGATGGTTCCCGAACACTCCGACCTCGACGACGACGACGGCACCGAGCCGCTGCAGGAACACTTCAATGATCTTGTCGCGGAACTCAAGTCACGGGGACTGTCGGACACGGAGGTTCGTAAGGTCGTCCGCGCGATGCACGGAACCGGATTCAATCTCAACCTGTTCCCGAATGTGTCGATGTCGATCTCGTTCTTCCGTGTACTGCGCCCGATCTCGGTTGACGAAACCTACATCGAGCATGTCGCGCTCGGCCTTGACGGGCCGGCGGAGATCGTCGACCCGGTCAATCGTCAGCGACTGCGCGTTCACGAGCATTTTCAGGGGCCGTTCGGCTTCGGCACGCCCGACGACGCCGAGGGCTGGGACCGTGTCCAGCGCGGCGCTGTCGGTGGCCCCGACCTACCGATCATGGTCAACCGCGGCATCGGTCGCGAGAAGCCCGAACAGGGTTGGCCCACCTCGCATGTCACCGACGAGACCGGCATGCGGTCCGCCTACGCCAAGTGGAAGGAGATGATGAGCGATGTCTGAGGCCACCGTGGCGACCGCCGCTCGCAAACCGAAGCCAGGTGCCTGGGCCACTGAGCCTCCCCAGTTTGAGTGGACACCTGAGATAGCGGGACGAAGGGTCCTGCTGGAAGGATGTCTACATGTCCAGGGCTCGTCGGTCGTTTAC
>NZ_JBVHVX010000028.1:0-35282 GCF_055564615.1 Agromyces sp. NPDC029043 | reverse complement strand
ATTCCGCAACCTCGGCCACTACATCTTGCGGTCACTCATCCACTCCGGCGGCCTGGCACAACACCTCGATGCACTCTGAATCCGGAAGAGCCGGTTTAAGGCCGGACCAACACGCGGCGACGGAGTCGCCGCCAAGTCACCGTTGGTCCGGCCGACCTCCGTCTGGACCGACGAAGAACGAGGGAGCGCAGCGAGCGTTGGTCCGGCCGACCTGCGTCTGGACCGACGAGGAGCCAGCGAGCGCAGCGAGCGGCGCGATGAGGAGGGAAGACGGAGGGCTAAGGCCGGATCAACACGCGGCGACGGAGTCGCCGCCATGTCTCAGCCTCCCGTGGCCTTGAAATCGTCGGGCGAGACGTTGTCGAGGAATTCCTTGAACTTCTCGACCTCGTCCTCGCCGACGGGACCGGATTCCTCGTCACCGTCCTCATCGGGAATCAGGAGTCCGGCTTCGGTGAGGACGGATTCGTCGGCGATGATCGGCACCTCGGCGCGCATGGCGATCGCGATCGAATCGGATGGGCGCGCCGACACGCGCACGTCGTTGGCGAATACGAGTTCGGCGTAGAAGGTGCCCTCCTGCATGTCGACGATGCGCACCTCGACGAGGGTCTGTCCGAATTCGGTGATCAGGTTGACGATGAGATCATGGGTGAGCGGCCGGGGTGGCTCGATGCCCTTCTGCCGCAATGCAATCGACGCCGCCTCGCTCTGGCCGATCCAGATCGGCAGATAGCGATCACCGTCGACCTCACGCAGGAGCAGCACAGGCTGGCTGGCGGGTGGCTCCACCCGGATTCCGACGACCTGCATTTCGCTCATCCCACGAACCTCCCGAAAGCCTCACTCTCGCGTACGGACCGACGCCACGTCGTCGGCGTCGTGGACGAGAGCGTCTTCCCCGACGCTACACCGGGGTGGGCGTGTGTGGCGTTCGAGTCGCCGTGCGGGCGACCCGATGTCAGTCGAGGACGCCGCGGACGGCGGCCTTGACGAGTTGGGTGTGCAGGGTCACCGACAGTGCGGCGATCTCCCGCACGAGTTCCTCGGCACGGTCGCGCGCACCGGTCCCCTTGCCCTTGGCGATGGGATTGGCGATCTGCGCGACGAGACCTGCCTCACGGTCCGCCGACACCTTGAACGCGCGCAGATGCCTGGTTTCGAGGCCGTAGGACGCCAACGCGGCTGCCGCCTCGACGAGACGCACCGCGTCTTCGTCGAAGTATCCGGCGGGGCCCGGCGTCAGCAATCCGTTGCGCTGCAACTCGGTCACGAAGGCCGAGTCAACGGAGGTGCGTTCGATGAGCTGATCGCGCGATACGCGGCCGGCCCGCGCACCGAAGTCGGTGGCGGGTGCGACGGCGCCACGGGCCGAGGACAGCAGCCGGGTGCCACCCGGGCCGACTCCACCGTCGCCGGAGTCGATCGTGTCGAGTTGTTCCTTGATCACCTTGAGCGGCAGATAACGGTCGCGCTGCGCGGTCAGCACGAATCGCAGACGTTCGCAGTCGGCGGTGGTGAACCGCCGGTATCCCGACGGTGCGCGCTCCGGGGTGATCAGTCCCTCGGATTCGAGGAAACGGATCTTGGAGATCGACACATCCGGAAAGTCGTCACGCAGCAGGGCCAGGACGGCGCCGATCGACATCGACGCCTCGTTCCCGGCACCCGGGGACTCCTGTGAACCCCGGCCGCGGGGCTCGTCGCCGCGCTGGCCGGCTGCCGACGACGCCACGGGTCAGGCGCCCGACTCGCCGTCGCGCGGACCACTCAGGAACACCAGACGGAACTTGCCGATCTGGACCTCGTCACCGTTGCTGAGCGCGGCGGTGTCCACCGGCTCACGGTTGACGTAGGTGCCGTTGAGGCTGCCCACGTCGACGACCTGGAAGTCGTTGTCGCCGAGACGGAATTCGGCATGTCGACGGCTCACGGTGACGTCGTCGAGGAAGATGTCGCTGTCGGGGTGCCGACCGGCCGAGGTCGTCGGCTGATCGAGCAGGAAGCGGGAGCCCGCGTTGGGGCCGCGCTTCACGACAAGCAGTGCGGTACCGGGCTGCAGACGCTCCACCCCGGTGTCCGCCGGTTCGCTCGAGGCAGTCGCGCTCGCGTCGAGTTCATTGATGAACTCCTCGCGGAACACCGATGTGGTCTCCACCGGCGCCTCGAAGTCCTTGTCGTTATCGCTCACCACTGCTCCTTCGTCTGTTCCGGGCCGTCCCGATCGGTCGGCCTCCGGCTGACGCACCCGCGCTCAGCGGCCGCACGCGGCGGATTTTCATCGCGTCCGCCGCTACGCCGTGCCCAACCATTCCACTGGTCTAAACCGTACCGTGCTCCACTGTTCGCAAGCCCGCGGGTTCCCTTTCCGGTCACCGATCACGACTTGCTCAGAACTGCTCCCAGCAGCGCTGTGGACCCCATCGATCATAGCGTGAGCGAGGAAGCCCTCAGGGCGCTAATTCGCGTCTGACTCAGCGAATTCGCAGGCCGGCGGACCGTATTTCACCCTTCGGTGATGGCCTTGTAGCCGGCCGCGTCGAGGGTGTCGGCGAGTTGCGCGTCGAGTGCAGCCTCGTCGGCGACGGTGATCTCGGCGAGCCACCCGGCACCGTAGGGGTCGGAGTTCACCAGGTCCGGGCTGGCCTCCAGATCCCCGTTGACCGCGGACACGGTGCCGTCGAGCGGCCCGAAGATGTCGGACACGCTCTTCGTCGACTCGACCTCGGCGAAGGATTCACCGCTGGTCACGTCATCGCCTTCGGCGGGCAACTGCACGAAGACCACGTCGCCGAGCTGATCCTGCGCATAGGCAGTGATACCGACACGCACCGTCGTCGGGGACGTCCGTGACACCCATTCGTGTTCGGCGGTGTACCGCAGGGAATCGGGCACCTCGTTGTCGCTCACGTCTCACCTCTCGTCGTGCCGGTCGGGCTGTCGTCGTCACACATTAGGCCATGCGACCGGCCGACGAGTGCTCAACCCGTGGCATGGTCCGGACCACCAGAATCGTCTGATACCAGTACAGGATGAACGACCACAGATAAAGGCCGACGCCCCAGATCATGAACGCCCAGCCGATCGGGTAGCAGACGGTGCCGAGGACCGAATCGAGTTGTCCCGCAAGCAACCACGGGAACGCACTCATCAACGCGAAGGTCGCGGCCTTACCGATGTAGAGGACCGGCAACGCGAGGATTCCGCGGGAACGCAACAGCGGCGCGGTCGCGAACAGCAGGACATCGCGGGCGATGATCACACCGATCAGCCACCACGGCAGGATCTCCCGGATTCCGAACGCCAACGGGATGATGACGATGTAGAGCCGATCGGCCAGCGGATCGAGCAGCTCCCCCACCCGGGAGTACTGATTCAGCAGGCGCGCGAGCTTGCCGTCGGCCCAGTCGGAGAAGCCGGAGAAGAACAGGATCGCCAGGGCCCACCCGTCGGCCTTCTCGACCACGAGCAACCACACGAAGACGGGGATCAGCAGCAGTCGCAGCACGCTCAGCGCGTTGGGCACCGTGAGTATCCGGCCGTCGGCGGCCCCGGGGCTGCCGGGCGTCGGTGCGTCGGCATTCACCTCATCGCTCACCGGAAGACGCCGATAATGCCCTGCAATGTCTTGGCGCCTCCGGAGGAGAACAGATTGTCGTGGACCATGTACGTCCACGTGGTCGTCGAGCGGTGCTGTCCGGCCGAGCCGAGGTCCACGCCGTCGGCGGTGATCGTCGCCTCGGTGAAGGTGGCGCGTGCGTTGGCGACCGCGTCGACCGGGAGCGTGGTGAACTCCTCGAGGATCAGCTTGTGAAATTCGTCGAGTGGGCTCTGCTTTCCGATGGCGCGCAGGTGGATGCTGGCGCGCACGTCGGAGACGAATTCGAGGTGATCGGCCCAGGCGCGGTCGAGATGGAACAGCATGATCTCGCGTGCGGCCTGGCTCAGTACCGATTCCTCGATGCCCGCCTCGGTGAGTTCGGTGTACCGCTCGGGTTCGAGATCGGCGAGTTCCTCGCGGGCGGTGTCGGTCGTGAGGATCGCCATCCGACGTCGCACGACGATGTCGCGCTGCTCGTTGACGAGCTTGTTGTACCGCCAGGTGTTGGCGTGCAGTTCGAGCATCACGCCCTCGGCGATGCGCTGGGCCTGCTCGATGAGGTCAATGCCCTTGGCGCCCATCGAACCGTCCTCGTTCGGTGACACCGGATCACGTTTGAACGCGAGATTGCGGGTGACCACCGGGTCCTCGAGGCTGGAGAAGAATACCGATCGGCCCGGGTCGCCCTGACGTCCCGCGCGGCCCCGGAGCTGACTGTCCAGACGTTCGGTGTCGTGGCGACCGGTGCCGACGACACACAGGCCGCCGAGTTCGACGACCTCGTCGCGGGCGGTGTCGTCGTCTTTGGAGCCGCCGAGCCGGATATCGGTTCCGCGACCCGCCATCTGAGTGGAGACGGTGACCGCGCCGCGGGCACCGGCCTCGGCGATGATCGCGGCCTCCTCGGCGTCGTTCTTCGCATTGAGGACCACCGACGGGACACCCGCCTTCTCCAGGAAGTAGGCGAGCTCCTCGGACTGCGCGACGTCGTGGGTGCCGATCAGGATCGGCTGGCCGGTCTCGTGGATCTCCTTGACGTACTCGACGATGGCCTCGACCTTGTTGGCCTTGGTGTCATAGACCCGATCGGCCTCGTCGATGCGAATGCTGGCGGCGTTCGGAGGGATCTGCGAGACCCGCAGTCCGTAGAACTGTCGGAACTGCTCGCCCGCGGCGAGGGCGGTACCGGTCATCCCGCAGACGATCGGGTAGCGGCCGATGAGCGCCTGCACGGTGATGTTGTCGATGACCTCGCCGGGATCGGTCTGGGCGAGACCCTCCTTGATCTCCACCGCGGCCTGGACGCCGTCGGGCCAGCGCTGCAACTGTGCGACGCGTCCGCGCGAGGCGTTGATGAGGTGCACTCCGCCGTCACGGACGATGTAGTGCACGTCCCGATCGAGCAGGTAATAGGCGTGCATGGCGATGTTGACGTGGACCAGTGTGGTGCCGACATGCTCTTCGTCGTAGAGATCGATGCCGCCGAGCTCTTCCTCCACGAAAGCCGCGCCCTCGTCGGTGAGGGTCACGTTGCGACCTTCGGCGTCGATCTCGTAGTGCTTGTTCTTCAGCCGCGCGACGACCTCGTGGATCGCCTGATCGGGAACCTCGCTCTCCGTGGATCCCGCGAGCACCAGCGGGATCAGCGCCTCGTCGACGAGGACCGAGTCGGCCTCGTCGATGATGGCCACATCGGGGTTGGGCGAGACGAGATCGTCGGCGGAGGTCGCGAGCTGATCGCGCAGCACGTCGAAACCGATCTCGTTCACGGATGCGTAGGTGACATCGGCGATGTAGGCGGCCTTGCGCTCGGCGCGGCTGGAGTTCTCCGAGATGGACGCGCTCTCCAGACCGAAGGCGGTGAACAGCGGTCCCATCCACTCGGCGTCGCGGCCGGCGAGGTAATCGTTGACCGAGATCACGTGGACATGGTGGCCACCCAGGGCGAACCCGACCGCTGCGATCGCGCCGGCCAAGGTCTTGCCCTCACCGGTGGCCATCTCGACGACGTCGCCCTCGAGCAGCCGCAGCGCACCCTGCAGCTGAACGTCGAACGGCCGCAGGCCGATCGCGCGGTCGGCGGCCTCGCGGGCCAGCGCCAGGAACTTCGCGCGGTCGGTCGTCGACTCGAGGTCGAGTTCCTGGGCCGTCGCGGGGATGTCCGCGTCGGCGACGTCCGCCGCCCACGACGTGTATTCGTCGGCGTCGGCGATGAGCGACACCGACTTCGACTGGTTCCTGGTGCTCTGCGAACCCAGGAGCCGCCACATGCTGTTCGTCAGCTTTCCCACCGAGTGATCTCCCTCAAGCATGGACGCCCGGCCGCGCGGCAGCGGGCATGAATTTTCTCGCCGTCCACGGTACGCGTCCGCTTTCCTGTCCGATCTGGCGCCACTAGGATCCCCAGCAGGATCGACCCAGACGGGTGACCCACAGGCGAGGGGAATCAGGTGAACCGCACCAGCAGATTGCTCCGCATCCTCATTGCCGGTGTCGCGATCGGTCTCGGTGTCGGCATCGGCGCCGGCAATCCGTGGTGGGCGGCTCTCGCCTTCGGTGTGCCGCTGGTCGTCGTCGGGGTCGTGGTGTTGCCACACGCCACCCGGACCTCGGAGATCCCGCCGCTGCGCCGCGGTGCGTCGACGCATTCGGTGCCCGCCCGGATCGAGGCGGTCACCCGTTCCACCCTTGCCGGTGATCTCGAACCCCGCATCGCTGCCGCCGTGCCCGCCGCCGATCGGCAGCCGACGCTGGTGACCGCCATGATCACGCCGCGTGACGACACCGCGTACCGCAGCAGATGGCTGACGACGACCAGCATCGCCGAAGCCCGCGATCTCATCGGATCACCGCACATCGATCTGCCGCCTGTCGATCTGCCCGACCGGAGCGAACTCACACCGGAGTTCGGGGATCGGCCCGGTTGGGCGGCGATGGCCTATCCACTCGCGGGGCTCGCGATCGCCGCCACCGTGACTTTCGCGATCCCCGCGTCGGTGTGGCAGGTCAGCGGCGGTTCGTCGTCGACATCGTTCTTGCCCTCGTGGAGCCACGACGACGAGTCGCCGGCCGACATCGTCGCGTCACTCGACGATCGCCGCGACGAGTTGATCGAGCAGATCAATGCGCTCGGTCCCGGTGCGGCCGACCGACTGCTGTCGGTCGATTTCGACGTCGACGGCACGACTCGCGCGCAGGTGTACGTCGCGACCTCCGGTGAGGCCACCTCGCTGTACCGCTCGTCGTCGGGTGAATGGCAGGACCCGACCACCGCACCCACCCCGATGCGTGCCGCCGATACGTTCACGGTCGCCGACATCAGCGGCGCCGATCTCCCCCATCTTGTCGACGCGATGATGACGCAGGCTCGCGAGTCCGATGACGACGCCGACTTCGTCAGCCTGGAGATGCGACGGTCGACGCGCGACGCTCCGCTGGCCTGGACGGGTGAGTTCGGCGAGGCACCCATCGGCGATGTGTCCATTCAGGCCCGCCCCGACGGCACCGTCGCCGACATGTTCTCGCCCGGCGACTTCGACGCGGCATTCGCTGCGGCGCGCGCTGCACTCGCCGAGGCGCAACTCGACGCGCGGGCGGCGGTGTTGACCCGCTTCGAGATACGAGGAACGGTCCCGGCGACACCGATCATCTTCGCGGGCTCGATCCAGAACAGTGGAGGCGTCCTGATGGACTACTCCGCGGCGCGACGCTCGGGATCGATCGTCGTCGTCCCGGGGAGTTTCCCGGAGATCAGTGATCGCGTCTCTGCCGGTCCCGGGTACGGCGACTTCGCCTTCGACGACGTCTCCCAGCAGGTGTTCGAGTCCGTGCGCACGCAGGCCATGGCGCGCGGATCCGTCGACGCCTTCGACCGCGATGCCGTCGACATCATGATGTGGAACACCTTCCAGGACGACGATCGCCTGGTCATCCTCATCCAGATGGCCAACGCGGATGCCGCGTCGGGGACCTACACGCCGGCCGGGGTGTTCCTCGAACCGGGCACGCGTTGAGCGCGCACCCAACAGGTCAGGTCACCCGGCGTCCCGGGGTTTGATGCCGCGCCAGGCACGGTCGAGTGCGCGGACCGCCTGCTGATAGGCATCGGCGCGGGAGCGGTCGCCCGGATAGTCCGCGGTGCGGCGCATCTCGGCCTCGTCGAGGGCTTCGTGGAAGGTCTGAACCGTTCGACTGCTGATATCGGTGCCGTCGGGATGGCGCAGCGGGGTCTCGGGGTCCATCTCGAAGGCGGCGTACTCGCGCAGGATGGCGTCATGATCGGCGGTGACGGCCTCCCACAGACGGCGCGCAGCCTGCTCACTGCCGGCGTCGGAGATTCTCGGCCCGGTGATGCCGCTCGACGCGGACACCGTCGCAGCGTCGTGGGCAGCGGTCGGGGACGGACGCTCGAGGCGGGCGAGGACTGTCTGCATCGCGGGATCGCCGGCGATGACCGGCACCAACCACGAGTCCTCGGCGCCGTCGTCGAGGAAGGTGAGGCGGACGGCGGGTAACCCGGCGATCCGGAGATCGCGGGCGTACTGACCCGACATCGGTGACGTGTGTCCGAGGATCGGCGCGTCCGTCACCTCCGCGAGCTGATCGACGCGATAATTCTCCACCCCGTGGCGTTCACTGCCGATGTGGACGGTGTCGCCCTGTATCCCGATCGTCACCGCACCGCGAGAACGAAATCTGTACGCGCCCAACGCAATCAGACCGGTGCCGAGCAGTGCCAGCACGAGGAGGGCGGCCATCCGGGGTTCGTCGACGACGACGCGCGCGGCCACCAACGCCAGGAGCGCCGCGCCGAGCAGCACCCAGCCGATCATCCGCAGTGCCCGGTGCGTGCCGTCGAGGAATTCCATGCGACTGGTGACCGCGACATCCGATGTCGACGTTTGTGCCATCAACCCACCTCTTTCGCGACCGTCGTCGGCTAGCTTTGTCGACATGTCGTCGACCCTCGCCGTCGCCCATGGCCTGCGCACCAGCTTACGACGCGGCGTCCGCCCCGGACTGATTCTCACCGCAGGTGTGGTGCTGCTGATGACCTCCGGATGCGCCGACGAATCAACGGCGCACTCCCCCGCGCCGTCGTCGCCGTCGACGCCGTCGGCATCGGTCGGCGCCGACTCCCTTGTCGGGCAGAGCTTCTCCTCGACGGCGGTGACGGGGACGCCGATCCCCGGCGGCGGACCATTCGAGATCACCTTCCCCGAAGGCGGTCGCGTCAGCATGACCGCGGGCTGCAACCGGCACATCGGCGGCGTGCGGATCGACGGCGACACGATGACCTTCACCCAGCTGGCCGCCACCATGATGGCCTGCCCGCCGCCACGTGATACTGCCGACACCTGGGTCACAGACCTGACCGACGGCCCGGTGAAGTGGCAGCGTGAAGGTCAGGAACTGACGTTGTCCGATGGCACCACCACGGTGACCCTGTCACCGACGAAGTGACGCGGCCCGCCGGCTCCGGACCGACCGGTACCATCCGACGGCGCTCCACCGACGGCTCGCCGACACGAGGAACGAGGACCAGATGACCGACCTGACACCTGCCGTGGTGACCGTGACCGGGGCCGCGGGCAACATCGGATACGCCGCTCTCTTCCGCATCGCCGCCGGTGCGATGCTCGGGCACGATCAGCCCGTCGCCCTCCGTCTGCTCGAACTCCCCCACGCGATCTCCGCGGCCGAGGGCACCGCGATGGAACTCGACGACGGGGCGTTCGAGTTGATGGACTCGGTGGACATCTTCGACAACGCCCGCGATGCCTTCGCCGGCGCGAACTACGCGCTGCTGATCGGCGCGAAGCCACGCAGCAAGGGTATGGAGCGAGCCGATCTGCTGGCCGCGAACGCCGCGATCTTCGCCGAGCAGGGCTCGGTACTCAACGAGGCCGCGGCCGACGATCTGCGGGTCATCGTCGTGGGCAATCCGGCGAACACGAACGCGGCGATCGCGTCGATGAACGCCCCCGACATCCCCGCCGAGCGGTTCACCGCGTTGACACGTCTCGATCACAACCGCGCGATCGGGCAGCTCGCCCGTCACACCGGTGCCGCGGTGCGTGACATCAGCCGGGTCTCGGTGTGGGGCAATCATTCCGCGACGCAGTACCCCGACATCTTCCACGCGAAGGTGGGTGACCGCGGCGGCGCCGAGATCGCCGAGGATCGCGACTGGCTCGTCAACGACTTCATCCCGACGGTCGCCAACCGCGGTACCGCGATCATCGAGGCGCGCGGGGCGTCGTCGGCGGCATCGGCGGCCAATGGCGCCATCGATCATGTGCACGACTGGGTCCTGGGTACCCCCGAAGGTGACTGGACCTCCGCGGCGCTGCCGTCGCCCGGGGTGTACGGCATCCCTGAAGGCATCGTCAGTTCGTTCCCGGTGCGGGCCGTCGACGGTCGCTGGGAGATCGTGGACGGTCTCGACATCAACGAGTTCTCGCGTGAGCGCATCGACGCCTCGGTGGCCGAACTGCAACGCGAGATCGAGGCGGTCAAAGCGCTGTCCTGACCCACGGGGCGGGGTCGGGCACCGTAAACTCGATCCATGTCGAAGAAGACCAAGGGCGACAAGACGTCCGAGTCGAAGAAGCCCAACAAGATTCCCAGCAAGGTCTACGAGGCCGAACTGTTCCGCCTGCAGACCGAGTTGGTGAAACTCCAGGAGTGGGTGCGCGCGTCCGGCTCCCGCGTCGTCGTCGTCTTCGAGGGTCGCGACGCGGCGGGCAAGGGCGGCACCATCAAGCGGCTCACCGAGTACCTGAGCCCGCGCGTCGCCCGCGTCGCCGCCCTGCCCGCACCCACCGACCGGGAACGTGGGCAGTGGTATTACCAGCGCTACGTCTCGCACCTGCCCGCTCCCGGGGAGATCGTCGTCTTCGACCGGTCGTGGTACAACCGTGCCGGAGTCGAGAAGGTGATGGGTTTCTGCACACCCGAGGAGCACACGCGGTTCCTCCGGCAGACCCCGATCTTCGAGCAGATGCTCATCGACGACGGCATCCTGCTGCGCAAGTACTGGTTCTCCGTCTCCGACGACGAGCAGCTCCGCCGCTTCCGTGCACGTCTCAATGATCCTGTGCGCCAATGGAAGCTGAGCCCCATGGATCTCGAGTCGGTCTACCGCTGGGAGGATTACTCGCGCGCCAAGGACGAGATGATGGTTCATACCGATACCGCGATGAGCCCCTGGTACGTGGTCGAGTCCGACATCAAGAAGCACGCCCGGCTGAACATGATCGCGCATCTGCTCTCCACCATCGAGTACGAGGAGGTGCCGCTGCCCGTCGTCGAACTGCCCAAGAAGCCGATCGATTCGGGGAACTACCGACGCCCGCCGCGCTCGCTGTCGAAGTACGTCCCCGATCACGTGACAGCACTGATGGGTGATCAGGGCTGAAGGCCGGAGTGACACAGCTCGCCCATCACGCCGGGTGTGTCCGATGCCGCGGCACCTCCCTCGCCCGACGCGCCGCCGGCTACGACGAGGTCATCTACCTCATCGCGCCGACGGGATTCCCGAATTACGGCGACGAGGTCATCGCCCGGGCGTGGCTCACGCATCTGGCGCTGACCCGCCCACGGGCGACCGTGGTACTCGACTGCTACGGCCCGGGACAGGCCTGTCTGCTGCTGCGCGATGTGCACCCGAGGGCGCTGTTCGTCGACACGCTGTGGCAGTTGATGCAGTTCGCGAATCATGTCGACCCCGAAGAGTCCGGTGACACAGCCGATCCGGACAGTGTCGATCCGGACAGTGTCGATCCCGGCGTACCGGATCCGGGCGCCCTCGATCCCGCAGCCCTCGATCCCGCTGCCCTTGCTCCGGCTGCCCTCGATCCCGCAGCCCTCGATCCCGCAGCACCGTGGGAATGGGTTGCGCGCGCCGCGACCGATCCGGGCCTCGCCCCACGCCTGGCCGAGGGCATCGATCTCCTCGGCCGCGCGTCGACCCTGCATTTCCTCGGTGGCGGCTACCTCAACCGGATCTGGCCCGAGCGTGCGTCGCTGGTGATCGCGGCCGCGGAGGTGGCCCGCGGATCCGGGGCGCGGCTCGTCGCCACCGGGCAGGGTCTGATCCCGCGGGTCGAGGGCGAGATCTGGGCGCCGCTGGCGCGGGCACTGGAGTCGTTCACCGTGCTCGACGTCCGGGACCGCGAGTCGGCCCGGCTGTTCGAGGATCGTCGACCGGTGTTGGAAACCGGGGACGACGCATGGCTGACCCTGGCACCGCACATCTCCCGACGCCACCCCACCTACGCGCCCGTCGCGGGCGCGGCGTCGAACGGCGGTGTGATCCTGTGTCTGCAGGGCGATCTCACCGAGGACTTCGAGTCCGGCGGGCTGCGGGGCCCGGCGGCGATGGCCGACTACGTCGCGCGCATCCTGGATGCGTGGGAGGTCCCGGGCGAGGCGGTCACCGTGATCGAGGGCATTCCCGGGATCGACTTTCAGGTGCCGGCACTGCTGGGGGATCGAATTGCGGGCTGCAGGGTCATCCCCCTGCAGGAGATGTGGCGGCGCGGCCTTCCGGCAGGTGCGGGTCAGACGTGGATCAGCACGCGCTTCCATCCGCATCTGCTCGCCGCCGCGGCGGGCGACTCGGGTGTGGCGATCGCCACGAGGGCCGACTACTACTCGATCAAACACAAGCTGCTCACCGACGTCGGATCACAGTGGACGGTGGTCAGTGACTCGAGCACGGTTCCGGAGCGTCCGACGGCGGGCGGCGTCGGTTCCGACGACCGGACGCTGGCGATCACCACCAAAACCGCTTTGGCACAAGCCCTGTATCCGCATTGGCCACGCCGACTGCGGTGAGACTGTTGCGCTGAGGTCATGGCCCACGAACCGTCCTCCACCGAAGGCCCCCCGTACGGAGCTACGACCCCGCTCCCGGGTGGTTTGTGGGGTCCCGCTCGATGATTCCGGCTGCCTCGGCGACCTCCCGGTACGCGCCGGCCAGCGAATCGACGGTCTCGTGGGCATTGAGCCCGCTCGGGTTCGGCACCACCCAGAGTTGCGCGCCGCCCAGAGTCCCCGGTTGCCGGCCCGGGGTGGCGGCGCGCTCACGAAAGGCGGTGCGGTAGGCGGTGATTCCCAGGATCGCGACCACCGCCGGACCGATGCGCGCCACTTTCGCGCGGAGCACCTCGCCGCCCGCGAGCAACTCCTCGCGGGTCAACTCCGCGGCGTTCGCCGTGGCGCGCGCGACGATGTTGGTGATTCCAATTCCCCTGTGCAGCAACATCTCTCGATCAGCGTCGGACATCCCCGACGACGCGTCGATGCGATGCGGGGTGATACCCGCGGCGGCGAGCGCCGGGTAGAAACGATTGCCGGGCCGCGCGAAATGCGCGCCGGTCGCGGCCGTCCACAGTCCGGGATTGATCCCGACGAACAGCAGCCGACAGCCGGGACCGATCAGATCGTCGACCTCGGTGCCCCGCAGTGCGGCGAGTTCACCGCGGGTGAAGCCCACTACGCGTGATCGCCGGAGATGCAGAACAGGTTGCCGTCGGGGTCGGCGAGGGTGACCCAGCGGAATCCGTCGAGGTCATGCTCGGCGACGAGCGTCGCGCCGACCGCGGTGAGGCGCGCGACCTCGGCGTCGCGATCGGCGGTCACCAGATCGAGGTGCATCCGATTCTTGCCCGGCGTCGGATCGTCGACCTTCTGGAAAGCCAGACGCGGACTTCCCTCGCCGAGGGACACGACGACGAAGAATCCCTCGTTCTCCGCGATGATCGCGCCTGCCGTCTGCTCGGCCCACCACTGCGCGAGCGGGAGTGGATCGGTGGTGTCGACGGTGATCATGCCCACGGATACAGTCATGCATTCAACCTAGCGTGAACGCCGGTGCCGACGGCCGTGTGGTGCAGGCATAGGATCGCTGCATCATGGCTTCCGACGAGCGCAGCACCGCATCGACCCTGACGCTGGGCCGTTATCTCGGACGAGTCGGGCTGCCCGCCACCACGCCGCTCACCGTGGATCCGGCCACGTTGTCGACGGTGGTCCGCGCCCATGTCCGCCACATCCCGTTCGAGGGCATCGATCCGCTGCTGGGCATCCCTGTCTCGGATCTCGGCACGGATGCGCTGGCGCGCAAGCTCGTCGAGAGTCGTCGGGGCGGTTTCTGCTACGAGCACAACGGTCTCATGCAGGATGTCCTGCGCGCGATCGGCTTCGATGTCGTCGCCCTCGCGGGCCGGGTCGTCTGGCAGCGTGAGCCCGTTCCGCTGCCCGCGGAAACCCATCAGTTACTCAGTGTCGGTATACCCGGCGAGGGAGCGCGGCACCTCGTCGACGTCGGGTTCGGCGGTCTCACTCCACCGAATCCACTCCTGTTCGAGGTGAGCACCGAGCAGCCGACCGACCTGGAGTCCTACCGCGTCACGATTGTCGACGACGCGACGCCGGTACCGACCGGGCATACGCGGCTCATCACCTACGCGATGGAGGCATTCGTCGCCGGCAGATGGCAGGCGATCTACCGCTTCACCGACGTCCCGCGACCTCCCATCGATTCGGTCGCCGGAAGTTGGTTCGCCTCAACGCATCCCACATCGCGCTTCGTGTCCGGTCTGACAGCGGCAGCCGTGTCCGAGGCGGGCCGGATCAATCTGCGCGGCCGTCACCTCGTGGAACATGGCGTCGACGGCACCACCCGCAAGACCACATTGGACTCGGCGAGCGCCGTCATCGATGTGTTGGAGCAACAATTCGACATCGCCGCCGCCGACGTCCCCGGACTCCCGGCACGGATCGCCGACGTGCTCGACGCCTGATCCGCGGGCCGGGTACCGCGGGTGGAAAACTCAGGTGGCCCTGGAGAATTCGGATGCCCGCGCGACCTGATCCGGAGTGATCGCCACACCGGTGTACCGCTCGAACTGTCGCGCGGCCTGCAGCGCGATGACCTCGGCACCGGTGATCACCGGGCGCCCGACCGATCGGGCTTCACGGATCAGCGGGTCTCCGCGGGGAATGCGACGACATCGAAGACGGTCGACGCCGCCGCGATCGCCTCCGGCGCGAAGGACAGGACATTCTCGTCCGCGCCGGCCATCCCCAGCGGGGTGACGTTGACGATGATGGAGTCCGACGGAGCGGGGTCGGCGTCGACATGTCGGTAGCCGTACTTGTCGGCGAGCGCCGATCCGGTCTCGACGTTGCGGGCGAGGACCGTCAGATCGTCGAATCCGGCACCACGGAATGCGGCGACGACCGCCTTGGCCATGCCGCCTGCCCCACGCACGACGACCGGGGTCGCCGCGTCCAGGCGATGCTCGTCGATGAGCGCGGCGATCGCCTCGTAGTCGGTGTTGGACGCCGAGAGCCGGCCATCGTCGTTGACGATGGTGTTGATCGACTCGATGGCCGCCGCCGATTCCTCGATCTCGTCGACGAGCGGGATGACCGCTTCTTTGAACGGCATCGACACCGAACAGCCACGGATACCCAGCGCGCGCACACCGCTGATCGCGGCGACGATGTCGTCGGTCGTGAACGCCTTGTAGATGAAGTTCAGCCCGAGCTCGTCATAGAGGAAATTGTGGAAACGGGTACCGATGTTCGACGGCCGTCCCGCCAGCGAGATGCACAGCGTCATGTCCTTGTTGAGGATGGGCATGAATTCATCCTAGGTGCGGCCGGCCGGCGGACCGTCGCGGAGGGCGGCGAGCCCGGAATCAACCGGGTACGACGACGGCTGCGGCCACCGGTGGCGCCGGTGCCGACGCCGGTGGAGCGACGACGACTGCGGCACCGGCCGCGACCGTGACGAAAATGCCCGCGAGAACCACGCGTAGTCCGGAGTCGCTCCGACGATCAGCCATGACACTCATCCTTCACCTGAGGCAGTTGTGACAGATGTGACAAGTGTGGCGAGGATTGCGCGCCGATCCGCGCAGCGACGCGGTCACAATCGTGTATCGCTCCGCGGGGTCGTCGGAGTAGGCTGACCGCCGATATGTGGATTGGCTGGCTGGAATTCGACTATCTTCTCGGCGACGTGCACTCCCTGAAGCAGAAGCGCTCGCTGACCAAGCCTCTGATCTCCGAGATCCGACGACGCTTCACGGTGACGGTGAGCGAGGTGGGACACCTCGATCTGCACCGGCGCGCCGCGGTCGGTGTCGGGGTTGTCGGCGCCGACCGTACGCATGTGTCCGAGGTGCTCGACGCCGTCGAGCGGTTCGGCGCGGACCGTCCGGAGATCACCCTGGTCTCGGTGCGACGCCGGATCATCTCCGCCGACGACGTCGACTGACCGACACGATCAGCGGCTCAGCTGCCGAATCCGGCATCCCGAAGTGCTTGTGCGAGTGATCCGTTGGGCTGCGACGCGGGGCGACCCCGCCGCTGATCGGAACGCTGATCGCCGCGGCGCTCCCGACCCTTCGACTGCTCACCGCGCGGCTGCCCGCCCCGCGCCTGGGAACCACCGCCACGGCTGCCCGCATCTCGCTTCTCTCCACCACCGCGCTTGTCGCGAGAACCGCGCTTCTCGCCGCCACCGCGACCCCCGCGTCCGCCGTCGCCGTTCTTCGCGTCGTCGGTGAGACGCAACGAGAGGCCGATGCGCTGCCGCTCGACGTCGACGTCGACGACCTTGACGCGCACGACCTGTCCGGAACGGACGACGTCATGGGGATCAGAGATGAACCGGTCGGCCATGGCGGACACGTGGACGAGCCCGTCCTGATGGACCCCCACGTCGACGAAGGCGCCGAAGGCCGCGACGTTTGTGACGACGCCCTCGAGGATCATCCCGGGCTTGAGATCGGCGACCTTCTCCACGCCGGCGGCGAAGGTGGCGGTGGCGAACGCCGGGCGCGGATCGCGGCCGGGCTTCTCGAGTTCGGCGAGGATGTCGGTGACGGTGGGCACGCCGAAGGTGTCGTCGGCGAAGTCGGCGGGTGCCAGGGCGCGCAGTGCGCGCTCGTTGCCGATCAGTTCGGCGAGGGTGACCCCGGATCGGTCGAGGATGCGCCGGACCACCGGGTAGGACTCCGGGTGCACTCCGGAATTGTCGAGCGGATCCTTGCCGTCGCGAATCCGGAGGAATCCGGCGCACTGCTCGAATGCCTTGGGTCCCAGCCGCGCGACGTCGAGCAGGGATCGTCGGCTGGCGAACGGACCGATCGTATCACGATGGGCGACAATCGCTTCGGCGAGGAGCGGAGTCACACCGGACACGCGGGACAGCAGCGGCACCGACGCCGTGTTGAGGTCGACACCGACGGCATTCACGGCATCTTCGACGACGGCGTCGAGGCTGCGCGCGAGTGTGCCGGGGGCGACGTCATGCTGATACTGACCGACACCGATGGACTTGGGCTCGATCTTCACGAGTTCGGCGAGAGGATCCTGCAGGCGTCGAGCGATGGACACCGCGCCACGCACCGAGACATCCAGATCGGGCAGTTCCCGCGAGGCGTACTCCGACGCGGAGTAGACCGACGCTCCCGCCTCGCTGACCATCGCCTTGGCGGGTGCCGCCGCCGGGCCTCCCGCCGCGGTGATGTCGGCGATCAGTTCGGCCGCGAGTGCATCGGTTTCACGCGATGCGGTGCCGTTTCCGACTGCGATCAACTCGACACCGTGGCGGGCCACGAGCGCGGCGAGTGTCGCCTTGGCCTGATCCCACTGTTTCTGTGGTTGATGCGGGAAGACCGCACCGGTCTCGAGGACCTTGCCGGTGGCGTCGACGACCGCCACCTTCACCCCGGTACGGAAGCCCGGGTCGAGACCCAGAGTGGTGCGCGCACCCGCCGGTGCGGCCAGCAACAGATCCTTCAGGTTCTTGGCGAAGACGGCGACGGCGTCGTCCTCGGCGGCTCGGCGCAGCCGGACCCGTGCGTCGATCGCGGAGGTGACCATCAGTTTGGTGCGCCACGCCCACCGCACGGTGCCGGCCAACCAGGAGGTCGCCGGGCCTGGGTGGGAGAGATCGACACCGAGTGAGGCGGCGACCATCGCCTGATAGCCCTCGTCCTCCCCGCCGTCGAGCAGGACCGAGAGCACCTCCTCCTTCTCACCGCGCAGCACGGCGAGCACCCGGTGCGAGGGCACCTCGGTGAGCGGCTCGGAGAACTCGAAGTAGTCCCGGAACTTCTGACCGGCGGGCGTCGCGGTGACCTGCTCGGACCGCGGCGAGGTCCGCAGAGATCCCTGGGCCCAGAACTTCTCGCGGATTCCACCGACGAGTTCGGCGTCTTCGGCGGCCCGCTCGATGAGGATGTGCCGGGCACCGTCGAGGGCCGCCGCCGTGTCGTCGACGCCGTCCCCCACATACGACGACGCCGCGTCCTCCGGCACAAGGGTCGGATCGGCGAGGAGGGCGTCGGCGAGGGGCTCGAGGCCGGCCTCGCGGGCGATCTGCGCCTTGGTCCGTCGCTTCGGTTTGTAGGGCAGGTAAATGTCCTCCACCCGCGATTTGGTGTCGGCCGCGAGCAGCGCGGCCCGCAGGTCGTCGGTGAGCTTGCCCTGTTCCTCGATCGACGAGATCACCGCAGCGCGACGCTCATCGAGTTCCCGCAGGTAGCGCAACCGCTCGTCGAGGGTGCGCAGCTGCGCGTCGTCGAGGCCGCCGGTGACCTCCTTGCGGTAGCGCGCGATGAACGGCACCGTCGATCCTTCATCGAGCAAGCGGACGGCGGCGGCCACCTGATTCTCGCCGACGGCGAGTTCTGCGGCGATGCGGGCATTCACGGACAAGACGGGTGCGCTCGATTTCACGCGGGCCACCCTACCGGGCGCCCCCGACACCTCCGACGATCAACTCACAGCCGCGTCGGTCACCCCGCGTATGCCCACACCGAGACCCAGTCGACCTGCAGATGCCCGGCATTCGTGCCCGCACCTCGGGTCTCGGTCTGCAACTGCCAGCGCATCGGCCCCGAGGGCACCCACGACGTGCTGTCGAGCACGACAACCCCGTCGAGCAGGTATCGGATGCGGCCGGGACTCCACTCCATGGTGTAGGTGTGCCAGTCGGTGAAACGGGCCGCGGTGCTCACCGACGCCTGACACCCGGGAGTGCACGAGCCCGCGCCGGCATAGTGATGAAAACCCTGCACGGTCGACGACAACTGCCCCTCGGGGAAGTCGAATTCCCCGTCGGCGGGCCATATCTCGGACTGCGGCCACAACAGCCAGGCCACGTAATACTCGGACAGATTCGGCGTCGTCACGCGCATCCGGGCCGAGTACCGACCATAGGCCTGGTACTGCGACTGGCCGTCGATCAGCGGCGACGGATTCGCACCCGCCGGCACACCGTCGACGTTGCGGAGGTGGAAGTCGAGCACCCCATCGTGGACGCTCAGCACCGCATCCGGGCGGTAGGGGCGTCGGTCGTAGGTATCGAGGTAACACGATGGGTAGGTGCGCCACTTCTGGCCCGCCGCACCGGTGTACACGATCTGATCCGGAGAGCAGGTGTTGGCCCAGCTGCCCGGCGCCGCATCCTTGGTGAAGTCGTCGGCGAAGATGTGGCGCCATCCCGGCAGATTGCCGGCGGGAACGGCCTGCCCGGACGGCGAGGTGGCCGCAGGGAGTGTCGTGGTGGTCGTCGGCGCGGTCGTGGTCGGGGGTGTGGTGGTGGTCGGGGCGGTCGTGGTCGGGGGTGTGGTGGTCGTCGGGGCTGCCGGCGTGGCCGTCAGCACCCAGCGCTGCGCGCTGGTCCCCAAACACATCTGCAGCTGAACCGACGACGACGTCGCCGCGAGGCACAGATTGGCGCTCGAGGTGCGCACCGTCCCGTCGCCCGGCAATCGCCACTTCTGGGCCGAAGATGCTGTGCAACTCGCGATTTCGAGAGATCGGCCCACCAGCACACGGCCGCCGGCCGGCTGCAGACAGAATCCCTGCACCCGGGCGGTGCCATCGGCGGGATTGGACCAGCGTTGCGCCGCCTTGTCGGCACACGCTGCGGTCACCACGGAATTCCCGGACGAGGCGACTCCGCCGCGATTCTCCAGACACCTGCCGGTCGATTGCGACGAGACCGATGCCGTCGGATCCGCAGCCCGGGCAGGGCTGATCACCCAGGCGGTACACACGAGCAACAGCACTCCGGAACCTATAAAGACTTGCCGGAGAACGCTTTTCACACTCCAGGCACGCATGACGAAAAGCTAGCATCGTCCGCGACAGAGTTAACGAGAAGTAACCAAAATGGTGCAAAAGCGACACCACATCCGGCGCACGCAGTTCACCAACGCACGTAGCTCACCGACGCGTGTCGGACACCGCCGCGCGGAAGTGCGGAGAATCGAAGAACGGCGCGAGCCGTCGACGCAACGCTTCGTCGAGGACACCGTGCTCATCGAGGCGCGTCAACACCGGTGGGCCGAATCGTAGCCCCTCCTCGATCAGATCGGCGCGGCCGATACCGAGATCGGCGAGCAGATCGGTGAGCGGCACATCGCCGTACTTGTCGAAGAAGTGATCGATACCCTCGTCGAGCAATGCGCGAAAATAATCGGTGTCACGGAACGACTTCCAGAATTCGACGACGACGACCACGAAGTCCTCGACGTCGTCCGGCGTGACGAAATCCCGGAAGCCACCCACGGTTCCGTCCGCATTCGCCCGCCAGATCTCCCGGGCCGCCGACAGGATCGCCTCGTCGGGGTCGGTGCCGGCCGCGTGGAGAACGTAGGTCGCACCCGAGCGTGCCAGCTTTTCGACGCCGACTTCCACCGCGGGAACCGCCGGGCCGACGACGCGTGCCAGCGCGCCGACGATTCGCGACCGGAGGCCGGCGCCGTCGGCGTGCGCGCGACCATCGGCGACGGCGGTGTCCAGCGCATGCGCGATCACCTCGACGCAGGCGTCCACGGTGACCGGACTGTCCAGGATGCGCCGGACGATGCGTCGGGAAACCTCAAGTTGCGCAACGGAAGACGCGATGTCGTCGAAGCGTCGTTCGTCGATGATGTCGGTGACCCGCGCGCGCTCCTGGACGGGATGGCGGTAGAGCCGCGCGGCGATTTCCCCCGCGAGCTCGGGAATCGCTCCCTCGACCGGCATCGACACCGCGTACTTGTGTGCGGTGTCCTTGATCATCTGGCGCGTCACCGCGTCGTCGAGTGTCAGCTCGCTGGCGTCGGACAGGACGTGCTCGACCTCGTCGGTGACGAGTGCGGCGAAATTCGCCGGGTCGAGGAGTTGCTCCTTGGTGTAGGCGACCTGGGCTTCGAGCAGGCGCGCGGCGAGATCGTCGGTCATGCCCCCTAGCGTGTCACACCGATCAGGGCGACCTCGGGGACAATGCGTCGGCGTTGGGAACACTTCGGGGCGCGTGACCGTTGCGAAGAGCATGGCAACGATTGATCTCACGACAGCGGAATTCGATCAGACGGTGAGCGATAACGACGTGGTGCTCGTCGACTTCTGGGCCTCCTGGTGCGGCCCGTGTCGGCAGTTCGCGCCGATCTATGAGCGCGTCTCCGAGAAGCACCCCGACCTGGTCTTCGCGAAGGTGGACACCGAGGCGGAGCAACAGTTGGCTTCCGCGGCCAACATCCGCTCCATCCCCACACTGATGGTCTTCAAGAAGGGCTATCTGGTCTTCAATCAGCCGGGGATGCTCCCGCCGGAGGCGCTGGAGGATCTCGTCACGCAGGTCAAGGACCTCGACGTCGAGAAGGCCGTCGCCGAGCAGCAGGGCTGACTCTTCGACGCTCCCCGGGGACGGCAACGTCGCGTGTCAGGGTGACGTCTGTTCCAGACTCTCGAATGCGCGGCCGAGTTCCTCGGCCACGTCGATGATGCGTGCCTTCTTGATCTCGGGTTTGTCGATCTCGGCGGCCACGTACTCGGCGATGAATCGTTTGATCTCGCTGTCGACCTGGGCCACCACCCGGATGATCTCCCCCCGCATGTTGCGTGACGCGACACCGACGTGCACATCTCGCGGGCGCGGTGGTTCGACATCGATCCGCAGGGTCAGCGGTTCGGCGGCGCGCGCGGTGAGCGGCAGGGTGATCAGGCCGTCGACGTCATAGCGCACCTGATCGATCCGCAGGTCGACGAGCAGGCCGATCGACAACGGGAGATTGACGGTGAACGTGATGAGGTCGCCGACGTGCCGGGTGATCTCGGGTTCGGCGACCTGCACGGTGGCCCGGACCTTCGCGATACCACCGGGACCCGACGGGAACGGTCCGACGACGAAGTCGTCGCCGGCGATCGAGGCGAATGCCGAACCGACGCGGTCTTCGGTGACCGCGACCTCGAAGAATCGGCGCCCGAATTCCTCGTAACTCAGATGGGCAGACATTTCCCCATAGTTCCCTATCGCGCGCCGATTTCGGAGACTTCGACTCCGATTCACCACCACGGCGCGCCGTACCAGCAAGTATGGCATCCCTCGGTGCACTCCCCACCCCGCCGCCATGCATCTGTGCGGCCGCGCGGCCCCGTCTACTGTGGACAGCGAGCGAGTAAGTCCGAACCGCACTCGAGCGAACGGAGCCGCACGTGGCATCCACAGTTGCCGAAGTCATCGTCGAACAGATCACCCGCGCGGGCGTCCAACGCGTCTACGGAATCCCCGGTGATTCACTCAACGGATTCACCGACGCGTTGCGCAAGCAGGACACCATTGCCTGGCAGCACGTCCGACATGAGGAGGCTGCCGCCTTCGCCGCGGCCGCCGAGGCGGCGCTGACCGGCGAACTCGCCGTGTGCGCGGGCAGCTGCGGACCGGGCAATCTCCATCTGATCAACGGTCTGTTCGACGCCCAACGCAGTCGCGTCCCGGTACTCGCGATCGCCGCGCACATTCCGGCACCCGAGATCGGCAGCGGCTATTTCCAGGAGACCCATCCGGAGGAACTGTTCCGCGAGTGCAGCGATTTCTGTGAGATGGTCAGCACTCCCGATCAGATGCCCCGCGTCCTCGACATCGCGCTGCGCACGGCCGTCGAGAAGCGCGGGGTGTCGGTGCTCGTCATCCCCGGTGAAACCTTTCTCGCGGCGTGTCCGTCGCGGCGATCGGGCGCCCCGATCCGCGCAACCCCGCGCGTGACACGTCCCACGGACACCGAGATACGACGCACCGCCGATGCGTTGAACGGCGCGGAGAAGGTGACGATTCTCGCCGGTGCGGGTGTCGAGGGCGCCCACGACGAACTCGTGGAGATCGCCAGCGCACTGCAGGCGCCGGTCGTGCATGCGTTGCGCGGCAAGGAATTCATCGAGTACGACAATCCCTACGACGTCGGCATGACCGGTCTGCTCGGGTTCTCGTCGGGCTACCGCGCGATCGAGAAATGCGACACGCTGCTGATGCTCGGGACCGATTTCCCGTACCAGCAGTTCTATCCGTCCAAGGCCCAGATCATCCAGGTCGACATCCGGGGCGAGCAGATCGGGAAACGGTGCCCGGTGGACATACCGCTGGTCGGCAGCGTCGCCGACACGGTGTCCGCGGTGCTGCCCCTCATCGACCGTAATCGCGATTCCGAACATCTCGCGACGTCGCGGGCGCATTACGTCAAAGCACGACGACGCCTCGACGAGCTCGCCGACAACGACCGCAACCGCGCACCCATCCATCCGCAGTACCTCGCGCGGCTCCTCAGCGACACGGCGACCGACGACGCGATCTTCATCCCCGACGTCGGATCGCCGGTGGTGTGGGCGGCGCGCTACCTGACGATGAACGGGCGTCGTCGACTGATCGGTTCGTTCAGCCACGGATCGATGGCCAACGCCGTGTCGCAGGCGATCGGGGCCCAGTCGGCGTTCCCCGGCCGGCAGGTGATCGCGATGGCCGGCGACGGCGGACTCGCGATGCTGCTCGGTGAACTCCTGACACTGATCCAGAACAAGCTGCCGGTGAAGATCGTGGTGTTCAACAACTCCTCGCTGAACTTCGTCGAAGTGGAGATGAAGGCGGCGGGCTTCGTCAACTACGGCACCGATCTGATCAATCCGGACTTCGCGCGTCTCGCCGAATCGGTCGGCATCATGGGGCGCAAGGTGGAACAACCCGACGATCTCGCCGGCGCCGTCACCGAATTCCTCGCCCACGACGGACCGGCTCTGCTCGATGTGACCACCGCGCGGCAAGAACTGTCCATCCCGCCGACCGTGACCGCCGCACAGGCCAAGGGTTTCACTCTCTACGCGCTGCGCACGGTGCTGTCCGGTCGGGGCGACGAGCTGGTGGATCTCGCCGAGACCAACGTGTTCCGGCGCCTTTTCGACTGACCGTCGTCGTTCCCGCACGCGTTACCCATCACCCAGACGTGCCACATCTGACAAAGGAGTCACCATGGCCATCGCCACCATCAACCCGGCGACCGGGCAGACCGTCCGGGAGTTCGCGTCGACCAGCGACGCCGAGATCGATCAGGCGCTCGACCGTGCGGTGGCGTGTTTCGGCGATTACCGCAGGACCACGTTCGCGCAGCGAGCGCAGTGGCTGCGGGCCACCGCCGATCTTCTCGAGGCCGAGGCCGACGACGTCGCGGCGATGATGACTGAGGAGATGGGCAAGACGCTGTCCGCGGCCAAGGCGGAAACGTTGAAGTGCGCCAAGGGTTTCCGGTACTTCGCCGAGCACGGCGAGGCCATGCTCGCCGATGAACCCGCCGACGCCGAGGCGGTCGGCGCGAGCCGCGCATACATGCGGTATCAGCCGCTCGGGGTGATCCTCGCGGTGATGCCGTGGAATTTCCCGCTGTGGCAGGCGGTGCGGTTCATCGCACCGGCCCTGATGGCGGGCAACGTCGGCGTCCTCAAGCACGCGTCCAATGTGCCGCAGTCGGCGCTCTACATCGAAGATGTGTTGCGGCGCGCGGGCTTTCCGGACGGCTGCTTCCAGACGCTGCTGATCGGTTCGTCGGCGGTGGAGGCCATTCTGCGGGATCCGCGGATCGCCGCGGCCACCCTGACGGGCAGCGAGCCTGCGGGTCGAGCTGTCGCGGCCATCGCCGGGGATGAGGTCAAGCACACCGTCCTCGAACTCGGCGGCAGCGACCCGTTCATCGTCATGCCGAGCGCCGACATCGCCGGGGCGGCCGAGACGGCGGTCACCGCGCGCGTCCAGAACAACGGTCAATCCTGCATCGCCGCAAAGCGATTCATCATCCACACCGACGTGTACGACGAGTTCGTCGACGCCTTTGTGGCGGGGTTCCGGGCGCTCGTCGTCGGCGATCCGACAGATGAGGCGACCGACGTCGGGCCGTTGGCGACCGAGCAGGGACGCGATGATCTGGAGGAACTCGTCGACGGCGCCGTCGCCGACGGTGCGACGGTGCTCATCGGCGGACACCGACTCGACCGGCCGGGCTGGTTCTATGAACCGACGGTCATCACCGGCATCACCAAGGACATGCAGCTCTACTCGGCGGAAGCGTTCGGTCCGGTGGCGTCGGTGTACCGCGTCGACGACATCGACGCCGCCATCGACATCGCGAACGACACCACCTTCGGCCTCGGCGGCAACGCGTGGACGACCGACGCGGCGGAGCAGGACCGCTTCATCGACGAGATCGAGTCGGGGCAGGTGTTCATCAACGGTATGACCATCTCGTTCCCCGAACTCGGATTCGGCGGCATCAAGCGCTCCGGCTATGGACGGGAACTCACCGCCCACGGCATCCGGGAGTTCTGCAACGTCAAGACGGTGTGGATCGGCTGAGCACCGCCCTGATCCCGCTGGGGATCACTCCAGGACGAACACCGGGATCTGCCGGTCGGTCTTGGTCTGATACTCCGCGTAGGGCGGGTACGCGGCAACGGCGAGCTCCCACCAGTGGGCGCGCTCGTCACCGGACACCTCGCGGGCGGTCAGTTCGACGACGGTCTCGCCGTCCTGGGCGGTGACCTGCGGGTTCGCCTTGACATTGAAGTACCAGGAGGGATGCTCCGGTGCGCCGCCCTTGGAGGCGACCATCGCGTAGTGGCCGTTCTCCTCGACGCGCATCAGCGGCACGTAGCGCTTCTTGCCCGACTTGGCGCCGATCGTCGTGAAGAGGACGACCGGGCGGTCGGCGACCTGGACCCCGTCGGTCGTGCCCTGCTCGAGGATCTTCTCGGTCTGGTTGCGTACCCAGCTGGTGGGGCTCAATTCCGGTTGCTCACTCATGGTCGTCACAACCGAGCGCCGGCGACGACTATTCCGCGGGCCGCCAACCGAGGGCCGGTCCGAGACGGGTGGCCAGGTCGGTGATGATCTGTGCGTAGTCCGGTGCGTCGAAGGAGAACGGCAGCGCGATCGCCACCTCCGACGCCCGCTGGAACCCCGCGTGCGCGTACAGGGTCTGCGCCAGCTCCTCGGACGGCCCGACGTAATCCGGCGAGAACAACATCCCGCGGGGACCTTGAGGTTCGGTCGTGCGGGGTAGCCGGGCATCGCGATAGGCCTCGTATTTGCGGATCTGTTCGGGCGTCGCGGTATCGGTCGGGATCACCACCAGCCCCTGCGAGACGCGTGCGCGGGCCGGCTCGATGTGATGGGCGAGGTAGGCGTCGATGTGCTCGCCTTGGATCGTGGCGAAATCCCGCGAGTCGGTGCCCTCGATGCTGACCACCGACGAGGTCAGATAGTTGAGGCCCTGCTCGCCCGCCCAGATCGCCGACGACAGTCCCCCGCCGTACCAGACCCGATCGGCCAGCCCGGGTGAATGTGGTTGTATCCGTGTGGAATACGTCTCGATGCCGACCGTCCCCGCGAACGGGCTGACCGGCTCCCCGCGCAGGTTCTTCAGCAGCCGCACCACCCGCTCCTTCGAGAAATCCTCGAGATCGTAGGTGGCGGGATACAGCGCGTGCTTGTAGTCGTCGTAACGCATCGGGGTGCCCACGGAGACACCGGGTTTGAGCCGTCCGTCGGAGAGAACGTCGACGGTGGCGAGATCCTCGGCGAGGCGGAACGGATTCTCCAGGCCCAGCGGGATGACCGCGGTCCCCAACTCGATGCGGCTGGTACGCACCGCGGCCGCCGCGAGCACGGCAACCGGCGACGAGATCCCGAATTGCAGATGCCGATCACGAAGCCAGACGCTGTCGAATCCGAGGTCCTCGGCACGCGAGATGACGTCGAGCGTCTCCAAGTGCCCGGCGCGCGGAGCGTCGTCGTCGAATCGCCCGATCGTCAGAAAACCGAGCTTGCGCAGTGGCTCACCGGCGCGCGGCATGGTGTCTTCCCATCACGTCGTCGAGTCTAGGTCGCGCGTCGTCGGCGTGCGGTACCCGACGCAGGTCTTGGAACCACGATGAGCACAACGGCATACGCGGCGGCGGGCGCGTCGTTGATCATGTCGACGACGACCGTTGCACGAGGGAGAACGCCGATGACCGAGACCGTGTCCACCGACCAGGATTTCGCCGAGCAGTGGCAGAGCTGGCACGACGCGCGCGAGCGCGATCTGGCGGCGCCGTTGGGATGGTTGTCGATCACCCGGCTCGAGTGGCTCGACACCGAACCAGTGCGGTTCGACGGACTGCCGGGGACCTGGTGGTTCACCGGTCCCACCGCTCACGTCCGTCCCGACGACGACGAGTCGTTCGCGCCGCGCGACCTCGAGCTCACGCCGACGGGCCCCGGCGAGGTCCTTGAGCTCGATGGTGTCCACATCGAGGTCGCCCGTCGCGGCGACGGATATCTGATCCGCGTCCACGACGCCGCCGCACCCACGGTCCGGGATTTCCGCGGTGTTCCCGCCTATCCCGCGAGTCCCGACTGGGTGCTGCCCGCCCGGTTCGAGCCCTATCCGCAACCGCGGCCGGTCACCGTCGGCGCGGTCGCCGAGGGGCTCTCGCACGTGTATGTCTCCCCCGGCGAGGTGATTGTCGATCACGCCGGCGCGCAGCATCGGCTGGTGGCGTTCAACGGCAAGTCCGGTGGATTGAGCGTGCTGTTCACCGATGCGACGTCGGGTGTCACGACGTACTCCGCCAACCGTTCCGTCGCGATCGATGCCGACGACGACGTCTTGCGCGCGGGCGGACCGATCGACGTCGACCTCAACCGGGCAACCAATCTCCCGTGCGCCTTCATCGACTTCGCCACCTGCCCGCTGCCACCCGCGGGAAATCACCTCCCGTTCGAGGTGCGGGCCGGCGAGCAGACACCGTACGGACGCGGGTGACGCCCCCCGGGGCTGCCTCGGGTGCCTCGGGTGCCGAACGATTGTCGGCGAAGCGCCGTGACAGCGACGACGATCGCCAGCACGCACATCACGGCAGCCACCGCCACCGTTGCCGACCAGCCGCCTGCGTCGTAGGCGACACCCGCCACCAACCCCATCAACGCGGTGCCGCCCAGCCACGCGAGTTGGTACAGCGCGGTGGCCTGGGCCCGGCCGACCCGTGCACGAATCCCGCTCTGGCCACTCGCGACGGGGTGAGCAGTGAAACATCCGATCGTGAAGACGATGAGCCCGGCGATGACCCCCGCGAGTACCGGTGTCAGCATCAACCCGAGCCCCACCAACATCAACACGGTTCCCGAAACGATGACCCGCACCGCGCCGAATCGCGTCACCAGGACTCCCGAGTATCTGCTCGCGACCGTGCCGAAGAGATAAACGGCGAACAGGAACCCCACCAGCGACGCCGGAATCGAGCACGGCGGGAGTTGCAGCCGGTACCCGAAGTAGTTGTAGACCGCACCGAAGGCACCCATCAACAGAAAGCCCAGCGCGTAGAGCCCCAGCATCACCGGGTCCCGGAGATGGACGAGGATTCTGGCGCGCACCGGACGCTCATCTCCGCGATCGGCGCGGAAGCCTCGCGGCTTCGGGATGACGACGACGAAGATCACCGACATCACCGCCGATGTCACGGCGACAGTGAACATCGCGGGCCGCCACCCCACGGCTTCCGACATCGGTCCGGCGATGATACGTCCGCAAATGCCACCAAAAGTATTGCCGGACACAAAGATCCCGGCGGCGATGGCGACCCGGTGAGCGACGAGTTCTTCGACCAGGTATGCCATGGCCACCGCGGGTACCGCACCCAGCGCCACGCCGAGAACCGCGCGCCCGACGACGACGAGCCCGAAGCCGGGCAGAAACGGAATGACAAGCGCGATGACCGTTGCGGAGATCAAGCTGAAGGTCATGGCACGGGTTCGGCCGATGCGGTCGGCCGCCGCGGCCCACGGCAACACCGACACCGCCACCCCGAGTGTGGAGGCCGTCACCGTGCTCGCCGCGGCGGCCGCGCCCACCCCTAGATCGCGACTCAGGGCAGGCAGGACTGCTTGTGCGTCGAAGATCTGCGCGAACGTCGCGAATCCGGCGGCGAACAGGGCAAGGGTGATGCGAGAGTACTCGCGCGTTCCCTTATCCCAACCGTGCCAGGTCACACCGCGTACCCGACGACCCGAATCCCGGTCAGAAATGCGCGGACATCGTCGATCTCCGCCTGATTGACACCGTGCGCGAGACCCGGATAGGTGCGGATCTCTGGCGTCGAATGGTCCGGCAGCCAGGTGGAGGTCCGGGTGATCGCGATCGGCGCGATCACCCGATCCTGTTCACCGCGACCCCAGAAGACCGGCGGTCGCGTGGCGGCGAGCCGGGCGTCGGCATCCTGCACGGCGCCCTGGACGAAGCCGCCGAGAATCACCGTGGCGGCCACGCGATCAGGCCGGGTGCGCAGTAGTTGCGTCGCCATGAGCCCACCCTGCGAGAACCCGATCGCGATGATCTGGACATCGGCGGAGAGGTTCGCGTCGATCCACTCCCAGACGAGTTCGGTGGCCGATGCGACGGGTCCCGGGTCCGGATTGCCGGGGGTGGTGATCCGGAACCAGGCATAGGAGTCGGGCTGTTCGGTCAGGGGCGCCCGCAGCGATACCCAGGGCAGGTCCGGAGTCACGAGCGGGGCCAGTCCGGCGAGGTCCTGCTCGTTGGAACCGAACCCGTGCAGGTAGATCGCAACCGCGCCGTCGACCTCGGAGAGCTCAGGCGTCGAACGAATGTCGTTGAGTGAGGGCATGATTCACGGCTCCAGGCTGACCGGTGACAAAGGCTGACCCGACGATTCTACCGGGATTCACACAATCGGACCACGGTCCGCTTGTGTGATCTTGACGATTCGTGGCCTCGCTCCCACCGCCGCGCCGCCGCGCGGTTCAGTCCTCGGGAAGCTCGGCGAAGGACTCCTTGACGCCCTTGTACCACCCCATCGACTGACGCGGATGACGCCACCGCGACTTCATCGCATCACGTGCTTCCTGATGCGTTGCGTCGCCGGCTTTTTCGGCATCCTTGAGATGCCGATCCTGGGCGTTGATCACGTCGTCGGCGCTCGCGCCCCGGTGTGCGAGATCGCACGGTCCGCCGAGTTGGCGGCAGGTCATGGTCTTCATGGTGTTCTCCTTGATGATCGGCGGTGAATGGTGCGTACACAGTGATGACGAATGGGCCCGCCGGAATGTGACCGCGCAGGTCACGAGCGCCGGTCGGCACCTCGACGACGCACCACCTGCGCGAGGGTGTCCGGGTGCGCGCGGAAGGTGATCGCGGTGACGACGCCGTCGGACACGGTGAAATCGAAGACCACCGCGGGGGCCCCGCGCTGAAACCAGGCCGACCCCGGCCGCTCCCCCACGAACACCGCGAGGGCGGCCGCGGCACTGCCGTTGAAGAATTCGGCGATCGACTGGCGCCCGTCGATCCGGGTGGGCGTTCCGACGGTGGCCGCCGCCTCGTCGGCGGTGACCACAGCGTCGGGTGCGAGTAACGCGAGCAGCCGCTCGAAGTCGCCCTCACGGGCGGCGGACATGAACGCGTCGACGATCGCCCAGTCGGACAGCGCATCCTCGGTGGCGGGTTGGCGCACGCGCGCCCGGGCGCGTGAGGCCAGCTTGCGTGCGGCGGCGGGAGTGACGTCGAGGGCGGCGGCGATCACGCCGAACTCGAAGCCGAACGAGTCGTGCATGACGAAGGCGACTCGTTCTGCGGGTGAGAGCCGCTCCAACACCACACCGAGCGCGACGCCGACCGAATCCGCGAGTGCGGCGTGCTCGGCGGGATCGGGATCGGCCGACGGCTCGTCGTCGATCATCTCGGCGGCAGCGGGAATGCGTGCGCGGAGTCGATCAAGGCACAGTCGGCTGGTGACCGTGGTGAGCCATGCGGGCAGATTGTCGATGTCGGCGTCGGTCGAGTTCAGCCGGAGCCACGCCTGTTGGACGATGTCCTCGGCCTCACCGTGATCATGGAGGATGCCGGCTGCCATACGTGTCAGTCGGGGTCGTTCGACGTCGAATTCCCGGGTGCGGTCCACGGTGCCCTCTTTTCGTAGCGGTTCACTTCGGTGACGTCACCAACGGGACAAGTGTGACCGCTCCCCGGGGGATTCTCCGGCGATCTGCCCCTCACCCCCGTAGGTCACCACCAGCGGCGCATGATCGGACAGCCGTTGCGCCGGTGACGGCTCCTTGTCCACCTCGACCCGGAGTGCCGACCGGGCGAGGCCGGGCGTCGCGAGTTGATGATCCACCCGCCAGCCGACGTCCTTGGTGAATGACTGCCCCGCCCAACTCCACCATGTCAGTGGGCCGGGCCGGTCACCGTACACCTCGCGCACGACGTCGACGAGGCGCCGCCGCCCGAGGATCGAGCCGAACCATTCGCGGTCCTCGGGGAGGAAGCCGTCCATGGAGCGGGCGGCACGCCAGTTCGTCACGTCGTACCGGGTGTGGGCGATGTTGAGATCGCCGGCGAGGAGGAACTCGCGGCCCGAACGCGACGCGGCGAGTCGATTGCGGTTCAGTTCACGGGCGAACGCCTGCAGAAAGCGTTGCTTCCGTTCATATTTCACGCCGCCATCCGGTGCTTCACGCATCGACCCCGGCCGCTGCAGGTGGGCGGGCAGGCCACCCTTTGGGAGATACAGGCAGGCGACGGTGACGGGTCGGTCCGCGAGATCGACCTCGATGTAGCGGCCGTGTGTCGCGAACTCCGCCAGGCCGCGGGCACGGGGAGGGTGGGTCACCCAGGTCCGCACCGCGGCGGGCGCATCCTTGGTCAGCACGGCCACTCCGTTGCGGCCGGCCAGCGAGCCGACATCGGCCGCCACCGAGTAACCGGGGAAAGCTCCGAGTTCGGCGGCGGGGCATCGCAACTCCTGCACTGCGACGACGTCCGGTGAGCGCGTGGCCAGCCAGTCGTCGAATCCTCGGCGCCGCGCCGCCCGAATCCCGTTGACGTTGAACGACACCACTGTGAACGCATCCGCGCGTTCAGGTCCGGCAAGGGGTCCCATGTCCTAACTGTGCCCTACCCCGTGTCCGACACGTGGTCGGGATCGATCGTGGGCAACAGCCGTGGACCGGCGCCGTCGGTACCGAGTTCGTCGTCGGGGTTGAGGACGCGGCAACTCCGCAGGGACACGCACCCGCACCCGATGCACTCGGTGAGTTCCTCTTCCATCCGCTCGATCTCTTTGCGTCGGGCCTCGAGGCGTCCGCGCCACCGCTCGCCGATGCGCCGCCAATCGGTCTTCGATGGCATGCGGTCCTGCGGCAGGTCGGCGAAGACCTCGGCCACCTCGGCCAGCGGGATTCCCATACGCTTGGCCACCTGGATCACCGAGACCCGGCGGATCACGTGCCGGGCGAATCGTCGTTGACCTCCGGCAGTGCGCGTCGAGGAGATCAGCCCCTCACGCTCGTAGAAGTGCAGCGCCGACACGGCGACTCCCGTACGCCTGGCGACATCGCCGACGGTCAGCAGATCGGTCGGAGTCGGCTTGATCTCATTCATGCTTGACCTCAACTTTAGTTCAGGTTCTAGCGTAACCGACATGACGACCGAAGACACGAGAACACCCCGGGATTCCAGAGAGAACAAGTCCGCCGTCGCGCACTCGGGAAGTTGGCGCGAACTGTTCGGCGCCGAGCACATCACCGCCTCGCTCGTGCTCGCCGGCGGCATCGCGGTCTATGCCATGAACACCTTCGTGACCGCGGCGCTACTCCCGTCGACGATTGATGACATCGGCGGAGATCGCTACTTCGCCTGGGTGACAACAACATTCATGGTCTCCTCGGTCCTGGCATCGATGCTGGTGGCCCGGTCGCTCGCATCCTGGGGCGCAGCGCGCGCCTACTTCATCGCGTTCCTGCTGTTCGCGGCCGGCTCAGTCGGTGCCGCGCTCACACCCACGATGGAATTCCTGCTCGCCGCCCGGGTGCTCCAGGGACTCGGCGGCGGACTCCTCGCCGGCCTCGGCTACGCCGTGATCCGCGATGCACTTCCCGAACATCTCTGGACACGGGCCACGGGATTGGTCTCCGCGATGTGGGGGCTCGGCACGCTGCTCGGACCAACCATCGGCGGCGTCTTCGCCCAGCTCGACTTCTGGCGGGGAGCATTCTGGTTGCTCGCGCTCGTGGCGGTGATCCTGGGTGTGCTGTCCACGCGCGGATTGCCGAGGCGCAGTGCGGAATCCGACGACTTCGGTCGACTGCCGGTGCCATCGCTGACGGTTCTCGTCCTCGCTGCCACGGCATTCAGCATCGCCGCGGTCGTGCCGGTCGGCGGACCCACCGTCGTCGCGCTCGTCGCCGGTGTGGCACTCGTGGGTGCTTTCGTAATGGTGGATCGCAGCGCGTCGTCTCCGGTGTTGCCGCACATCACCTATCTGCGCGGCAATCCGCTCAAGTGGTTCTACATCGTCCTCGGCATCCTCAGTGCCGCAGCCATGATCGAGATCTTCCTCCCCAAGTTCGGTCAGGAACTTGCCGGGATGTCACCGCTGGTCGCCGGGATCTTCGGTGCCACCGTGTCGATCGGGTGGAGTGTTGTGCAGCTGTTCAGCGCGAGTGTCGACAGCGAACGAATCAGCAAGCGGCTCATGGTCTTGGGTCCGGTGATCACGACCGCCGGCCTCACGCTGTTCGCCGCAACTCAGCAGGCGGACGTTGGATGGATCGCCGTCGTGTGGGTGGTGGGACTGCTCCTGGCCGGAGCGGGGGTCGGACTCGCCTTCCCGCACCTGAGCGTCGCTGCGATGCGCAGCACCGACGATCCGATCGAGGGATCGAAGGCCGCCGCCGGTGTCGGCACTGCCGAGCTCATCGCCAACGCGATCTCATCGGCGTTGGTCGGAGTGTTGGTGGTCGTCGGTGGTCCGGGCGCCGCAGGATCGATGACCATGGGCGCCGGACTCGCAGCGCTCGGCGCCCTTGGCGTCGTGGCGATCACGGTTGCCGTTCGGCGCTAACATCATCGGTCACTCATAAGGTGATCGGTCAGTGAGGCGTCGACGTGTGTGATCCGAGTAGTCCTACCGATCCGTCGGATTATCGGTCCGGGTGACGATGAAGCCATGGACCCCGACCGTGGACAGAACCGGACCCATGCCGTCAGGTTGTCACTCATCGGCCTCGCCGCCATAGTCGTCGCGTACGTGCTGATACTCGTGGCGCTCAGCGACCCCTACATGGCCCACAAGCTGACGTACGGCGTACCGCCCCCGAGCACCGCGGTGATCCGCAACCAGATCACTGTCATCGCCGCTATCCTCGCGGCGCTGGCCGGCTGGGCGGCCGTCATCGCGACCCGACGTGCCATCCCGATGCTGCTGATGCTCCTCCCGACGGTGCCGTTCGTGCCGATCGCGCTGTTCACATTTGTCGTCGCGTTCTGACTGACCCTGGTCACGCTCTCCTTCGGGGTCCGGATGTCACAAGGCTTCTATCGCGGGACATCGGTCATGTCATACCTCGCGGACCTCGTAGTCGAGCGTGACCTAATGAGTTCGGCGACGCTTGATCTCGGTCGGCCGAGCATGCGGATTGTGGTGCCCGGCGTGATGACCAGAGTGTGCCGGACTCGCGAGCGCTCCCGTCTGGTTCCGCCACAAAGAATGTACTTCCCTGAGGTGGCTCGGACTTCCCCGTCCTCGAGGACGATCGGCACCATCATGTCGATGCCCTTAGTGGTGCCTCTAGCAACGCGCAAGAGCTGACAGGCGCGGCCATGGAGTCGACGTAGTCAGCTTTCCGGAGGCGAGAACCAGGGTCGGGGCAGCCGATAACACTGGTACGAGCTCAGATGGATCGCGTGCAATCCACCCACGACCTCGATAGGCACGAGATAACAGTAGAAGTCACCATCCACGATGAAGAAGTAGTCGATCTCGTCCGGCGTATAGGTGCGCCGATCACCGCTGGTCGTCGACAAGTAGACTTTCCACGACCCCCCGACGCCAACTGTAGTTGTTTTCACTTGTACACGGCGCACTCCATGACCATCTACGACGAGAAGGTCATAGCGGGCGGGCTCAAGCGGCCACGAGACGTCGCTCCCGCAAAGGGTGAAGTACGCGGCAGCAAGCATGGGCCCAGCGCGCCTGATGTTTTGACTCGACGGAACCAGGTCGGCAGGTGTGAGGGTTGCGGCATCCTCGAAATCTTCGGCGTTGATACCGAACCGCGCGGCATGACCTTTGACGGATGAGATCGCGTTGGTGCCGGACAGCTTGAGTGTGTCGACAACGTCGTTCCAATTTGCAGACTCTTCAATTGCTGTACGAAGCTCACTCTCTAGTCGACGGCCGCGCCGTTGGTCGAGGAATGATCAAGACCTGTGGATCTGGGAGGGCGTGCCTTCCCGCAGAATGATCCCGGTAGTCACTTGATCAAGTCAGCGTTGCAGCGCTGGCG
>NZ_JBVHVX010000027.1:0-49877 GCF_055564615.1 Agromyces sp. NPDC029043 | reverse complement strand
CGGCCGGTTGACGCCCATCGAATACGAGACCATCATCAACACAGCCGCCTCAGCGGCATGACACCGACACTGTCACCTGATCGTGCACCAGTCCCTCACTCACGTTTCGTACGGTTGGACACCGAACCGCCCAACCCAAGGAGCAGCATGTTGACCCGTACCATCCTCGCCCAGAGGGACCTCTACGCTCCCGACACAACCGATGTCGCGCGCACCTATGACCCTGGCTGGCAGTGGTGGCACTGGATGCTGGCGTTCCTGGGCATCGCGACCGCCGCTGCGCTGTGCGGTGTCGCCGTCTGGATTATCGAGGGCCACGTACCCACCACGCTCGGCGTCATCAGCATCATTGTGAGTGGACTGTTCGCAATTGTCCTGTACGGCTACAGTTTCGGACGCTTACTACGACACACGTCCACGACCTGGTTGGCGCTGGTTGCCACTCTCGTAGCCCTCGCCATCATCTATTGGGTATCTCGAAGTTTCGCATGCTTCACCCGAGACGGGGATGCCGAACTGGTCGCCGCGATCCTCGCCGTGGCACTGGCCATTGTCACCGCGATCTGCGCGCTGATCGACTACTGGCATCGCGGAGCCGCCGAGATGCCCACATCGTTCAAGTTCTGGGTCATGCTGACTGTGTGTGGCTGCATCGGCGGAGGTGTGTGGCTCGCGAAGAATACGTACCTGCGGCCCCCTCAGATCGTTGCGATCGCAGCTAGCGGGCTCGTTCTCATTCCCGGTCTGATTCTCATCGTCAAGGACGTGCTGTCGTCGGCCTGGACCAGTTTCATCGGGGGATAGGGAGCGGCAGGAGAGGCCGGGCCTGTCTGTTCCGGGCGGGGAACAACAGCAGACCTCGGCCTCCCCTGCCGCCCAACGACACTCAGATTGGGCACGAGGAGAACGTCGAAGTAATTGCTCGCCGTGTGCCGGATCATCATTGAAGTGTCGCTGGTCTTTTCGCGCCGGGGACGGCGTCAGGTAGAGGTGATCGTCTGTGCCACAAACACTTTTCGTGATTGGTCATAGAACCAGCGGTGGCCGTTGTGACTGTATCCGGTGTCGGGATCTGTGGGGTCGAGTGGGGCGGCCTCGTTGTTGCGCACCAACTCCCGAACCTCGCCAGGGGTTAGTGTGGCCGGCCGCGCCGCCGTCGAACCGGTGGGTCGGGCCTCGACGTCGGCATTCACCCAGTCAGCCACACCGTGAAATCCCGGTACCGCCCGCGGTCGAGCCGAGCAGGTATCAGGACCGCACGGTTTGGTGCCCAGGTCCTTGATCGTCGATAGGAACGGGCGTAGATAGTGGACATGCCAGGCCGCCATGTCCGACCAATACTGGCCATCTGAGGTGTGTGAGTCATCGTAGGCCGCCCGATGCGCGGTCATCAGCGCCGTCAGCTCCTCCACCATGCGGGTATGGCGGTACCAGCATCCCGGGATCACCGACCCCAGCTCATAACGCACCCGCAGCCAGCCGACCCAGTCGATCAGTTCCGACCACAGTTCTTCGGCGTCGGCGCGGTTCAGACTTTCCCAGCAGAACCGCGACGGCGAGAACTTCGGTCCCGCAGTCGACCCCTTCTCGGCGACCGCGGTCACGACGCCGACTCCACAGCCAGATCGTCAACGGTGGCATCGAGGTTGCCGGTCTGGCAGATGTGATCGAACAAGGCCTCCGAGATCCGGGCTTCGTCGGCAAGGTCTGGTCGTTCCCACAGCGTCGGCATCCGCAGCATAATCGGCTTGGAACCGCGATAGATCATCAACGCTTGGTCCTCATCCATCTCGCGTATCTCGTTGACTGACAACACATTCTTCATTCGAGTCTGACCGGGTTGTGGACCGTAGGCTTCCTCGTACTGGCCGAACAACCGTGACAACGACGCCAACTCCTCCTCATCGCCCAGGCCGGGAAGGATGATCCGGTTCGGTGCATTGATGGTGAACTCGCGGCCAGCCTCACGCCCCCACCGCTTCTCGTTCTGTAGCCGGTTGTGTGCGTACGCCCAGATACTCAGGCCGCGGCCACCGCTGTCGGTCATCATGTCGGGCAGGCCTGGAATCGGGGCGATGTTGTTGACCTCGTCAAGCACGAACCGCGCGGGAACCGTTAGCCGTCCACCGGGTTGGTGCTGGGAATGCAGGTCGAGGATCTCATACACCTCGGCGGCCAGGGCAGCGACGATCGGAGCGACCTGCTTCTGCTTCAACGAACACGCCAGGTACAGGGTGTTCGCGCCGTCGAGCACGAACCGCCGCAGGTCAATCGACTGCTCGATCGGCGGGTCGACGACCGCGGCCACACTGGGATCGGCCAGCGGTTCCAACATGCTTGCCACCGTGGAGAACACATCGTCGATCGAGTCGGACTCTCCCGCGGCCAAACCGCGAATGTCGGCGGCCCACATCGGGTTTGACTCGACCAAGATCCCATAGGGTTCTTCCCATTCCTTGAGATTCACCCAGGTACGAACCTGCCGTAGCCGTAACCCCTCGACCGCGGCCGCCATCAGATAGCAGCGCAGCACTGTCGTGGCGCGCGACTCCCAGAAACCCGCGTTCTTCACCTGTCCCAGCGGTGCGGCCTTCACCATGGATTCGGCACGGCGCATCGCCACCTGTTCGTCGTCACACCCAGCGAGCAGCGCCCACCGCAGCGGCCGGGGCCAGCCGGTGATGCCGGTTGGGTCGAAGATCTCTACCCACCCCACGTCGCGGCGCGCGGCAAAGCTGGCCTTGATCAAATCAGCCTTCGTTGTCGTGGCAAGCAGGAAACCCGGTGCATCCCAACACCGTTGCACCGCCGACCGCCACGTCTTACCGGCACCTGTCGGCCCTTCGATCAGGGTGCAGTCGCGATGCTGCACATAGACCGGTTCGCGTGACCCGCGCAGCTGCCCGACATAAATCGCCGCCTCTCCTGGATCGATGTCTTTAACCTTCTGATCCCGCAGCGCCGGCGTTGACGTCCGCGCACGAGCGACCGCAGCCTCTTCGGTGAGATTCGCGGCGATGAGGTCCTCACGGGATGCCAACCCCCGCTGCCGGGTTTCGCGGCGGGCCCTGCGCGTATCGATGACCGACCACACCCACCACGCGAACGCGGCGACAGCGACCACCAGCACCACAACACAGGCCCACACCAACCATGCCGGCCCCGGTGCCACGTCCCCCGGCCACGACGCCGCCGGATCACCAGGACTGGTGACAAGCGCTTTGAGGCCCGCGAACAGAGCTGGGTCGTCACCTCCGGGCCAGGCCCACCCGTGCCCGGCCAACACCCCCGACAGGGCACCGGCACACGACACCAGAGTCAACGCAGCCACGACAGCGCCCATCACGGCCAGGATCGGGCCCGCCGAGCTCGACGAGTTATGGGTCGACGACCCAGACTGGTGATAGCTCATAGCGCGGTCCTTTGCGGTTGAATACGGGCGGGTTCAGGAAGTTCGGGCATCTCCGTGGCGGTGAGCCACGACCACACGGCCATGCCCTCAACGCCATCAGGAATAGGTGAGGCGGTGTTGTCGGCGTGGTCGGCGGCCGCCGACATCGCATCGCCCAGAGACACCGAATCGTCGATGAACGCCGCCGTGGTCGGGTCGGTGTCGGTGAAGACCAGCGTGGCCGACGCTGCGGTACGAGACAGGTTGTAACGCAGGCACACCCGGAAACGGCGGCGCTCGTCGATGGCTGTCGACAGCAGCATCTTGGCCGCGCCGGACTCCACCGGCAGCCAATGCTCATCGACCAGCATCACCGAGAGCTCTCGCACTACCGCGATACCGGCATTGTTCACCAAGAATGTGCCGATCATCATCAGATGTGAGGCGTCATCGCCGGCCCAGCCATCCAGTTCGTCGGCGAAGTGCTTGCGGAGCCGTTTGTGGACATCCTCGGCGAGAACCAAAGAGGTGTCGGGCAGGTGTTTGACAACCAGCTTGTACCCGTAGCGTGCTTCCTCGATAGCCTTGATCTCACCGACGAGCAAGAGCAGCTGGGTCGTCTTTCCCGGCACTGATTGGGCAGCCTTCCACGCTGCGTGTCGTCGAGATAGCAACTGCCGCTTGTGCTCTGCGTCAAACGGTTCAGGGATGAACAGCTTACGGTCGAGTGCCTGACGCTTGGCGGTCTTACCGTGCGCGGCTTGACGCAAATGCCACGAGACCACCCGCCAGTTGCGTCGACCAGCCATTCTCGGAGACCACGACGTCAGCCCAGCCTCATCCCACAGATAGTGCAGCAATGCCCGCAGTGTCAGTTTGTGGCCGTCGGTGGACACCGACTCGGCATCTGCTCCCGCCGATACGTCCGGAGCTGCACGCCCAGCGCTCTGCGAGAGCGCAAAACCCAGGCGCAGCGCAGTCATCCCGGTTTCAGGGTTGTCGGTGATCGCTTCGCCGATCACTTCTCCCAGCCCCGACAATCCGGCGGGCGGCTCCCAAGAGGCGCACTCGGCGGCGTGATCAGTCGCCGATCCCGGCATCCGCTTCACGATGAGTCCTGACGGCGTGCTGGCCACATACATCGGCACTCCCGGCCGACGGCATCCGCACAAGGGCCGCACACCGTCGCGGCGAGCTTGTTCGAGCATCCTCTGCGCGTCTTGGTCACCGACGGCATCGATCACATCGCCGCCCACCGTGTAGCGCGACATCGTCTCAGAACCGTTCCGGCGTAGTGATTGTCATGCGGGTGTAGCTCGTGGTGAGCACACCGACAACCCCGATGACCACAGCGATGAGACCGGCCTGCCCGACCGTCGCTGGCCATGGTCCCGACGTGATCGCGATGACGAAACCCAGGATGGCCAGCAGCGCGGCGATCAGCGTGAAGAACATCCCTGCCGAGTTCGTGATCTGCAACAGCCCGACCATGGCGCCGGCCGCGACGATAGCCGCCGCCGCCGCAGCCAGCCACGCCGCCGTCGACGGCGATAATTCCGGGCGCACGAGCTGGTGATCGATCCAATAGTTTCCCGGTACCCACCTCGAGGTCGCCACGTTGACAATCAGCACCCCGAGATACCCAACCATCGCCGCGATCACCGCCGTGATCACCGCGCCACCGACAAAGCGCCCCAGATCGACACCAGGATCGAACGCCGACCGGCGGTGGGTTGGTCGACCCTGCGGTGCGGGTGCACCACCGGTCTCATACTGCTCAGCGGCGTAGGCATCGATCCGCGGCTGCACCGGTGGGTCGTACTGGTCGATATATCCGCCGTTGGCGTAGTCGTAGGGCCCCGGGGTGTACCCAGGTTCATACGGAGCTAGCGGGGCGTCAGCAGCGCTGTAGGCCGTCGTTGACGGTCGTGTGGCGGGCGGACTCTGTCGCCCGATGGGATCGTTGGTGGTCACGATGAGGTCCTCTCCTGTGGTGGCCATCCGGCCGGGTGTTTTACGTGGTGCCTTCCAGGACGTTGTCGGTATTGGTGAGGTCGCGTTCGAGCTGAGATCGCACGTGCTGCATCAGGATCGGGTCGCGGCCCTTCATCCACATCAAGCACTGCCCGCGGCCGAGCTGGGTGAGCACATCCACGGTTTCCGGCGGCAGGTGATACATCTGGCAGACCTCGACAGCGTCGTCGTTGCGGCCCTGCTTGTAGAGCAACGCGATATCGGATTCCTGCATGAGTGCGCGTGAGGGTGAATCCTTCGCGTGATCGGACAAGTGATGGAACGCCGACCACGTCGAGTAGCCCAGGCCGCGGGAGAGTTTCATGTTTCCGCGGGCGACCTTTCCGGTCGCGCCTTCGCCCAGGAACCAGCCCTCCTCGAAGATGCCGATTGTCTGTCGTCGAGCCAGCGACCGTGCGGCGAGCCGGTTGGCCAACCAGGTCTGAGCGGTCGTCATCACCACGCGCAATCCCGGCCCCTGCTCAGGGAGCGCCGACAGATCGAAGTGCACAAAGGGATGCTTCAACGCCTCTTTCACCGACCGGCTCGTCGGCTGGTCCACAAGCCCCCGCAGCGCGCCGTCCACCAGCTCAAGAATCGCCAGACCCGGCTCGACTCCCCACTCCAATGATCGCGACGCCCACCGCTTACCGAAGTACGCGTAGTCACCCAGATCGCCCTTGATTGATTCGGGTACGTCCTCGCCGCGCCGCACGAAATCGAGAGCAGCCTCCGACTTGCCACCGGCTCCGTCGAGGAGTTGTCCAGCCACGTCGACCAGAAGCGGCTCCGTTCCCGACTCCACGGCCCGCTGGTTCACCACAGCCAGGGCCCATCGCACAGCCGCCTTTTCGCGGGGATTCAGGGGACGTTCCATCGCATCCTGTAGCACCGCGAGCAGCAAGAGCTCTTGGCCGGCGGGCACCACACCCGGTACGCCCCCGGCGTGGCGACCGTCGGTGGAGATCTCCGGATCGAGCAGATTCAGTGATACGCCACCACCGCCGGCACGGAAGGTCACCGACTCGACACCCAAAATGTCAGCGATCGGCCCATACTCCCCTCGGCCGCCCTGGTTCTTCTTATCGAACGCCACAATCTGACGCTCCAAGATCAACTGCCGAAACAGGCCAACGGTTTTCATGATCGACGACTTCGACGACCCGATATCGCCGATAGCGCACACGTTGACTCCATCGATCACCCGATCCCGGTACAGCTCGAACGGATCCAGGCGCACCGCGGCCTGGCCCATCAGGTTTCGGCCGGCCAACAGCCCGCCATGCTGCACCGGCTGGCGTGTCGTCGCCAGATTCAACGCTTCGGCCTGCCGGGTGGTCGTCCACGCCCCAGCCGGGCGGCCTTCATACCACCCCCACTTATCCAGCCAGCGCCGCCGTTCCGGGGGTTCGATACGTTCTCGCAGAGCATGCAGAGCGTGCTCGGCTTCTGCGTCACCGCTCGCCAACGGCCCGACGCCGTCCTCCCGGCCCAGCACCCAGCGCCACCATTCAGTGATGGTGCGCCGCTCTCGTTCGTCCTCGGCGGCCGCGAGGTCCTCGTCGACCTCGATCCGATCCTCTGTTGTCGTCATGTGGATGCCTTCCTCGTCAGCGCGTGTATCGGGTCGACGCCAAGCCCCGACCGAGGGGCAGGGTCCAGAACTGTGCGATGTCGTGATCTCCTTCGCGCCAGCGCAATTCGGTGATCGCAGACTCATCAGCGGCCGCGGTGACCCGCGCACACGCCCGGTCACAGTCATCTCCGTCGTGGCCCGTCACCGACAGCGACATCGACCAAATCACTCCGTGATAGCCCGATCCCTCCCGCAAATCGAGGGCGCGACGAGCCGACGCAGAAGCCATCACCTCGGAGGTTCCGTCGCTGATCTTGCCGCGACGCTCCGACTCGATCGCTTGGGCATAGTCAGAGGTCTGATGCTTACGAGTGACCTGCCGCGCCCGGTCGGCGGGGACGAAATCCATTCGCACAGAAATGGTTCGGATCGTCGGACACGGCGGAACACCCTCGCCGGGATCACCTTCGTCGGGCTCCACACCGGTCAGCAGCGGAGCAAGCCACGCAGGTCCCAACGGGACCGGCGCTACCTTGCCCGGTGGCACGACCGCAACGCGCGTATGCCAAGCGACGGCATCCTCACGGTCAGGCAGCGGCCTCACCACGAGCGCGTCGACACCCCCCACATAGGACGGGAAGCAGTTTTCCCACCGGACCCCCTCGTGCTGGTCGAGGGGATACGACGGGTCGATCATCGCCCGCATTACCGCGCACGCTCGCTGCTCACCGAGAACGTCGACACGCCCGTATCCGCTGGCCTCCAACGCCCGCTGGATGCTGGCGACCTCATCGCGGAATACCTGCGCCACGCCACCTTCGACCGGGGCGTCTTTCGACCCCGCCAGTCGCGCCGCCTGCTTCATCAACGCCCCGGTCTCCCCCAGGCACACCACCAGATAGGTGCGGTGATCCTCGGCGTAGGGGCGGATCGAATCCACCACCTCGCCGTAGGACACGATCGCCGGATAGAGCCGTTCAGCGAGGTCGGGCGGCAGTCCCGCCACTCGTTCGGTGATCCACTGCTCGTGCGGGTTGAGATCCGACGGCACGCTGCGCGACACCATTTGGAGACTCTTCACATGCGAGGTTCGGCGTGCGCACGCGTTATAGACCGAATCGCTGAGCGCCTGAAGGTTCTGCGCCCACTTGCTGTCCGAACGCAACCCCTCCGCCAACCCCTGCACCGACAGCACAATCGAGAAGTAGTTCGCCTCACCAGGGTTGTGGTGCCACAGGATGAACATGTCGTCGAGGCCGGTCCCAGCCAAATCCAGCGGCTCGACCTTGCCCAGCGGCACCGGACGTGACCACCCAGGATCGACATCAGGATTGCCGTAGTCGGGATCAGCCTCGTTGATGTGCACATGCTCACCGCGACGTCGCCGCAGCCACTCATGGAACCGATGCATCTGCCGCGACGCGAACGATCCGTTCCCGAAATCGACGACCGCACCAATCGTGCCGGGAATGGCGATCGCGGCCACCACGAGCCCGATGAGCTGTAGCCAAATGATCGACACCAGTGTGATCACCAGCGCGACACCCAAAGCGAGCTTCGCCGGCATCGGTACACCACCGACGTAGCGGCTGGCGACCTCGCCACCCAGGATCGATGTCCGCACACCCTCGCGTTCCGCGTTGGCAACGTCAATTGTGGTCATACTGTTCTCCTAGTTACTGGTGGTCGGGGCCGAGTCGGCCGCGATGCCGTGGGCACGCTGGGAGGCATTGATCGCGCCCGCCCGTGTGCCCGCCGACACGCCAGCCTTCGCGGCATCCCCGGCGACGTGAGCGCCCTTACCGGCCACCGACGCCAACCGGCCCGCGGTCGCGGTGACCGGCCCGCCAGCCATCGACATGGCCTTGCCTGCTTTTCCGACGACCTGCCCGCTGCCGCCGCCACCGCCGCCACCGCCGCCACCGGCGGCGTGGGCTCCGCCGCCGTGGTGACTGGCTGCTGCTGCATGATGTGCGCCGCTACCGCTGGCGGCTCCTGACGTTTCCCGCGCTGAATGACTCGCCCGCACTCCGCCGGCCGCGCCCATCCCTCCGGCGCCGACGATCTGGCCAGCTCCACCGCCACTGTCTCCCATCCGGTCGGCATCCTCGTTGCCGGGTAGAAGAGGTGACCACTTCAGGAGCGAGAAGGGTGCGATACCGATGACGAAGAACGCGAATGCGCACAACGCGAGCTGTCCCCAGGATGCGAGTTTCCCGTCACCCGTGGTGGATTCGGCGGCAGACCAGTTGATGACCTGGATGATGACGGCCAGCGCCAAGAACAACAAAGGGGTCGAGAGAATCAGCGAGATCAACATCATCGGCACCCGCAACGCCTTGCGCCGCCACGTCGGATGCACGAGCATCCCGTAACCGATCGCGCACGCGACACACGCCAACGGAATACCGATCTGATGCATGAGCAAGCCCAGGAACAGAGCAAACGCACCCATACCGAGCAGGCCGAACCCGATGATCGCTCCGATGACTCCACCCACCAGGGTTTCGTTCGTCAACGACCCCAACATCGACGAGACGTTGTCGACGACCTCATCCATCGACGTCCCCATGAGATTCGCGATCAGCATTGTCATCTCGTGAGCGAGAGCTTGCAGCATCCACGCCAACATCGGCGTGTACATCATCGCCGCAATCGCAGTTGGTAAGTAACCCAACGTGTCTCGGGCTAAGGCCTCAGCGCCGCCCGATCGGGACGCGCGCACGGTCGCGAGCAGGAACATCACCGTCATCACAGCGAACCCCAAGCCGATACTCATCGCGTACCACTTGAGGAACCACGGAGCCTTGAGGTCGAACTCACCCACCGACGCCAACCCCGGAAGCACCGTGGTCGTCAAATCCAGCGCGAACTCCTTGAACCAGTTCGCCCACTTCTCCGGCATATCCTGGGCGTCCTTGAAGAACTTTGCGACCGCGCCCGCCGTTTGATTCCACAGATTCGCAAACGCCGCAGAGTAGATCTTTCCCTGCCAGTACGCCGGGGTTGTCTTGAGCCACAGTCCGATCGCGTTGCGTCCGACGTTGTTGATGCGATCGCTGACACCGGTGTTCTGGTCGATCCAGTTCGCCGTCCCCCGAAACAGCTTGCCTACACCGACATTCCACTGCCGGCATTTGGTGATCTCCCGCTGCTCGGTGGGCTTCTCGCAATCGAGGTAGAAGGCGTGCACGCAGAACCACACACCCTCCGCGCTGGGTGACTCGCACGGCTTGCGGATACGGTTCTCGAGCTGAGCATCCCCACCGGCCATCGCCTTGATCGAATCGTCGTCGGGAACGTCGACGAACTCAAAGCCCCACGCGCTGATCGATTTGTTGCCCCACTGGGCCAGATCCTCCGCGCATACCGGAGTGGTGGAGGGATAGTCCTCGCTCTTGTCGGTGGGGTAGCTGGCATCGAGCCACCCATTGTCGCGCGTCGGGCGGAACGATCCGCCGCTCATCGCCTTCTTCGCCTCCTCGGCCGAGGAGATCTTCGGCGACAGGCTGCCATTCTCCTTGTAACGGTCGGCGAGCTGCGCGGCGCGCTCATCCTCGCTGCGCGACCAGAACAGTAACTCCGGTTCGACCGGGAACATGGCCGCCAGATAACCGGCGAAGTCTCCGCCCTTGTCGGCGCACACACCCTTGAACCACGGCGCGGACTTGAACTCCTCGGTGCCGGCGACGAACCGTTTGAGTGGTGTAGGAAAACCTGCGGGCAGCTTCTTGCCTCCGTCGTTCTGCACTGACGTACCCTGCCCGGCGGCAGGCTCGTCGTCGGCGGCCGCCGATCCTGCTCCGATGCTGGCTGCCACAATCGCGAGCACCGCGAGCAGTGCCACAAGCAGCCATCGGCGGCGTACACGCATGTTGCGTCCCACAGGTTCTCGCCGCCTATCTAGTTGATGAAGAAGCTGTAGGAGCCGCTCAGTGCGGTCTGCGACAGCGTCGAATCGGCCTCGGGCAGCGTGACCTCATCGGGATTCGGGCCGGACTGGAACGACCAGTCGACCGCCTTCCAATCGTCATCGATCCACCGCAACGTCACGGTGGTCGTCGACCACACCGTCAGCACACCCTTCTTGCCGGAATCGTTGACCGGCGACTGCGAGGCACCCACCGACCACACCGACACTGTCGCTTCGTCGGCGGAGTATTGCGGCACCGTCACCATCACGGGTGCTGCGTTGAACACCGATCCGTCATCGCGGCGATCAGAGGCCGAGTCGAGCACCTTCGATAACGATTCGGATGGCGTCGTGCCGACTCTGGACTCCTTGAGCTTCTCTGCGTCGATCCGCCCCTCCATCGCCTGACTCACCGCGGTGATGAAGTTGACCGCGGCCGTGCCCGCACCAGCTTTGTCACGGGTGTAGCGCGATGGGATGCCGTCGGAGATCGACTCCGGACCATGCGCGGAACCGATCGCCCGCTGCTCGCTGCCGCCGGCGGAGCCTTCGTCGTCAGCGCTGCCGCTCCCGCACGCCGCAGCCAGCCCCCACACCAACGCGATAATCACCAGGAGGCCGGCCGCGCCGATCAGCCAGGACTTGGACAGCCGACCCCCCTTGCGCTTGGGTGGTGGCGGAATCGCGCCGGGGTCGACCGCGGCGGTGGAGACGGTGCTGTAGTTGGGCTTCTTAGCCATGGTTGTTACTGCCTTTCGATCAGAGGAACGCGCTGACCACCAGGATCACCAGCGTGATGACAAACAACGCACCGAAGATCAGCGCGATACGCACACGGCGCCGGGTGTGGGTGCTGGTGGACCGCCCACGCGAGGACGGCCGGGTGGTCGGTGAACGGCGTGCTGGACGAGACGATGTGGACATGGAATGCAACTCCTTTGTAAGACAACGAAAATGACTGTGCAGGTGGCCTGCGTGGATGGAGGAAGGGTTAGACGCCGAAGGCGAAGATGACACCGGCGATAATGATGGATGCGCCGGCGCACACACCGAGCCCGATACTCGCGTCCATGAACGACTGCTTGGCGTCCACTTGTTGCGCGGCAAAGCCGCGACGGTTGGCGGCCGACCACTTCACTCCGGCCACGATCACCCACACCGAGCAGGCAGCCAGGCATGCGGCCCAGAACGCCCCCATCACTCGCCGCCACGTCGTGCCCACGGTCGGGCCGAACAGGGAGAAGTCGGGAATGATGCCGGTCAGAGGGTTCCAGGTTTGAGCCACCGTATGAGTGGTCGCCGCACCTGCTGGCCCAGCCGTCAACCACCCCACCGCCAGGGCTGCAACCACAAGCAGAGCGGCGAGTACGGCGCGCCGCCGCACACGGCGCTGCGCTGGTGCGGCCCCCATGGTGAACATCATCGTTGGAATGTTTTTCATCGCTGACCTCCGAGCGGGGAGTAGTAGGGATTCTGCTGCTGGACAGGCCAGCCGCCGGTCTGCTGCTGGACAGGCCAGCCGCCGGTCTGATCGGGGTAACTGACCGCGGGGAACCCACCCGAGGCGGGCCCATAACCTGCGGGCACTGGATACCCGGCATGGGCGGCCATGGGAGTGCGGGTACCGCGCACGTCGTATTCCGGTGGCCGGCTGATCGACTGCGGAACAAACCCGGCGTCGAACTCGACGCCGCGCGGACTCTTGGTGTGCGCCAGGGAATTCGCGATCTCGCCGGCGAGGTGGGTGTAGGCGACCCTCGTCTCCAACGGCAGCCGCGAGTACACGATGCGCGCACCGGCACCCTCGAACTGCGGCTCGTACGGCATGTCCTCGAACCGGTGCACACCCACCGCGCGCAGCTCGTTGATGATCGCTTCACGATCCTGATCTGTGCCTCCGGGTGTGGGTGCAAGGGTGACGACTGCGGAACTGACCAACGCCGACAAGTCACGCGCGTGCAGGCCATCGAGCATCTGTGTGACCTTGGCCGCGGCGTCTCGTCGATACGGCATCGGGATCACGAGCTGGTGGGCGTGCTCCATCGCCCATTGCCAGTTCGGGGAGGTGTCTTCGTTGCCGGTGTCGATGATGACGCCGTTGCGGTGACGACGCAGCACCGCCATGATCGCCGCGCACTCATCCCGTCCGATCGCCTTCATGCGCTTCGACGACTGGTCCGAGGCGAGAATCTCGTCCATCGTGGGCTGCTTGCGTAGGAAGTGTGACAGGGCACCGGCCTGCGCATTCGGGCCCGCCAGCTCGGCGGCGTGTTCGAGCACGTCCCACACGCTCGGCGGGTATTCGTTGGCGGCCATCGACGCCGCGGCACGCTCAGCCAGCGTGCCCTTCGACTCGTTGGAGTCCCAGGCAACGACACCGCCGCCGCGATACAGGCCGAAGGTGTTCGACAGCATCAGAGTTGTCGGGGTCTTACCCATCCCGCCCTTCACGTTGGCCACGGCCACCACCCAGAAGCCCGGCAACGGCTGGCGGACCTGCTCGATCGCCTGCCGGAATGCGACCTCCTCGCTGTCGGGGCGGGGTCGGATCTTGAACCCGAGCGCGTTCAACCGCCCCCGCCAGCCCCATTCGGCCGGGTCCTGCTCGATCCCGTCGACCGTGTCGAGCAATCCCATACCGCGACCGCCCTGACGGCCTCGCCCCGCCGCCGGGTCCGGATCGACCAGGACGCGGCCGGCAGCACCGTACTGGTACCCGGCGCCGGCACGAATCGATGCTGCGTCAGAGAACCCGCCGGCACCGACGTACCCAACCCCGTACGGATTCTCGCCCGGAGCTGCCTGCTGTTGCGAGTACGCAACTGGCCCCACCTGCTCGGCGTCGGGTCGAGGCTCGGTGTCCTCCCCCCCGCCAGGGGCGACGACGTCGTCGATCGCCGACAAGTTCTCCGTCACGGGATCGTTGTTGCCCGCCGCCGGCTCTGTCGGTGCGCTCTCCTCGTTGAGCTCCACACCGGAATCGTCCTCGGCGACGATCTCCTCGACCGGCGGTGCCACCACCGGTCGTCGCCGCAACTGCTGCTGGCGCAAGGTCACCGGCGGCTCCGCGTTGTACCCACGGTCTCGATCGCCGCGATTCTCGTATCCCTCGTCTTCGCCGGCGAATCCGGCGGCGTTGTGTGCGGTCATCCGTTGTTCTCCTTCATTGCTGTGCTGAACTCATTTGTGATGCTTGGGATGTGCCCGATGGGCACCTGATGGAACGGCTGGTCTGTCATTGCTCTTGGAGCTGACTCACCTCCCAGCCGTTAGCGCCTCTCACGGCGATCACCCACACCTGGCGGTCCACCGTCGAGCCCACCTGGCGACCGTCGGCGAAGCCGGCCTGGGCAACTTCGAACACGAAGTAGCGGCGTGTCGAGGAGTCCGGTGCACCCTGATTCGGGCCCTGCGTAATCGTCGGCCGGGTCACCGCGCTCGCGTTCGACCACACCAACCACTGACCGCCGGGGCTGAGCGCCTGATCGCCCAACACCTGCGTCCGGAAGGACTCGGAAAGCAGAGGCGCGGCACGTGCTACCGCATCCGACGGGCTGCGATCGCGACCGGTGTCCCACGTGAACCAGATCCGCGTGGCGGTGGTGGCCACCGCCACGGGATCATCGCGATTCACTCCCGCCGCATCAGCGGGCAAGGTTGACTGCGGCGTCGGCGGTGTCGCTCGCACGTCGGGAAGATCCGACGTCGGTGGCGAGGTCTCCGTTGCGGCCCCGTCGCCAGGGGTCCATTGCTGAGCAGGAGCTCCCGTTGTCGGCGAGTCCTCGCCGTCACCACCGATGGTTCCGCAGCCGCTCAGCACGGCGAGGGTGAGTACCGCTAGAACCACGACACCTACCTGTGCGGGACGCACACTCATGGCCATCTTCATGCTGCGAATCTCCTTATGCTGAAACCATTTCCGACCGCCTCGGCTACCGGCGAGACTTTGACGACGTCACCGGACTGGGGAGCGTGTACAGCTTTGCCGTCCCCGATATAGATTGCGACGTGCTGCGGGTCGCCTCCGGCGGGAAAAACGATGTCACCGGGCTGTATCTGATTGGCGGGCACCGCTTTTCCGCGGGGATCGTTGAGCTGGGTGACTGTGTAGTGTGCAAGCTCGATTTTGCCGTCGGTGGCCTGATACACCGCGTAGAGCACCAGGCCTGAGCAGTCGAAGCCCACCTTGTTGAAGTCGCCTAGCGTGTCGGCGCGGCCGCCGTTGTCACTGATGCCCTTTGACGGCCCGCGCGGCGTACCACCGCCCCACGCATACGTGGTGCCCTGCCATCGCATCGCCGCCGCGACAATGCGCTGACCGACCGGGCCGCCCTGCACAATCGCCCCGGCCGCCGTGAAGTGGTTGCGGGCACGCTCAGGGATGTTCTTGATGTAGTTCTGAGTCTCGGTGTTCTGGCATGGGCCGCCACGGCTCAGTGTTGCGCCCGGCCCACAGTTGTAGGCCGACAGTGTGAGCTCAAGAAGGTCACCGTGCACTCGCCCCTGCTTGAGTGCATCACGCATGATGCCGAGCAACTCGCAGTCGTACGCGGCTTGACTCATCACCGCGTCAGGGATCGAATATGGGTCTTTTGTGCCGTCGCCGTCGCCGTCGACAGCTTTGGCGTCCCAGGTTTCAGGGATGAACTGAGTCGCTCCTGCTGCCTGCGACCGGTCATTGTAGGCGCGCGGATTGAAGCCGGATTCGTTCTCAATTTGAGCGGCGATGATCGGCGCGGTGATCTCTGTGCAGGTGCCCGCCGCTTTGATGATCCACGGCTCGAACGCCGCCGGGACCGAACCCGGCTTGAGTGTGGTGCCGCCGACCGCGACGTCACCGCACCCCTGGCCCGGAGTGACCTTCGCGACGTTACGAACATCGGCACCGGCGGTCCCCGACGGCTGCGCAGCCCCACGCAGCCACGGCAGCGGATCGATCGCATGCCCGCCGCCGAGACGACCACCCTTACCTGCCTGCCCGCCGATCCACGTTTCGAAATGCAGATGAGGCCCCGTCGACTCGCCCTCGCTACCAACTGCGGCGATCTGCTGGCCGGCGGTGACGGTGTCGCCCTCTTTGACCTTGAGGTCTGCTGCCCGCATGTGGCCGTACACATTTGACGATGTGCCGTTGTCGAAGTCGACGATGATCCAGTTGCCGAATCCCGTCGCCGGACCGGACTTTGCGACTTTGCCGGCCATGGCCGCATAGATCGGGGTCCCTAAGGGGGCAGAGAAGTCGACGCCTTGATGCTCAGTGCCCCACCGCGGTCCGAAACCAGAGGAAAGCTGGTATGCGCCGTCCTTCATCGGCATCTGACGGGCACCCTCGCCGCCGCCAGCACCGTTCGTCGTCGATGACGCGGTCGGTGCCGGCGACGGTGTCGGCGGTCCACGAGAGGGGTCCTTGCCGATCACGGGTTGGTCGCGGGCGTCGAACACCTTCTTCGCGAACTGCTTGATGATGTCGTTGCCCACTTGATCCGCCGCACCGGGCTTGGTCGTCAGAATCGACACCGCCAACCACCGGTCTCCGCTAAAGAACCAGCCCACATCATGGCTAGTACCCGTCAGCTCACCCGTCTTGTGCGCAATCTGGTCATGCGGCAGCACCGCACCAAACTTCGTATTCACCTGCTGGGCACGCATCGCCGCGACGATCGGAGCTGCCGACGACTTCGAAATCTTGCGTCCCCCACCGACATTGCGGTCACTGTCGTAGATGATCTGCAACAGCTTCGACACGCCGCCGATGGTGATCTGATTCGTGTCGGGGCCGGTCACCGGGACACCCAGGTCGCGGCCCAACGTCGCATCACCCGCAGGTACCCCGAGCTCACGGATCTGAGCATTCACAACGTCACGGCCACCGATCAAGGAAACCAGCTCGTTTGTAGCGTTGTTGTCCGATACCGAAATCATCGGCGTGAGAAGGGGAAGCACCTGGCTCATCGGCACCGCGCCCGCGTCAACACGCTTACCTGCTGCTACCGCAACCGCAAGCTTGATGACCGACGCACTCGGCACGGACTTCGTTGCGCCCGTGGTCAGTGAGTCCTCCGGAGAGCCACTGTCGGTCACCGCCACGGCCACGGTGATGCCCTGGCCGCGGCCAGCGTCGACGGCCTCCTTCGCGGCCGCGGCGATCGCACCGCTACCTGCCGATACCGCGGCCGCGTTCTGAGAACCCTCGGGTAAACACGACTCCTCCGGTGGAGGGTCTGGCGAGCCGAATACGGCCACCATCATGCTCGCGCACAGGGTCAGGCCAATGAACGCGATGAGAGCCAGTTTGGTGAGCCAACCACCAGAACTGGATGCACTACCACCCATAACCCTTCCTCTGCGTTACGTTGATTCGTCGCTTCTCACGCGCCCCGCCCGGACAGATGAAAAGTGTTTACCTGCAACCGCATTCAAGATGCGGCCTGGCTGTGTGGTTGTGTCGTTCAGCCTCCCAACGCTTGGCGGAAGAACTGGTAGATGATGTCGATAGCGGTGCGGCCACCGGCGAGCTTCTTGCTCGCATACGACTGGTGAGACCCTGATGCCAGGAACGACGCGGCATCCAAGCCCTCCCCGATCAGTTTCGAGAGGTCGGTCGCACCCTGTGAGGAGGCCAGCCCCGACACGCTTGACAGCAACGAGCCGACATCCTGGCCCTGCGTCGAGGTTGCCAGCGACACCTGCTCAGGAGTAGCGCCCGCTCCCAGAAGGCTTGGCGACATTTTCGCCCCCGGCGACAGCACACCCAGCGCCACCGACGCGAGGTCCAGGCCGATCGGAAGAAGTTGGGTGAGGGCCAGGAGATTCCCGGTCTCGAGGATTTGCCAGGCGACTTCCTGGATCTGGCCGACATTGCGCGCAAGCCGCACAATATCGACGTTGCCGACCAAATCCAGGACCAGCGAGGCGATCTGCGCATAGCCCTGCGGATCGGGGATCATGCCCGCCACCCGCGACGCTGTCTTGAAATCGATCTGGGAGGCCATCTTCACCCAGGGCGAGAACTGGTTATTGAGTGTGCCCGCAGTCCTGTGTGCGCCTCGAATGTCGCCGGCGAAGAGTTGCTGCGGAAGGAGCTGCAAGTTGTTGACGATGCCGACGTAGTCGGTCCCGACGACGGCCGAGACGACGTTCATCCCCTGCGACACAATGGTGTCCATCTTCACGGTGCCGAGGACCTGCGAGGCGGTCTGCAACGAGGCCTGATCTGTGCTCCCCAACGGGGCGACCTGCGAGGCCAGGCCGAGGGCCGTAGACGCCAGTCCCGTCAAATCCGCCGACGAGGCCGTTCCGGTGATGCTACCGCCGAGGGTCTCCCCCGTCGCCGCAGCTCCGCTGAGACCAGCGTTCGGATCGATCACGCCGCTACCGCTCGCCGACACCCCGGTCGAGGACCCGTCGACCGCACCAGCGACGGGTGCTGACTCCACACCAGCTGGCGTTGCGCCTTGTGGCGCCGGCGCGGCGGACTGTGTCGGGGTCGATCCAAGGGTCGATCCGAGAGTCGACGCGATCGTCGACGCCGACTTGACGATTCCCGAGACATCCATCCCGCTGAGCGTTGACAAGACGGTATTTGCTTGTGCGCGTGGTGAATCCTTCGGCGAGGATTGCAAACGCCGCTCCGCGCCGGGAGTCTGCTTGATCCACTGCTGGGTATCCGCAATCGGCGCGAACGTCGCCACTAACTGATTCGCGAGGGTCGCCACCTCCGCCAACTCGCCCGCTCCGCCGGGCGACGTCGGCGCTGACAAACCTTGCGCGCTGCTCTTGAGCCTGTCCGCCGTCGAGACCGCGCCGGCCAGGTCGACGTTCGAGTAGTCCGAAGTCAGCGCCGACACGTTCGGGATCTCACCATTCATCGCTGAACCCAAAGTGTTTCCGAGCGTCTTCAAGAACGGGTTCTTCGACGTGACGTTGCAGTACAGGTCCGTGGGGTCGCAGATCCACTGGATGCGATCGGCCAACGCCCCGTACCCGCCGGGTCGCTTGCCTGCGATCCCTGACCCTTTCAGCGGTAGTGCCTGAGACTTCTCACCCTTCGGATCAGCGATCAACCCCACCGCCGCAACCGAACTCGCCGGCACCGGACCTTTCCCGTGACCGATCTTCCACGCGACATCACCGGCGGCGTCGGCCCCCTGCGAGTAGCCGCCCAGGATGATCCGAGCACCAGGACACCGACGCATCAAGGCCTCAGTACGCTCGACCCCATCACGTTCTGACGCCGCATACGTTTCGCCCTTATCGAACGCGGACGCCGAATAGTTCGTGTACAGCACCGTGATCGAGGACCCATAGTCCCGCTTCAACCGGTTCCCGATATTCGCCATCATCCCTTTAGGGGTGGCCGGATTTGCCGTCTTGCTCGTCTCCCACGTCCCCGGTGCCAGAAACGCCATCATCGGCGTACAGCCCTGTCCCGCAGTAGCTTCGGCCGCCGCCGCACCAGGCCGCGAGCCCACAGACACCGCGATTACCGCCAGCAGCGACAGAATCACGACGATGGCGCGATCGAATCCAGATCGACGACCGAACAACATGTGCATCCCCTGCAAATTGGTTTGCAGCAGGCTCATACACCAGAACGCCGCCAATCGTAGGTACGATGAACGACGTCTGTCCCGGGTACTTCACCTACCGCACGGGTACAGATCAAAGAAGAGGGCTCAGACCTGGTTCGGGAGTGAAACGGCAAATTTCATGACTCTCGGGCCAGGTCTGGGCCCGCCTAGTTACAAGACAGCGAGACCACACCCCCCTCTTCGGAGGTCCGCCGCCGGGGAGCGCGCCGGGCGGCCTGGCATCCGCGATGGCAGGCGTTCCACAGGCGTAGACGCATAGCTGATCCTTCCCGCAAAATTGGTACGCAGAACAAGGGGCCGATATTCGGCTCCTCTTGCGACCGCTGGTGAAATGTCAACCAACGGGAAGGTCCTCATCCAAAGATCTTTGTGGGATGAGCGCACGGTCACATTAGCGCCCTGCTCGTTAGCTGTGCAACCTATACGACCAGTGTCGTCGAGGTTCTTGCCCGCGCGTGCCTCCACGTTGTCTACGGTAGAGGCCACCATCATTCACCGCAACTGTTTGCCGCAATTAATCATCGATCTACGGTCGAAAGGGAATCCGTGGCGCGTCACAATGATCCTCGCGACCAGGAGTCGCCGAGGTTGATTCGAGAGGTGGTTCGCGTGTCGCGTGGTGGGTCGCCGGGATTCTCGCCCGCAGCGCTGCGAAGAGTGCTGACGCGTGAAGGCATGAGCATCGAGGATCTAGCCGACGAGATTGGCGTTAGCCGGCAGGCAGTCTCCGCTTGGCTACAAGGCGTCACAACTCCGGCTCCTCGCTCACTTGTTCTGGCGGCAAAGACGCTGGGGGTCTCGCCGGGCGATCTCACCCCCAACGCATCTGCGCGCGTCTATGTGGCGGATCTACGCGTTCGGGCCGGGTACACGCAGACCGAGTTGGCGGCGCAACTCTCGGTCACGGCCTCAAAACTCAGCGATATAGAGCGCGGGAGGCTGCCTATCGACGAGGCGCTGGCCGCGCGGATAGCCGACATTCTTAGCGTGGGCGAGTCAGAAGTAGTTCAAGCTTGGGACCACGGCCTCAACGATCGGCAGACTCTACGCCGGGAGCGAGCGGCGGCGCGCCGACGCGGTAAGTAATCTGCGCAAGCAATCTACCTGCGCCTCTCCGCGGTGCACGTGATGTTCCGCGCTGCTGTCGACCGAGTATCGGGGAATTGTTGCCACTCCCGCGCGCCACTCCGTGTCTCTGGTAGTGCCACATTCGGCGGCCAGGTTTCGTTTCATGGGATGCCCCGCTTGAGTGCCCTGGCGAAGAAAAATTGCGCCACGTGGTGTGTCGCTAACCTCTCGCGCCTTTTTTGCTAGTCAAAATGGGGGCATGGCCGGCAGACCACGCAAAGACCCATACGGTCAGCAATTGGTGCAACGAAACGTCGCGATTCCTCCTGCGCTCGACGAGGCATTCCGAGCAGGCGCACGCCGCCATGGGCTCACGCTCGTCGACTACTTTGCTGCACTGGTTGCGCGCGACGCCGACCGACCCGACCTTGGTCCTGCGCTACAGGAAGGACTCGACTTGCTCGATACCGCATAACTGAAACGACGAACGCCCCCGGCTGGCACCGAGGGCGTTCGACGACGTTTATGGGGCGAGGCGGCAATCTCGCTCCCTGATCCCCGAAGGGACTGTCTTGCTGGACAGGTCTCAGGGTAGCGCGCATCCTTTGGTGCCCGCAATCCCTTCTGAATCCGGTGTGTCGAATCGTGATCTGCGATCGGCACCTCTGCTTGCGCGTGGCTGCGGTACGCGACTCTATCCAGGCTCCTCCCCCACTGACATCCGACGCGGGCGCATCCACACCGCACCGAGCTTCCTGCGAAAACTCGGTATCAACCGCGTCACCATCCTCGAGCTGCCCAAGGGCGCATATCGCGGTGTCGCGTGCTGGCATAGCGATCTCGACTGGCTCATACAAGCTGAGATCGCCTACGACTTGTTCTACCCCGTCCTGCGAACCCTTGTGTGCGACAAGAAAGGCAGGGGAGGGTGTGGGCGTGAGGCGTTCCGCAAGGTCTGTGCAGCTCGTGCGTCGGCCGCCGACTGGGACACTGGCCGCAACAGCCGTCTCGCCGTGGAGACCATCCAGGCGATGACTGGACTTTCAGAAGCAACCGTGCAGCGAGCCTCGCGGCTGATGAAGGCCTTCGGCCTCGCGACTGAGGTATTCCGTGGCCGGCAACGGACGAAGCGGGAGCGCCTCGCGTCTTGGCGTGTGAAGGACCGCAGCCGAGGGTGGGCCTCGGTCTACGCCCTGCACCCTCCAAATAATCCACAGGTCACAGCACGAAAGTTCGAGATCGACCCGCTGCCCAATACTTCCGTGACACCCCATCCCCGAAGGGGTCCCGTAAGGGCCCCTTCTCCCCTTGGTGACAACTCACTACACCAAACCGGCACAGCCGGCAGTCTCAAAAGCCGCGCTTCGCGCGACCCGTCTAGGACACAGAGGGCTCGGCAGAAGCGAAAACAGTCACCACCGGACCCCAGAGGGCTGCTCCTAGCCCGCAACTGGCTCCATAGCGGCTTAGCGCCGAGCTGGGCAGAACGAGTCACCATCACCGCTTGGGGGCGGGTCCTGGCGCCACTGGCGGGGCATCACTGGACACCGGCTGACCTCCACGCACTGCTTCGTGACCACCGCGGACTCCCCTACGTCGCGGCTAACCCACACAAGCCCATTGCTCTCATGAACACCTTGATCGCTCGCTACCGTGACCTCGACGACCTTGCCTGCCCACCCGCTTACTACGACCAGCAACGCGAAGCTGAAGCGGCCACACGCAGATCAGCAATCGCCACATGCAGTGCGTGCGGCGAGGACGGATACCGTCTCGACGACGTCGGCCTTCCCATCGAGCCAGTGGTTCGGTGCACTCACAGCTCCGTGCCTGGCGTCATGGTCATGACGTAGAAACGCATCTGCGTCTGACTCGGATAGCGGGTGAGGGTCGCAGAAACCGCCCTCCAGCCCCCGTCTATGGCCCGCAGCCGTAGCGTCAGCGCCGCCGTCTGGGCTCCGCTGTCGAGTTGCTCGCAAGCACTGGCTAACTCGGTCCGATCCCCTTCGTGCAGTACTCCGCGGTCGTCACGAGAGACGGCGGCTTTCCCGGACCAATAGGCCACCCAGCTGGGTGGCGATATTGCCCAGTACACGATTGCTGGCAGGTCGTCAGTGAAAGAGACCAATGCGCACAGCTGATCGCCGGCTTCGTCGGCCAGCCGCATTGCCGTCGCGGGATCAATTTCCGGCGGCGCCCAGGGCGTAATGACCTGAGTCAGAAACCTCACCCCGTCCGGATAGACGCGGGCCGGAGTGACCACCGTGTCGAGGTGTCCATCCTTGTGCAAGAGCGTAGTCCGAGCGATCTGTGATTCTCGCAGCGGTGGTTTCGCGACGAGCTCCATCGTTCCTACAACGTCGTCGGCCCTGACTACCTGGTTGAGAAATTGATCAGGATCGCCGACACGGCCATACCCCTCTGTGGTGGAAGCTCCCAGTAGCCACGTGTCCTCTGAGTTGGTTACGTGTCCCGACGCGTGCTCGTACATGAAGCCAGCGGCTCGCGGGCGCGGTTCCATCTCGACTTCGGGATCTGCGACCCACGCTTGGAGGCCGCACGCAACGCCCCGCGTGTCGACAACGTGGTGAATCTCAACGGCCCGTCGCCCGCGACGGCCTTCCACCGATGTAGAGACGACAGGCGTTGTTTCGCGCTGACTCAGAGGCAGTACCGGGGCGGTAAACGCCGCATCGATAAGGCCGCTGAGGTCGACTCCGTCTGTTCGCTTGAATCGCGTCACAGAGGCCCACTCCACCTCGTGCCCGTCTTGCCAACAGACTGTCGGCGCTTCTTTCTCTGTGAGACGAACGATCAAACTCCACCCCATGATGACGTCCTATTCCGCCATCTTCGCTACGTTCCTCACAGGCGTCACCTTCACGTAGAACGGTTCGGGGCGCAATGTTCCGCGCTCCATCATCGTGGGTTCCGACCCGCGGCTCACATCGTCGTTGACGGCCAGTGTTAAATCGAATTGCAGTGCAATACTAGCGATAAAGAGTGTCGCCTCCTGCATGGCGAAGGCTCTTCCTATGCAGGAGCGTGGCCCCGTTCCGAACGGCTTAAAGAAGGTGCCCGGATGCTTCCGCATCGCCTGCGCCTCCCACCGGGACGGGTTGAACTCGGATGCATCCTCTCCCCACACGCGGGGGTCGCGCTGCGCGGCCAGTGCGAGCACCGATACTATCTGGCCGGCGGGTATGTCGTACCCTCCGAGGGTCTGATCCTGGCGAGAGACACGGAAGTACGCAGGAACCGGCGGCCACAGACGCAATACCTCGTTGAGTACATTGCGAGTCACGCGCATTCCCGCTACGCCCTCGTAGCTCAGTGTTCGACGCTGCGCTTCGTCCCGGATTGCATGAACAACCTGCGGGTTTTGCGCTAGGTACCAAAGACTTGACTCCAACAACGCCGCAGTTGTTTCATGTCCCGCGATAAGCATCGTCAGCACTTGGTCTCTGACATTGTCGTGGGGTAGATACTCGCCTGATTCCGGATCAGCCGTCTTCAGCATAAGACTGAGTAGGTCGTTGAACTCTCCCCCTTCGGACGCTCGTTCATCAACGATTCTGTCAATGAAACCCCTTGAGTCTCTCAGCTTGGCCGCAAATCGCTTCTGCTGAATAGCGCTTCGAATATCTCCGATTAGGGGAACGTCGTTCGAGGACTCCGACGCCCACGACAACACGTCGTTCACAGCCGAAATCATCGTCTCGACATCCGGATCGTTGGAGCCTGTAAATAGCCCCAGGTTTCGAGAGAACCCAGCCCGGGCTATAACCTCTAGAGTGGCCGCGGTCATAGCGTCATGCGTATTCACCGTTTTGGCACTACCCCAGGAATCGACTACGTCGTCCACCACCGACGAGATCGCTGCGTGATACCGACGCAACGCTTCCTGCGTGAAGCCTGGCGCGAGGATTCGACGAGCTTGGCCCCATAGAGGATCAGATGACCGAGCGGTGAACATCCCGGACCGTGCAATCGCGCGAAGCTTCAGCGTCGGGCCGGCAAGGGCGCGACCCCATCGTTGCTCATCGCTGCATTCATTGCCCAGCGCGGCGCCACACACGACCGGAAACCGGACGTTCAGCAGCTTCCGTTCATAGATCGGCCCGAGACGTTCGCCCACAGCTGCCTCATGCTGGGTCGGCCGGTGCCGGTCTGCACTCAGCACATCGCCGAGGATCGGCAGACGCCACGCCGCGTGGGGAAGAGTTTGATCCAATCGCACTCCTCAAACTAGCTCATGACCGGTGGTCCGATCTACTTCCCAATCGAGGTATACCCTCCCAACCAGGTATTATGGTCCGAATGTCGTGGTGGGTCATAGAGACGCTTGCAGGCCGTGCCGGCAGCGTTGTGTGGGGATCGGGGGCCGAACGGAACTGGGCATCCCTGGATCGAATCTCTCGCTCTACTGGTGTCGATGGCCGCAAGATCGTTGCCCACATCCTTCGGACGCAGAAGCCAATTGGCGACCTTCCGATCACGGCCCGCCGAACGCCGCTGCGGGTGAGGACTGCGCTGACTGTCGGACCGGATCACCGTGTGAGCGCAGTCTGTATCTGGATCGCAAAAGCCTCCGTGGAACCGCCCCCTCCCCCACGTCTCGGAGTCTTTGTCTGGGACCGCTCCGATCACGTCGCGCATCAGACTGCATCTCTACATCGCTTTCGCGCGGACTGCTTCACGACCTTCAGAGAGCGGGTTGAGCTTCCGAGCCTGCTTCGGAATGTTCTGCAATTCGAACGTGCGGCCCAGTTTGTCGAACTGTGTTTCCGCGACGGCCAGCCGTTCCTAGATACACTCGACCTCCGCCATGACGCTAAGCCTGAGCAGCTTATGAAATGGCAACTTGTCGCGCGGGCTAGTGCTGATGACGGCAAAGTGCACGGGATTATCCACGACATCACCGACGACTCCCCGGTTACGATCGGAACGCAGGGGATACGCGGCCTCTCGTGTAACCAATCCCCGAACCGCGGATTGGCCCTTCTAGCCTTCTCAGACCGTTCCCATACCGCGCACCTTGCGTACTGGTTGACCCCCGTCCCAGCAGCCCTGGACGACGACGATTCGGCAGTACTCCTCCACCCAGACGACGCTGCGCTGCTATTTGAGCTACGTAACCGACTTTGCGCCGAAGCGCGACCACAGGTTCAGGTTCGTTTGAGGAGCCGGGAACATTGGCGCACTTGCCTCATAACTCTTCATCGCTACCCGTCACCGACGGTCGACCCAGGAATAGTTGTTGTGTGTGAACTGACGGCTGTCTAAGCAACGCGAGCAGGCTAGTTGCGTGGGGAGCGAAAGCACTTCGGGCATAGTGGCCCAACGTTGTGCCGTTACAACGGCGTAACGCCTCCACGTTAGAGCGTTTGGTGGTTGTCGAATCTACCCATCGCTCCGACACCACCGCCGACCCGACGGGCACGGTGTGGGAACTGGGGTATTATAACGGTACAACGTTATCCATCCGAAACGGTGTGCGGCTACGCGGTTGTGCGGTTTCGACGGCTCAACGTTTACCAGTTTCAGTCTTTAAGTGTTGCAGAGTTACACACGTGTATGGGTCAAACGTTGTATACTTACAATTCTGAACAATAGAAGTGTGAAACGTTGAAGGGTTTCAAATGGCAAACATCATAGTGTTGCACTCCCGTAAAGGTGGCATCGGGAAGACGACCGAAGCGTATGAGCTCGCGTACGTGCTCGACGCTGTGCTGGTCGACTTCGAGCATGATGGGGGAGGGGCTACCGCAGCCTGGGGGTACCGCCCCCTCGACCGAGTTCGGGTGCCGATTCTCGAAGCCTTGGCGACAGGGAGGGTGCCCCACCCGATCAAAGGCGACCGTAAACCGCGGCTAGTACCCGGTCATCCCGACCTATATGACCAGATGCCCGATGCCGAGACGGTGGCTGATGCACTCGAACGATGGGCTGTCGAATGGGATACCGAATGGGTCGTTGTGGACACACATCCAGGGATCTCGCCAGCTGCTCACGGCGCGATGCAGGTGGCAAACGCTGTGGTCGTACCTGCCCCACTAAAGGTCAGCGAGATGCGTGCACTCGAGGAACTGGTCAACGACATGGCTGACTACCCGCTGATCATCTCGCCGAACATGGTGCCAGCCACGCCGCCGGCAAGATCCGTGAAGGACCTCGCGAGAATCGTCGAGGGCACGTCTGTTCGTGTCGGCCCGCCAATTCCACAGGTAAACGCCGTTGGCCAGCGCACCAAACGGATCGCTATGACCGCCGAGCCACGTTTGCGCAAAGACCTGCGTCCAGTCGCCGAGGCGATTACTCAGACCGCCCAGATGATCCAGGAGTACGTGAGATGACCGAGAGTTTCGATGGGCTCGCAGCCCTGTCCAGCAAACGCGATCGTAAGACCGCGCGGCGGATGCCGCCGCCGAAGAACCCTGCGCCGCCCAAGCCGGCAACAGGCCCGGCGGCCGATCATCAGCCTATCGCCGAGGAATCCGCCGCCGCGGTCGACGAGCCCGTCGCCGCCCCTGCCCAGCACCAGGAGCCGAGCGCGCCTCAGGCTGCCACGCCTAGTGCAGTGTCGAAGCTACAGTCCACCACTGGGCGCACAGTTGCGCCCAGCACGATCTACTTCGACGAGGCCGCAAATGACTGGCTAACCGAAGCCTCCATCGCGGGAATGCGGGGAGGTACCCGGGTCGACTCGCGCAGTGCCTTTGCGCGCCTCGCTATGCGTCTGCTCATGGACAAGATGACACCCCAGCAGGCCGTCGATCTACTGCGAGCCGAAGCGGCCAGCAAACCCAGCAATACCCCGGGCCGACCACGTCTCTAACGGGGCGATTACATCGCTACAGCGTTGTAGCCTCACCACGTTGTAGCCGCATAAATCGCCTTGCGTAAACGACTAGCACAGGTGTTCGATGCGCGACTATTGTTGATGCGGTGGATGGAGTAGCAGATCAGCCCTGCTCGGCCGGCGACGCGGGAAGGCAGTCGCCGGCCCATCCCGCTAGCACCATCGTCGGTGACCACTGGCCGCAGACGTCGACGGGCTTCGCTCTTCGTGGGCCATCTCGGTGCGCGAACGGTCATCCACTCGGCCCGCACCGCGTTCTCGTTGGCTGGAACAATCAGGTCACTAATCCCTGTCTATCGTGGACCTGCCGAACCTGCGGCTACGTCGCGTGGGCTCAGGACCCAAATGGCGCTGCCGAGTCCGAAGAGGGGACTACTGGCTAAAAGCCGAAAGCCATGGGTGAGACTCGATCGCCATCCGCTACTCCGCTGGTCTATCGGCGGTGGCCGCGAGTGTCCGCCCGCCCAGGATGCTGAGGAAAGGTACGAAACCAGATGTCGATCGGCAGGACGGAGAGGAATGCTGACACCACGGCTGGGTCGGTGGAATAGAACGCCTCGACATCGCGGTCCTCCATGAGATCGTCGACGACAGCCTCCCAGTCGCGATCATGGCGGTGGTGGGGGAGCGTGTCGAAAGTGGCGGCGTCGTAGTCGTGATCGGTCATTGCTGTGTGTGCGCCATCGATCGCCAGTCGCAACGCGAGCTGCTCAGCGATCGACCGCGGGTAGGGGAGCGCTCCGGTCTCCATGTCGCCGGCCAAATCATCGAAGGCGCGAGCCATGTTCCGGCGCCACTCCCCATCGAGGTTCCACGTGCACGGGGGCAGGACATCGGCCAGTGACCACCAGCCCTCGTTGGGCTCCACCGGTTCGCCGCCATGTTCCTCGACATCGTCGTACAGCATGTCGGCATACACCCATAGGCGGATGCGTAGCAGTTCCCGTTGCCGCGGAGTCAGTTTCATCCGGAACTGCGTGACCTCACCCATATGCTCGGTCCTCGCTGTCGAGCTGGTCGGCAATCTCGATCAGTGTGGCCGGTGACGCTGATCGCCACGCCATCCGCAGGCGTGAGGACTCGGAAGGACTCAGTCCTCGGCCCACCACTCCGGCCACAATTCTCGACACCACCATCACGTCATCGGCTTCAACAATGAACTCCCGCATCGGAATTCGGTCACCGCTACTCATACTCGGTTCCTCCAGCGCTCGTTCGCCGATTGTGTCGTCATGCCTGCGGCCACGCCGATCTTCGCCCACGACCGGCCCATCTGCCGGGCCCGGGTGACTGCGGCGTCCAGGCGCTCCTCAGCCGCCCTTCGATCGGCGACTGCCGCCCGGATCTCGTCGTCGACGTCGACCGGATCCAAATGCTCACGCCGCCACACCGCTCGGGCGGCCTGCTCGACATCGGTTCGATCGGCCACCCAGAGATCGGCGTCGGAGGCGTACACGCGGTGGCGGGCGAGGTCCTCAAGGGACGGCGAAGGGACCCGAGTCCACTGGATCGGATCGGTCCACATCGAGCCCTCGGAACTGTCCCAGCGATCGCAGTGGCAGCGCAGTAGCCACCCGACAATCTGCGCCGAGGGCCGCAGGCGATCGTCGGCCGGGAGCTGGCCGCGTTCGACGATCTCGTGGTCCACACCGTCAACCATGGTCGACCCGTGACCCTCCGCGCCGTCGACGAACACTGGAACCAGTCCGGCCTCATGCAGATGCGTTTCGCTGTCGTATCGCCATCCCATGAGTGCTAGGGTAGACCGAGCGCATCAGGAAAACCAGACGCTCCAAAACTTTTGCATCAGGATTACCTGACATAACGTAAGTTATCGGCGTTAACGTAATGGCTGGTCGGGCCCCTGTTTTGGGGCTACGGTGTGTTCCAGCGTTGTTTACGAGTGGTCTTGGTCGTTCTCGGTGATTTGGGCCAGGGCTGCGGTGAGGTCGTCTTCGCTGGGTAGTGCCTCTTGCTCTGCGGCGGGTAGGGCCTCATAGCTGAAGGTTGAGACGGCCAGGGGTGCGCCGGCTTGGTTCAGTGCGTAGCGGACGACACGATCATTGCGGCTGCCGCAGACCAGGATCCCGACAGTCGGGGCATGCGAGGCGCGGCGCAGGCGATCCTCGACCAGGGCGACGTAGAACTGCAGCTGCCCGGCGTGTTCTGGCTTGAACTTGCCGGTCTTGAGCTCAATGACGACGTACCGCAATTGCTCGACGTGGAAGAACAGTAGGTCAGCGTAGAAGTCCTCGCCCCCGACGTCGAAGTGCACTTGTCTTCCCACGAAAGCGAATCCCGGGCCGAGCTCGCGCAGCGTATCGACGATCCGGTCGGTCAGGGACTCCTCGAGCTCACGCTCGGCGACCTCGCCGGACAGGTCCAGAAAATCAAGGATCAGCGGGTCCTTGGCGATCTGCTGGGCAAGCTCGGAATCTTGCGCAACAAGCTGTTGCGCAAAATTCGACGGAGCCGCCCCGCGGCGTTCGAGGGCGCTGCTGGCGATCATGTTGGCCAGCACGTTGCGCGACCAGCCGTGCTCGACGGCCGCGGCTGCGTACTTGTCTCGATCGTCCTGAGCGCTGAGCTTGTCCAGCAGGACAGTCACGTGCCCCCAGGGCAAGTACGCAACAGGCTGTTGCGCGATTGGTCCGGCAGTCCAGGCGCCGGCGAAGGTCGCCATGTACTGCAGGTTTCGGGCAGAAAAGCCCTTCATCTGGGGAAACTCGGCCCGAAGATCCTCGGCGAGCCTGCGAATCACACCGCTACCCCACCCCTGCCGGGCGCTCTCCTCGCGCACAGCCTGTCCGATGGACCAGTACAGCTCGATCAGCTGGGTGTTGATCCTTCGCTGCGCGGTGACCTGTGCTCGTCGGACCCTGTCCTTGAGATCCTCGACGAGGCGCCCATAGTTGGATGGCAGGTCCAGGTCCCGGGAGGTCACCCGTCCATCCTGACAGGTTTACCCCGGCACGCTGGATAGCAACCGGCTGCAGATGTGCCAGGCCCGTCAATGGCGACTCGCCGGGGCCGGGCCCTCAAAGTTCAATCCCGGCCGGCGGGAAGAGCCTTCACCGCCTCACTCAGGGCCAAGCCGAGGCCGGCTCCGATGAGGCCGGCGCCGATGGCGCCTCCGGCGACCATGGGCAGGACCGCCGACGACGCCAGGACGGCGACTCCGGACAGTCCCAGGCCTGTCACGCCGGAGGCGATGCCGACGAACGTCCCCGGACGGCCAATGTGATGTCCGCGACCGGCGGGCACGGCGACCATCACGGTCACCGCGATCGCGCAGTACGCGCACACGCTCAGAGTGAGCGCGAGCATTGTTGCATCCACAATCTTCTCCGTTCAGTCGTTGGTACGTGGAATTGTCCACCCGGCTCATGTCGCCGCCGGTGTGCTCGCCGCCGGACGCCGGGCGCCTTAGCAGCGGTCAGCGCTCGATCCTCGACATGGGCGCGGGCGTCACCTAGAATGGGTAACGTAGGAAACAAAACACGTTACCGATTACCGGTTACCGGACGCTGAATCTGGAAGGGCTGCCATGTCGACGTCAGAGAAGATCGCTCACGCCTACGGCGTACTCGTCGCGCGTGGGGACAAGGTCACCGTGCGGGCGGTGCAGAAGCAGGCGGGGGTGCGGATCGGCGAGGTGGCGGCGTGGATGCGCGAGCACGCCGCGGGTGCAGCCGGCGAGGTGCCGGAGGCCCCGGACTTGTCGGAGCCGATGTCGGCGATGGTGGCCTCGGTGTGGGCGGCGGCGTGGAAGCGCGCCGCCGAGCAGGCAGACGAGGCCACTGCGGTGGCGCTCGATGCCGCGCGCGCCGGCGAGGCCGATGCCCTCGCTGCGGCGGAGTCCGCCACGGCGCAACGAGCAGACGCCGACGCGGCCAGGGAGGAGGCGGTCCGGGACGCCGAGCAGCTGCGCACCGAGCTGGCCCAGGTCCGCCAGCAACTCGAGACGATGCAGCGTGAGGCGGAGCAGGCGCGCGTCCAGGCCGAGGAGGCCGACCGTGCCCGGGTGCGGGCCGAGGCCACTTCGGACACCTTGCGTGAACTGTTGGACGCGTTTCGTTCTTCCGCACAGTCCGCCGAGGACAAGTAGCGATCCGCACCGTGATGGTCTTGTCGTGTCGGACCGGGCGAGCACACTGACCGAACAGGACTGCCAATGAACAAGCGGCTCGGAGCTCCGCCGGTTGAGTTCGGGTCGTAACAGCCGGAACGCCAACACGGGGGGCGTCATGTGGGATCTGCAGACCGCGGTACAGGCCGTGGCGGTGGTCGCGGTGGCATCGCTTCTGGTGCCGCCGCTGGCGCGCGGCATCGGAGGCATCTGCGCCGTGATCGGCTTCTGTGGGGTGGTGCAGTCGAGCTCCTGGGCGCCGACGGTGATGGCGTTGGGGATGGTGGCGTGGTTTGTCGGGCACTGGTCGTTCGCCGTGCGCCACGATGTGCATTACCGGTCGCGTCTGGCGCTGGTGGTGATCGACAAGACGCCGTTGCGGTGGGCGATTCCGCGTTACTGGCAGTTGCGCCGCCAGAGACGCATGGCGGCCGCCCGCTGACACTTCCCACCCCGACCGATACAGCTATGGCCCCACCTCTTTGGTGGGGCCATTGCTGTAGGTGTTTGGAGACGATTCTAGAACAGTGGGGGCTCGTCTAGTGGTGCGGTGTTGCCGCAAGCTTGGGCGTAGGCCTTGGGGTTCCAGCCGCCGGCGACCGCGTCGCGGACGGCGAGGGATCGGGCGTGCCGGTCGTGGCGTTCGGTGGTGTTGCGGATGATTCCGGTGCGTCCGCAGGCGACCGCGTAGAGCAGGTTCGCTGATTGGGTTGAGGCGATGAGATGGTCCGGGTCTACGCGCACGCACAGGGGTTCGTTGCAGCGGTGCTCACCGATCGCCTCGGCGGTCAGTTGGCCGGCGACTAGGAGGGCGAAGCGGTGCGCGTACTCGGTTCTGCTGACGCCGCCTTGTCGCCAGGTGATGACTGGCAGCCGGTAGTTATTCGAGGTGTGTTCAATTCCAGATGGCGTTGCGTACCGACGAGTGGGCGGTCGCAAACCTGGCGGTCTTTCCGGAGAGCTCTTGGTCGCGATCGATGGCCCAAGTCTCGTCGCGACCGGCTCCGAGAGCCGACGAAGCGTTGCGTCGGTCAGGTCAGGTCCAGGAAGCGGCGCAGATCGTCGAAGGCCTCCCGTATGACTGAATAGTGAGCCCATCTGCCGTGTTGCTCTCTGGTCAGCAGGCCGGCGTCCACGAGCTTTTTGAGGTGGTGGCTGATCGTCGGCTGGCTGATTTCGACTACCTCGAGCAGGTCACACGCACATACTGAATCGCACCCGTGTGCGGCGATATGCGACATCAGCCGTAGACGCATCGGATCTGCCAGCGCCTTGAGCCTTCCCGCCATCCGTTCCGCTGTCGGTGCATCTACCGGTGTCGCAGCCATGGAACAGCACTCGGCCCGCTCAGGGGCCAGTAGGTCGGAATTTGCCACAGTCACTTTCGATCACCCGTCGACGATCTTACATTGACACATACCGATATGTCAGCCTAGCCTGTCGCATAGACAATCATCGATCTAAGGGAGTCTCGTGCCGATGCGCACCACCTCACCTGCGCCGGCTGTCGCGCCGGTCGCCAAGGAGATGTCCTTTCTCGACCGCTGGCTCGCCGTCTGGATTCTGGTGGCGATGGCGGTCGGTCTGCTGCTGGGCAGGTTCGTCCCAGGCCTCAACGCCGTCTTGGATTCAATGCAGGTCGGTGGGATCTCCGTTCCGATCGCGATCGGTCTATTGGTGATGATGTACCCCGTGCTCGCGAAGGTCCGCTACGACGAGACCCACCGGGTCACCGGCGATCGCAAGCTCCTCACCCTGTCCCTGGTTCTCAACTGGGTGCTCGGCCCGGCGTTCATGTTCGCGCTGGCCTGGATCTTCCTGCCGGACCTGCCGGAGTACCGCACCGGGCTGATCATCGTCGGGCTCGCCCGCTGTATCGCCATGGTGTTCATCTGGAACGATCTCGCCTGCGGCGACCGCGAGGCCGCCGCCGTGCTGGTGGCCATCAATTCCGTGTTCCAGGTGGTCTAGCTCGGTGCGCTCGCACACCGGGCAGCCGTAGGCCGAATATTCCTCGGAGACCACGGTGAGCTGGGCGCACCGCGCATCGCTCAGCTCCCGCCACGAGGTCGGGGATTCGGCTTCGGCCCGGACCGCTGCCCGGACCTTGTCTGCCAGGTCGGGATCGATCGTGCCTGGCAGAGACGGCAGCGGATATCCAAGCCGACGCTCGACTGCGGCTACCGAGACACCGTCCGGGTAGAACTCGATGCTCTCGAAATCGAGCCCGTCTGGGCTGTGCGGCCCGTCGATGATGTGGTCCCATTCGACGATGGCCGGGCCTCGCCGATCCGGTGACGTGGAAGATCTCATCACCGGGGGCGCACCCCTGGGGAAGAAGCCAGTCGACATCGTCCAGATCCACCGTGTCGTCGCCGGTGAAAAACGCCACCGCCTTGTGAGCCGGCGTGAGCACTGAGACGTGCAGCTGGTTGCGGGCAGTCGTGGCAGGGGCCATGCCTGCCGATGGTAAACGTCTCAGCGGCTAGGGGAGAAGGTGCCAGCATCCGTTCCTTTGCCGGGGCTGGTGCCTTGACCGATTCGGCGGTTGAGTGAAATCTCCCTTTGGCCGACTCAGTGAAACCAACCAGAGACAACTCGGGCCCGGGTCGTCAGACGACCCAGGCCTTCCGCAAGAAATACCCATCAGGGGATTTCGCACTCTCCGAATCTGTGATAGACGAACTCGTCGACTCCGAGTATTGCGCATACCCCTCGCCTCGGCCACCCAGCCCACCAGCCGAACCGACGCCCCGGTGGTCGCCACCACTAACATCCACCCCCCGGGGCTAATCACCGGGTGAGCCCGGGCGAAGCGGGTCGACCAGACCCGAAAACCCCTTCTCGTGAACCGGAGGCAGACAAAAGGCAGTCTCAGGCTTGACCGCTTGCAGGTATTGTTCGCTCACCGGACTGCGCGATGGGAGGCCCCATGCTCGAGGACTATCCCGCCGGGACGGCGTACCGCAATGGCGCCGGGATCACGTCCCTAGTTGCTGGCATTGTCGCCGCGCTGGCGTCCCTCGTGCCCTTCATCGGCGGCGCCATCACCATCGCCGCCGCCATAGTTGCCCTCGTATCCGGATGGATCAGCCTCAAGCTCGTGGACCAAGGCGAGGCATCCAATCGTCGTGACGCTGTCATCGGCACCAGCCTCGCTCTCGGAGCCCTATTTGTGGCGTTCGTGATCTTCGCCGCGACTCACAGCGCCGTATAGAACGAGGTACCCCGTCGGACCGGGCTGGACCACCACACTGACCGGGCGGGTTACCGGACCAGCCCCGCCTGTCCTGCCGTCATGTCGAGAGTGACTCAGACTCAGGCGCCAGCAGGACTGTTCGACACCGAGGGGCTAGGTCAGTTCTGCGAACCGTTCGGTGTCGCGCACCTTTCCGGAGACGATGATGGTGTCTCCCGGGTGCAGGATCGTGTCGGCGGTGGCGTAGGTGAAGCCCTCCCCGGGACGTTTGATCGCCACGACGGTCACGCCGTAGTCGGTCCGGATGGTGGACTGGCCCAGGCTACGACCCGTGGCGAAGGCGGGGGCGGTGGTCTTGACCATGGCGAACCCGTCATCGAACTCGATGTAGTCGATCATCCGGCCGCGGACCAGGTGGGCCACCCGCTTGCCCATGTCGTGTTCCGGCCGCACGACATGATGCACACCGATCTGCGTGAGGATCTTGGCGTGGGAGTTGCTGATCGCCTTGGCCCACACGTTCGCCACGCCCATATTGATCAGGGCCGAGGCGGTCAGCAGGCTGGCCTCGAGGTCGGAGCCGATCCCCACCACCGCGCGATCGAACTCGTGCACCGACAACTGACGTAGGGACTCCTCGTCCGTGGTGTCGGCCACCACCGCGTGCGTGAGGCGGTTGGCGATCTTCTGCACGACCGCATCGCTCGCGTCGACACCCAACACTTCCGCGCCCTGGGACATCAACTCCAGGGCGAGCGACTTGCCGAACCGACCCAGACCGAGCACTGCCACGGCGTCCGGCGCTGATTTCCTAGCCAATGAGTGGCCTTTCTGCGGGAAGGTCGTACCGTCGTCCGCGTTGGCGAGCGGCCAGGGCACTGACCATGGTGATCGGGCCGATCCGGCCCAGGTACATCAGTCCGATCAGTATCCACTGACCCCACTCGGGAAGCTGCGCGGTGATGCCGGTGGACAGCCCCACCGTGGCGAACGCGGAAGTGACCTCGAACAGCAGTTCGTTAAGCCGGAACGGCGTCCCCGCCAGGAGCACGATGGTCGAGACCGTCACCAATCCGATACCGATGAGTGCCACGGCCAACGCCTGGCGCTGGACGCGGGTGTCCACACGGCGGTCGAAGATCGTGACCGATTTCTCGCCCCGCACCTCTGCGACCATGACGAACAGCAGAAGTGCGAAGGTCGTCACCTTGATCCCGCCGGCGGTGCCTCCACTGCCGCCTCCGATGAACATCAACACGTCGGTCACGAGCAGGGTCGCCTCGTCCATCTGCGCGTAGTCGACACTGTTGAAGCCGGCGGTTCTGGGCATCGTCCCCTGGAACGCGGCCACCAGGACCTTGTCGGCGAAACCGAACGATTGCAGCGTGCGGGTCCACTCCAGCGCCAGGACCGCCGCGAACCCCGCCAGCAGCAGGATCGCCGTGACGTGCACGGTCAGCCGGGTGTGCAGGCTCCACCGCGGGTGCTCCCGGGCCGCGGATCCGGACCGGCGGATGCGCCGCCCCACCTCGAACAGGACCGGGAAGCCCAACCCGCCCAGGATCACCGCCACCATCAACGGCACACAGATCCACGGATCGGTGGCGAAGCCGATCACGTTGTCGCTGTACAGCGCGAACCCGGCGTTGTTGAACGCCGAGACCGAATGGAACACGCCCAGCCACAGCGACCGCAGCACCGGCTCGTCGTACCCGACCGCGAAACGAATCGCCAGCGCCGCCGCGGTGACCGCCTCGATCAGCAAACTCATCCGGACCACGCCCACGACCACGCCCCGCACGTCGCCGAGTTCGGCCGCCCGGGCCTCGGCGGCGGTGTTCAACCGTGCCTTGAGTCCGATCCGGTGCGCCAACATCAGCCCCACCAACGAGGCCATGGTCATGATCCCCAGGCCACCGACCTGGATCAGCCCCAGAATGACCGCCTGACCGAATCCCGACCAGTGCACAGGAGTGTCCACCACGATCAACCCGGTCAAGCACATCGCCGACGTCGCCGTGAACAGCGCTGCGGTCACACTGGTGGCGCCCCCGGACGCCACCGCCGCGGGCAGCAGCAGCAACCCGGTCCCCACCGCGATCGCCGCAGCGAAACTCAGGGCGACGACCCGGACCGGACTCAACGTCGCCCAGCCCGCCCACCGCCGCATCACAGACGGTGACACCCGCCCATACGCAGTCACGAGAAACGACAATAGACCTGCCACCGACGACCGCCCTTAGAACCGTGAGCTAATCAGGTCGGATAGTCGGGCGCCCTCGCCTTGCCACGACTGTCGCAGCGACGGCCGCGAGAACAGCAATCGCGGCAAGTGCGCTGGCGGCGAAGGTCAGGCTGGATGCGCCCAACTGGCCCGCGATCGGGTAGGTGAGGAGAAAGCAGGCGTGCGATAGTGCGAACTGGGCCGCTGCCAGCGACATCACGGTCACGGCGATACCGGCCGACATGGTGCGGATCACCCCGATGCGTTCGACGACCCGCGGGGTGGCCACCGCGACCAGAAGGGACCCCATCCCGTAGCACGCCAAGGCGAGGCCGAGGGCGGAGTCACCGCGGTTCATCACCCCGCGGACGTAGACGACGGTATTGACCATCACCAGTGCTGTGCCGGCCGCGACCGCGACGTTGGCGCACATCAGAAACCACAGGGTTCTTGGCGACCAGGCCGCCACCGAGCTGGGCTCGCCGCCAGCGCAAGGAGCCTATTGCGGGCACTGTCATCTTTCATCTTTGCTGGGCCTTCCTTCTCGTCGCCCCCGACGTCTCCGTCGATCCGGAAGCTACTCAATTAATGGTCGGCGGCGGTGGTCCACGGACCGTCGAGGTATCCGGCGTCACGCAGTGCTGCCTCCAGGACCGACTGATAGGTGCGTCCGATTACCGTCGCGATGCCTTCCAACGTCGCGCGGGCCGGTAGCCCGCGCACCCCGTGCGTGCGCCACAGGTTCAGGTTCTGCCGAGAAACCCCGATGCGTCGCGCCAACTCGGCATCGCTGACTCCATACGCATGCTTGTGCGCGTCAACGAGATCCACAAGATGAGTGGTTGTCACGCTTCAAGCGTGGGGTAGTAGTAGCTTGTATGTCAAGCATCGCTAGTCGACTCCGACAAGCATTACTTGACATAATATCTATTATCGGCTGTTATCTAGGACGAGTCGAAACAGATGAGAGAACTCGTCCTAGCGGATCTCGAACGAAACTGCTGGCTGCGACCGGTGGCGACTTCTTGGGCCTCAGTGGTCAGTAGCTCAATCTGCAGATCAGCAGCGGTTGTGCAAATAGATGAGAGATTCTCGCGTTAGGAAGTGCGACGTCGCACACAGTATCGCTTCGACATGTATCGGGCGTGCAACGATCGGTCAGGTGCCCCCTGTGCGTCAGAGCGTCGCCGAGGCAATCGATGTCGCTGCCACACAGGCCGGTATCGGTCTCAGTGCCGACCAGAAGCGGCTTACTGAACGACTCGCCATACTTGCCCAGCCTGACGGTCGTCGACTTCGAGCCTGCCGAAACGAAAGTTCACGTGGACTCTATGTTTACGGGCCGGCCGGCCGTGGAAAATCCTGGCTGGCTCAAGCCTTCTTCGATGAAGTAGCGGTGCCGAAAATCCGGGTCCACTTCCACAACTTTTTCGACGAGTTGCACCTGCGCGTACACGACTCCCGCGATGATCCTAGAGCGTTAGAATCCGCGCTCGGTGAACTCCTCGGGCCAAGTCGCCTGCTGTTCTTCGACGAGTTTCACGTCCACGATTCTGGTGACGCTCGCCTTCTCACACGCCTGCTCGCGTTCGTGTTCGCTCAGCGGCTCACGGTGTTGGTCACCTCAAACTATGCGCCGGACTCGTTGTTGCCCAATCCTATCTGGCACCACACCTTCGAGCCTGGTATCGCGATGATCAAGGACCACCTCGATGTCTTCCACCTCGACGGTCCCACCGATTACCGGACGCAGTCACCTCACCACACCACTGGCTTCGCGTCCGGCAAGTGGCTGACCGTTTTGCCGCCCGGTAGTTATCCATCCGCCGACGAGAATGTGACGCTCACTGTCCGGGGTCGACAGTTCCCTGCCCTGGCGGTCCGTAACGGTCAGCTATGGATCTCGTTCGCTCAGCTCTGCGACTCAACACTGTCGACGATCGAATATCTCTACTGGGCCGACGCGTTCGATGAATGGGTCGTAACCGACGTCCCCCTGTTCGACGATGCAAGCCGCGAAGCGCAGCAGCGGTTTATCAACGTGATCGACATCTTGACCGACACCGATACCCCCACCACATTCATCGCAACTCACACGGTTGACGAGTTCCTCGCGACTGAAACCACGCGCCCAGACACCTTCCGCATGGCCAGCCGACTCCAGCTGCTTCGCAGCTAACAGCGAGACAACTCGTCTCACAGCAACACGTCTCGTTACCAGTTTAAATCAGCAGGGGGAGTACGCATTCTTAAGGGCACTTGACATAACGAGGCCGCGTTCTCGTCGAGGATGGCGGTGTTCGCCGTGAATTGAATCCACGGCGAACACGGACGCGCTTGCCCATACTCGTCAGAGGCGGCTAGTCATCGGGGCCATTGCTAGGTTGTCTTCTTGGGTGCTTCCTGCGCCTGCCCGGTGGGGCGTAGGTGACGTAGCCGCGTTGCTGCGATGATCGCCGCAATACTGGCGATGACGGCGGAGACGGCGGCTGCGGTGTTCAGGCCATCGGTGAACGCCACCTGTGCAGCCCCAATCAATTGTTGCCCGAGCGCTCCGGGCAGTTCGTCGGCGTAGGCGAGGGCGCCGTCGATGCTGTCTGAGGCCGCGGCTGCTGCATCGGCGGGCAGATTGCCGGGAAGGGAGGACTCGACGCTGCTGCGGTAGGCCGCTATCCCGACACTGCCGAGGACTGCGACCCCGAGCGAGATGCCCAGATCGTTGGCCGTGGTTGCGAGTCCGGATGCGCCGCCGGTCTTCTCGGGCGGTACCGAGCTCACTACGAGGTCGGTGGTCAGTGCCATCGAGGGGGCCACGCCGGGGTAGGTGATGACGAAGCTTGCGATCACCAGCGCCAGGCCAGTGCCGGCGTCGAGTTGGGTGAACAGGATGTAGCCGACGACCTGAGTCAGCAGGCCGATAGCGATGACGTTGCCGGGCCGGAACCTCCTCGCAAGCACCGAGGAGAATGTTGAGACGACGATCAGCAGCGCCGCCGCCGGCAGGATCGACAGGCCCGCCTGCAGCGGCGTGAGGTCCTGGACTTGCTGGAGGTATTGAGTGAACAGCGAGTACACCCCACCCAGGGCCGCTGCGGAAAGTAGGAACACCGCCAGCGCCCCGGACACAGTGCGGTTGGCGAACAACCGCACGTCGAGCAGCGGCTGTTGCGCGCCCAGCTGGCGGATGACGAACCACAGCCCGACAACCGCGCCGGCGACCAGCAGCCCGATCGAGGGGGCCGCCGGCTGTTGGGCGGCGAATCGCTTGATGCCGTAGATGATCGCCAGTAAGCCGCCGACCAGTAGCAGGGCGCTGAGCAGGTCGATTCTTGCGGTGGGATCGCGATGTTCGGGGACGAGCAGCGGTGCGGCGATTGCTACAAGCGCCATGATCGGCGCCGCCACGAGGAACGTCGCCTGCCACCCGAAACCTTCCAGCAGGACACCAGAGAGCAGTGGTCCGAGGGCGACGCCGGCGGAGATGCCTCCGGCCCAGACGCCGATAGCTACGCCGCGCTGCTTAGGATCGGCGAAGAGCACAAAGATCAATCCAATCGTCGCCGGGACCATCATCGCGGCGGCGAGCCCGAGGATGGCACGCCAGACGATCATCAGCTCGGGGATCGTCGTCAGCGACGCGGCGATAGAGACTGTCGCGAACACGATCGCGCCGATCACCATCAGAAGACGCTTGCCGATCCGGTCGCCGAGTACGCCCATCGCGACAAGGAATCCGGCCATGACGAATCCGTAGATGTCGAGAATCCACAGCAGCTGAGTGCTCGACGGATTCAGGTCCGCAGCCATGTTCGGCGCGGCGAGGAACAGGATCGTGAGCATCATGAACAGCAGGGTCGAGGGGGTCACCAGGACCGCCAGTCCCCACCACTTCTTGGCTCCCGCCCTAAGGGCGATCTCGTTGCGACTCATGGTCGGTCACCTCTCAGGCGAAGCACCTGTGTCGTGGTCATGGTGTCGGCTCCTCTCTTCGCTTGTGCGCGCGACCGCTCGGCCCGTCGCACAGATGATCTCGTACATATATGTACGAGATATAAGCGCTACGATATCTCAGACATTCCCGTACGACTTAAGAGGTGGGTCATGGCGACGACCAAGACCACGACGGCGAGATCTCGTGCGGCTGCGCGCGGCGAACGACGTGGCGCAGCGAACCTGCGGGCGGACGCTCAGCGCAACCGGGCAAGGTTCCTCGCCGCGACGGTGGCGGCGATCCAGAAGAACCCGGAGGCCTCGATGGCAGACATCGCCGCGGAGGCGGGTACGGGCAGGCAAACGCTGTACGGGCACTTCAAGACGCGGACCGAGCTGATCGATGCAGCCTTGGCCGACAGCATTGCGCGCGGCGATGAGATTCTGGCCGGTGTGCCGCTGGATGGTGATGCTGTCGAGGCGTTTCAACGCCTGGTCGCCTCCAGCTGGGTCCTCGTTGACCAGTCTCGAGCTCTGCTGGCGGCCGCGCAGAAAGAACTCCCCGCAGCCCGGATCTGGGAGATGCACGAGAGCGCCGAGGCCCGCATGCGCAGTTTGCTGCTGCGTGGACAACGCGAAGACGCGTTCCGAACTGATCTGCCCGTGACGTGGCTACTGACCACCACTCACGTGGTGATGAACGCGGCTGCCGAGGAAGTACGTGCCGGACGCCTCGACGCCGCTGACGCCCCGTGGTTCATCGACGCGATCCTGCTACCAGCGTTCACGCAGACGCAAAACTGAGCGGCCGCACTTTTACCTCTGCGACCAACGGCGCCCATCTCGGCTGCGAAAAGCCCGCCAACCGCACTCCTCTTACGGCCTGAGATCGGGTACCGGACAGCACTCTTCGTTGTCCGCTTTCAGTTGCGGGCACAACAGATCGGCGTGTCCCAATCCCTACAGTGCCGGCCAACCCGACTTCGGAAGCGGCCGTTCAAGTATTTCGCGGCCCAAGAGACGCGTCGACCCGGGAGGCCTCGCCCCATCCACGGGGATATAGGGCTACTCCCCCTCCACTCAGCGCCCTCCGGTACACCTGAACTACTATCGAGGATAGTTTCAAACTGGTGTTGTTGGAGGCGTGGTGATCGCAAACATTGTGGCCCAAGGTGTACTCCTGGGACTGTTCGGTGCGGTCACAGCGTGTGGTGTCGCCGCCCGTCAGCCGGATCGAGGTGGGGAGGCGTGGCGGGCGCTTGTTTCGTGTGCGGTGGCCGTGAGTGCGGCCGTCGGCGTGATGGTGGTTGCTCCCCAGGGTGTTTTCGCGTCGGTGATCGTGTTGGCGCTGCTCTGTGTTGGGGCGCTCATGTTGTTTTCTGCTCATCTGCACGGTGCGTCGTTGGCTGTAATGGTTGACCCGCTGGTGTGGATGGCCTCGTCGATGTGGGTGTTCATCGTGTTCGCGGCCACGGGCGCGTCGATCGAGATTGGCGTGGTGCCTGCTGATCCGATTGCCGAGTTGGCGTTGAGGGCAGAGCTCAATCGACCCCCGAGGTGGGTCCGTACTGGCAGTGTGATCGCGATTTTCGGTCTGGTGGCCGCGATAGTCTTCCGCCTGGCCCGGCCGGCCTCCTGTGGTGATTGCTTCGAGACCCTCGTTCCCGGCGCCCACGCCCGATGGCCACAAAATACGAAGGTGGTTAGTAGAAGTGGGGTGTGATGCGGGTGTGCTGAGGAGATGGTTGGGCATGACTGACGGTGTCGAGGTGCGGCGTGCGGGTCGGTTCGGCCCGCGCGGTCCTGCCCGTACGATCTCCCGTGCGGTGGGTCTTGCTGTGGTGATGTTTGAGGCGGTGGCCGCGTTCTGGCTGGTGATGCTGCTCCGAACGTCGGATCTCGTGCCATCCGACCCCCGCTCAGGAGTCGGGCGCGGTGATCCGGTTGAGCTGCGGGTGCTGACCGCTGTGGATGTGCACGACTGGGTGTCGGCTGTGAGTGCTGCGGCCTTCGCTGCGGGTGTGGCCGGTGCGCTGGTGGCGCGTCTACTCCCAGCAGTCAAGGGGCGCGCGACCGGTTGAGTAGTCGGGCCTGGGCCTCGCCGGAGTTTCCCTTGTCGGAGGGTTTCTATGGCTTAGGCTTTGGTGCCGCCGCCGCGGGTGTGGCGAGGTTTAAGGGTGAGGTATTCGCTGAGCACTTCACGCTCGGCGGGTGTCACGGTCTGGGCGAAGTGCATCAGTACTGCCGCGGAGTCCCCGCTGGCGTCGAGGACCTGACGCAAGGTGCGTGAGGTGGCCTCTTCACGGGTCTGCATGGGGAAGTACCGGTAGGCGCGGCTGACTTTTTCTCGACCGACGAACCCTTTTTTGTGCAGGTTGGTGACGACGGTGAGCACTGTGGTGTAGGCCGGTTCGCGGTCGTGGAGTTCCTCGACTAGGTCGTGCACCGACATCGCCGCACCGGCTGACCACAGCACGTCCATCACTGCGCGTTCCAGTGAACCCAGCCCAGTCATTTTCACCCGCCATCTCTAGATGCGGGTCAATCTTACGACGGACTACCTCAGTTAGTAGCTTGGTCCCGTTGGAGCGCATCGGCAGCGCCGCGACGCGTGCGGTGTTTGAAGGCCACGGAGAATTCGGTTCCAGGGGTGCTGCGGTGGATGTGACGTCGGGTGGTGGTCGGCAACGTGATGGTGAAGGTGGCTCCGTGTCCGGCTCCCAGGCTTTCGGCGAGCAAGGTGCCCCCATGGTCTTCGACGATAGAGCGGGCGATGGTGAGGCCGATTCCGCTGCCGCCGGCGTCTCTGGTGCGTGAGGAGTCGGTGCGGTAGAAGCGGTCGAAGATGTGTGGAAGGTGTTGAGGGGGAATGCCGTCACCGCAGTCGACGACGCTGATGCGCACCGCGTGTGCCGGGGCGGTGTCGGCTTTCACTACGACTCGCTGGCCCGGGGAGCTGTGTCGCAGCGCGTTGGTGAGCAGATTGAGCAGTACTTGGCTCATTCGTTCGGCGTCGACATGGATGTGTACGCGCGCGGCGGTGGTGACGATGCCTAGCGTGACTTTGGCGTCGGTGAACAGGTCGGCGGCTTCTTCGTAGGTCGCGATGAGCAGTTCGTTGACAGTGATCGTCGCCGGGTGGAGGGGCATCTGATGCTCGTCGGCGCTGGATACGGTCGCGATGTCCTCGGCGAGACGCTGCAGGCGGGTGGTGGCGGTGCGCACGACGTCAAAGGTCTGTGAGTCGGGAGCCCGGATTCCGTCTTCGATGGCGTCGGTGATCGCGCCGATGGTGGTCAGTGGGGTGCGCAGTTCGTGGGCAAGGTCTGAGAGCATCCGCTTACGGATGTCGTCTTGTGAATCCAGCCGTTGTGCAAGTTGGTTGATAGCTCGGCTGAGCTGGGTGAACTCGGTGCCGAGCTGGCGATCGGGTACGCGCGTGCGGTAGTTGCCGGCGCCAATAGCCACGGCTGAGCGGGCGACACTGGCGACTGACTGTTGTACGCGGCGAGCCAGGAACCAGCTGACGGCCGTGGCCAGGATCGTCGAGGTGATCAATGCGACAGACATTGAGACGACGATCGAGGAAGTGAACGCGGCTTCGACATGGTCGGCCTGAACTGACCCTGGCTCGAGGCGAGCTTGGCCGAGGTGGTCGTGGAAGGTGTGTGGAGCCACGAATAGTGCCACGATCGCGACGCTGATGCCGCCGCCGGCGATGACGATAGCTTGAGCGAGCATGAGCCGGGAGCCGAAGCTGCCGGGGATATGCAACCGTCGACGTTCATCGTTCATCGCTGGCTCCTCGAGGTTGGCCGTCACCCATCCGGTAGCCCACTCCGCGAACGGTGCGGATGAATCGGCCGGCTACGGCGCTGTCACCGAGTTTGCGGCGCAGACTGGCGACATGGACTTCGACGACGTGGGCATCGCCGACCCAGTCGGGTCCCCAGATTTCGGTGAGCAGTTGCTCTCGACTGAACACAACACCGGGCCGCCGCGTGAGCGCTTCGAGAACGTCGAACTCAGTCCGAGTCAGCTCCACGGGTGTGCTCTCCACCTGGACTTCACGACCCTGAGGGTCGAGGGTGAGCTCCCCTATCGTCCGCGGGTGCGACTCGCCGGTTGGGGTCGGCCGTGGTCGGCGCAGCATGGCGTCGATGCGCGCCATCAGCTCACGAGGGCGAAATGGTTTCGTGAGGTAGTCATCGGCCCCCACCGACAGGCCAACGACTGTGTCGACTTCGTCCGCGCGGGCCGTGACCATCACGATGTAGGCGTTGGTGAAGGTGCGCAACTGTCGACAGACCTCGACGCCATCGAGTGACGGCAAGCCCAGGTCGAGGATGACTACTGCCGGACTCGCCGTGCGTGCGGCGGCGACTCCCTCCTGGCCGTCGGGCGCAACGGTGACCGTGAATCCGCTGCGCTGCAGGTAGTCAGCAACGACTTCGGCAATGTCGGGCTCATCTTCGATCACCAGGGCGTGCAGACCGTGCGGTGGTCGGACCACCGGCATATGGAGGTCGTCGACGACGTTGCGATCTTGGGGCACGCTCCTATGGTGGCGGTGGTCTACACGATCATCCAACCTCGTGGGCATTCTTGAGCAGATCTTGATCCACGCTGCCGATCAGCCTTGAGGTTCGGTGGGCAAGGTGGCGGTGTCGCCGGGTGGAACGTTACGACACAGTTCCCTCTCACACTGATGATCTGATTTCTGCCCGGCGGCGTCCTGTTCAACAACGCAGAGGATGCCCGTGTGACTGTCTCCTACAGCCTCACCACCAGTGATCCATTCGCCAGTACCTTCCCCGCCGAAGCCGCGTCGCCCCGTGCTGGGCTGAGTCGTCAGCTGGTGGGCGGCACCCCGGTGTTGCGCATCGAGGAACCCTTCGCCGAGCACGGGCGCGGCTTCTGGGCCAAGCTGGAAGGCTTCAACCCCGGTGGTATGAAAGACCGGCCTGCGCTGCACATGGTGGAACGCGCCCGCGCCCGTGAAGAGCTGGCCCCGGGGGCGCGGATCATCGAATCAACTAGTGGGACACTGGGATTAGGCCTGGCTTTAGCGGGCATCGTGTTCGGGCATCCGGTGACCTTGGTGACCGATCCAGGACTGGAACCGATCTTGCGGCAGATGCTCGCCGCATACGGCGCCCAGGTCGATGTCGTCAGCGATCCCCATCCGGTCGGGGGTTGGCAACAAGCCCGCCGCGACCGCGTGCGCACCCTGCTCGAGCGCGACGAGGCTGCGTGGTGTCCCGACCAGTATTCCAACCCCGACAACGTGACCGGTTACAGCTCGTTGGGTGTGGAGTTGATCGCGCAGCTGCGACATATCGATGTGCTGGTGTGCTCGGTGGGCACCGGTGGGCACTCAGCCGGTGTGGCTCGTACTCTGCGGCAGTTCAACCCTGAGCTGGAGGTTGTGGGCGTAGACACCATTGGCTCGACGATTTTCGGCCAGCCGGCACAGTCACGGATTATGCGGGGACTCGGCTCGAGTATCTACCCCCGCAACGTTGCCTATGACCAGTTCAGTGAGGTGCACTGGGTGGCGCCGGCCGAGGCAGTCTGGGCATGTCGCACCCTGGCCGCCACGCATTACGCCACCGGCGGCTGGAGCGTGGGCGCGGTGGCCCTGGTCTCGGGCTGGCTGGCGCGTACTCGTTCGGCCGATACGCGCATCGCGGCGGTGTTCCCCGATGGCCCCGCTCGCTACTACGGAACCATTTACAACGATGAGTACTGCCGCGCTCACGACCTGATCGGCGCCCCGGCGCCGCCCACTGAACCCCGCACCATCAGCGATCCGCTCACTCAGGTCGCGAGCAGCTGGACGCGGTGCCCTACCATCATCGACCCCACTTGCGTGCCGCACGCCGAGCCCACGAGCTGATCTATGCGACGCCTCTACCGCAGTTTCCGCAGCTTCGATCGCCCCAGCCAAGTGCTGATGGTCAATCAGTTCACCATCAATCTCGGCTTCTACATGCTCATGCCCTACCTCGCCGCCTACCTCGCCGGCCCGCTGGCCCTGGCCGCATGGGCAGTGGGCCTGGTCCTGGGGATACGCAACTTCTCCCAACAGGGCATGTTCCTGATCGGGGGAACACTCGCTGACCGCTGGGGTTACAAACCGCTCATCATCGCCGGATGCCTGATGAGGGTCATCGGATTCGTCCTACTGGCCCTGGTCAGTTCGCTGCCGGCGATCCTGATCGCCTCGGCGGCAACGGGATTCGCCGGGGCGCTGTTCAACCCCGCCGTACGGGCCTACCTGGCCGCCGACGCCGGTGAGCGCCGCATCGAAGCATTCGCCGTGTTCAACGTGTTCTACCAGGCCGGGATCCTGCTCGGGCCGCTGGTCGGACTAGCCCTGACCGCCCTGGACTTCCGGCTCACCTCTCTCTGTGCGGCAGCAGTTTTCGCGGTCCTGACCCTCGTGCAGATCAAAGCGCTACCCGCAACAACACCTGCCCCGAGCAGCACCTCAATCATTCAGGACTGGCGCAGCGTCGTCCGTAACCGGCGATTCCTGCTCTTCGCTGCGGCGATGGCCAGCTCTTACGTGCTGTCCTTCCAGGTCTACCTCGCCCTGCCCCTACATGCCGACCGCATAGCAGACAACCCCACCCTCGCCACCAGTGTTGTCACCGCAATGTTCGTGGTGACCGGTCTGGTGGCCATCGCCGGCCAGCTACGCATCACCACATGGTTCGGCAACCGCTGGGGCAGCACCGGCAGCCTGAGCGTGGGAATGACGCTGATGGCTGCAGCTTTCCTGCCCCTAGTCGCCAGCACCGCAACGCATCAGCGCAACATCGCCCTCAACATCGCCGCCCTGCTACTCACCGCAGCTCTGCTCGCCGCCGCCACCGCAGCAGTGTTCCCATTCGAAATGGACACGGTGGTGGGACTGGCCCGCGGCACGCTTGTCGCCACCCACTACGGGCTCTACAACACCATCGTCGGGATCGGGATTCTGCTCGGCAACGCCGCGACCGGGTGGGTGTTCAGCGCGGCCACCACCCGCGACATGCCCGAACTGGTGTGGATCGCTCTAGTCCTCACCGGCATGGCGGCGGCGTCTGCCCTGTTGCTGTTGCACCGCCGCGGATGGCTCAGTGTCGCCGCCCCCACCGAAGCTCAGCCCACCACAACCCATTGATTACCCTAGGGGGGTAAGGTATAACGGTGGTGTGGCGAGACGCCACAGCGACAGACCCCCTGAGGGTCGTTGGCACCACTGCTGTACCGAAAGGGCACATCTCATGAGCACATCGACAGTGATCGTCTCCGGAATGACGTGTGGGCACTGCGCGGCGTCGGTGCGTGAAGAAGTCGGCGCACTGGCCGGCGTAACTGACGTCGACGTCGACGTGGCCAGCGGGCGAGTCACCATCTCTAGCTCGGCCCCGATCGAGGCCGACGCGATCCGCGGCGCGATCGAAGAGGCCGGCTACCACCTGGCGCAGTAGCCGACGAGGGGCTGAAGTGTCTGCCCCACTGGCGACTTCAGCCTCTCCCGGGCGGCGTGGGTGTCGCCACCACCGATGACAGGAATCCAGCGATGAATGTTCCAACCAAGCTCGGCGTCTTCGCCGCGGCCCTGCTGATAGTTTTCGCTGCGGCGTACGCCATCGCCGCTGGTGTCGCTCCCGACAGGGCGTCGACCTCGCCGGCTGAGTCCGCCCATGCCGATCACAATGCTGCACCACAGTCGCGAACATCCGCCTCGTCTCCGGGGGCCGATCAGGTTCGCGGAGTTTCGATGGCAGCAGCCGGCTTCATCCTGGGGAATGTGGTGGCACCCCATGCGTCCGGGGTGCAGGCTCCATTGAGCTTTGAGATCCTCGATGCCGCCGGGACCGCGGTCACCGACTTCGCCACCGAGCACGACAAGCAGCTGCACCTGATCGTCGTCCGCGCGGATGGCACCCACTTCCGACACGTGCACCCCACCCTCTCGCCCGAAGGGCGCTGGACGCTGCCCTGGCAGTGGGCGACGGGAGGCAGCTACCGGATCTACGCCGACTTCGTGCCCGCCGCCACCGGCCAACCCCTCACCCTCACCAGCACCGTCGAAGTCAGCGGTGACTACCAGCCGGCCCCACCCACCGCCGAATCACGACAGTCATCCGTCGACGGGTTCGACATCGAGCTGGCCGGTCATCTGCGCGCGGGCGCCGAGTCCGAACTGACCGTCACCGTGCGCCGAGCAGGACAACCGGTTACCACCCTGCAGCCGTATCTGGGCGCTTTCGGTCACTTGGTGGCCCTGCGTCAAGGCGACCTGGCCTACCTGCATGTTCACCCTGAGGGCGTGGCACCGACCGCCGGTCAACTAGCGGGACCACAGGTCCGCTTCGCCACCACCGCCCCCACCCCGGGCCGCTATCTGCTCTACCTCGACTTCCAGGTCGACGGCGCTGTGCACACCGCCACCTTCGTTCTCGATGCCCCCACCGGCACCCCTGCCCCGACACCTGACTCCACGGCCCCCTCGGCCGATCCGCACGCCGGACACTAACTCGCTGACCAGCGCCACCCCGGGGCATTGCGCCGAGGCATTCACCCACGAGGAACTCCCCCATGACCACCTCAGCTCCGATCCACCCACCTGCGGCCACCGCCGAGCAGACAGGCGCCGTCGATGTCGAACTCGCCGTGTCGGGCATGACGTGTGCATCGTGCGCGGCACGCATCGAACGCACACTGAACAAACTCGACGGAGTGAGCGCCTCGGTGAACTACGCCACCGAAAAAGCTCACGTCAGCGCACCCGCCGGTGTCGACCCACACCTGCTGATCGAGACCATCGAACAGGCCGGATACCACGCTGCGCTGCCCGCCACTCCCACCAAAGGTGCCGCCCCCGACGATGACCCTTCGGACGACGACGGGGAGCTCGTGGCCTTGCGTCACCGACTGATCGGTGCGGTGGTTCTCTCGGTACCGGTGATCGCGCTGGCAATGGT
>NZ_JBVHVX010000026.1:0-54695 GCF_055564615.1 Agromyces sp. NPDC029043 | reverse complement strand
CCCCACACTCTGACTGCGACCACCGACAAGCGTGAGACGTCAACGATGTCCCGACGACACGACGTCAAGCATGTCCCGAGCCCTTACACGTCACACGTCGGCAACCCACCGGTGGCGGGTGGAGCCGTCGTGCTGGTACTCCGTCTCCAACTCTTGAAAGAACTCAGTGATGTACATGCTGGAGCGATACGGGAAGTACCGAACTTCGTCGACGTTCTGGGCATCGTCGCGTCCGAGGTTGCCCACGACGAGGTTTCCAAGAGCTTCGAGGTTGCGGCGACGGAACTTCACATGGGCATTGTTGCAAGCGACGCCGACGAATGCCCACACCTCGCGCGACCCTGCGGGCGATGCCCGATCAAGACCGAGGCGTTCGACTACCAGTTCGTCGGACCATCCGGGTAGCGTGTCGCAAGGGTCGGTTCCGAACTCGGCGGCCATGCCGTCGGCGGCAGGGAGATTGCACGCCCTGGTGGTTCTCGATCAATTTCCCACGGTGTATAGCGTGGACTTGCGGCGTTGAAGGTGTGCTGCAGGAGGATTTCCATCAGTGAGTTGAGTTGCCCGACTCCTTTGAGCCCGTGGCGTCGGTATGACTCATTCGCCTCGTAGACATCTGCGCGGCACATGTGCTGATCCGCCTCAAGCGTTCCGCGGTAGAGTGAGGGCATTCTCGAAGCCACTGACGAGCGCGAGTCAGATCTGTTGCCGGAGTGTCCTGTCTGCACGTAGCTCCTTCAAGGTGGGCGCCATTCAAGTGGCTCCTCGCCGAATCCCAGGTCAGGCAACAGGCTGTTTGATCGGATTGTGGACCACTGCTCGCGTACCAGGTTGCGCGCCGAGCTGAGATCGCCGTCGTTGGAATCCTCAGAGTAGAGCGATTCTGTCGCGAACTCGGCGGCCCCGCCGGTGTAGACCTCCCAAATCGCGACGGCTAGCGCGTGTGGAGTCACTGCTCTGAACGTGCGGCTCGTGCTAAGAATTCTCGCAATGGAGATCGTGAGATCTGGATTGGCAAGTTGAAGCCGCCGGCGGTGGTAATCGATAGGAGGCGGGCCGGTGAGCAGTTCCCGGGTCTGGTTCTCGATCTGATCCAGGGTGTCGGTCCAATCGCCGCTGCGCTTGATCTGGCGGATGAGTAGTGGTGGGTAGCGCGAGAATTCGTGAGGCAGTCCTAGCGCGAAAGCGATATGGCCCCAAGGTCTCGCGGTCCCAGACCGTGCAAGGAGCATGGAAAGGACGGCGCGATCCTTCGCAGTCGTGTAGTCGCGGAATCCCGTCCAGTGAACTTGAGGTATCGACGAGAGAGGAATGTGGTTGCCCGGGATCTCGTGGGCCGTCGGATAACGGGCACACCCACTAGCAACTCGAAACGTCAGTTGTGCCGTCGGCGATAGCTTTTCGGCGAGCGGGGTGATGGCGAGGTGGCCGATAACCGCATTCGTCCGACTACGGGGCAAATCTCGGCCGTCCCTGAGAAGCCAGGTTCCTGGAGTAAGGACGCTCTGCTCTACGGCGAGCGAATGAGCCGCATGAACGTCCTCCTCGCAGAGGATGGACTTTACCTTGAGGAGTTGCTCGAGGCACGCGGCGTCAGGGTCGCTTGCTGCTTGACAGCTCATAATGGGCTTGCCCAGCGTCAGAGCCGCGTCGAAGTATTCGCGTGTACTGAACCGCTGACCGCCAAAGCTGTTCGTCGAAGGCTCTGATGCACCGCGTGCGAGTTCGAGAATCCAAACCTGAGCTTCAACGATCTCGGGGGCAACCCTACGGAACTCGACGTCGCGCAAGTCGTGGCCGCAGTATGCGTGTCGAGTTCTTGGTGTTCGGGGGCGATTGTCGCGCTGCGGACAGGCCCAGTTGGGGTCGGTGCTATTGGGCCAACTCGTGCCCGCCCACGGCGTCTCGGCGCACCGAGGGCAGTTGGTAGGCATCAAGATCGCATGTTCGACACAGACGCGGTGTAGCGGCAGTGACCATGTCGAGTTCCAGTATCCTTGCTGAGCAAGGCATTCGGGACAGTAGGAAGGGTCGAGGGGCATCGATTCCGAAGACTTACCGTACCGTTCCCAGTGCGTGCGAAATGCGGAAACAGCCTCGGATATGAGTCCTGCCCGGAGGTATCGGGCTCGTTCGTCCGGTAGCCCCACCGTATCCACAATCAAATCACTGTGCTCAGCGATATGCGCAGAGACTCGTGTGGGGGACCAGGCACTCGTTGGAATCCCGAGTTCTCGGAGTAGCGCGCGTGCGGTGAGTCCGTAGCGGTGGCCGAAACGGCGCAGCCAACTCGGTGCGGTCTCATCGTCCCTGGGGGCGACGAGTATGGGAAGCCGCCGCGGGTTGTACCCGTCTGGTATCGCAATTGCGGAGGGTAGTTGCTCCGCGTCGGTTCTCTCACCTCTTGGGAGTGGTGAGCCGCTGAGCGGCATTGTCAACGACGACCTCCTCCAGGATGCTCGCAGTAATTTGCTCGGTGCCCGTCTTAATAGCCAGATAGGCGGCCCGATCGAGCAGGTTCGTCAGTGAACCGATGTGCCCTTGCGTTCGGCGGAAGAGTTCCTTGCCGAAATCGGATAGTGTCCCAGGCGTTTGCGCGGCGAGCATTAGGTGCAATTCGAGGGCGTTGAGAAGCGAGATCCAGGCGACGTTGCTGGCATCGGAGTCGGTGTTGAACGGCGCGACGCGTGCACGTGTGGCACGGCGGGCAGTCTGTGCGTACACGGCACCGTCATCGCCTCCCAGGCCCTCGTCGAAGAACTTCTTCTCTGTGAGGCGTACACCGACGTAAATGAACGTGACCGCCATTTCGTTGGCCAAGCCCTTCAGATGATTGCTTACTTCGCGACCGTGACGGTCTCGAAAGTCGATGAAGTGAAGGTCATCGATGACAATTATCTGAGTCTCGCAGCTCCGTACGCAGTCGACCGCGAGCGCACCCAAACCAGAAGTATTCGCACCAGCTACCCCCAGATGGCCATAGAAGGCGAGGATCTTTCTGTTCAGGCCCTTGAGGGTGATTCCAGCATCGAGCGGGATGAAGGCGACCGGAATACGCTGATCGCCTGCGGCGGTCTCGCTGCTGAGGCGGCGAATTGCAGTTCGATGGAACTGCCTTGCGTAGCGGATGGCGATGGTGGTCTTACCGAGACCTGGCGGGGCGTCGATCACGACCGATCCGCGGAGGCGGTCGCCATCGCGACGGTTGGACGCCATGACTTGATCGATGACAGCGAAGGCGTGCGTGAGTTGAGCTGTCTTGACAGTCGGGAGGTTGGCATTCCATACAAAGCGAGCTTCGTTGTAGTCTTCGCGCTCGTCGTCGCTGAGCGCTGCGATCTGTCCCTTCGTGAGGAGTTCCAGGCTCGCGCGCGGCGGCGAATGCACGAAGTCGTGCCAGCCCACTTTTGACGCCAGGTTGTAGCGATGCGGTTGATTGTTTCGAAGCCATAGTGCCCATGGGTTACTCATTCGTCGAATACCTCATAGCTCGAATCGTCTGCACCTTGGTACTTCTCAAACACATCGAGGTCATCGTCCAAATCCCAACCTGGAGGGCGACGTTCTGCTCTCCTCGCGAGAAGGTCGATAACTCCTGGCAGTGATGCAATCTCGTCGTCAGGTTGGCCATCGCCAGTATCGCTTGCCGTGGAACGGGTGCTGGCCAGGCGTCGTGCGAGGGCGCGGTCGCGCTTGGATTTGGTGTTGCCTTTGGACCACTCATCGAGGAGGTTGCGGACGGCGTCCTGTGGGTCGACATGCCGGTTTTCGCGGACGGCCAGAAGCTTGGTGTAGTCGGCGGCGTCCGAGGAGAAGGGCTGGTCGAGTCCACCTGCGTGCTCCCAGACCAGAGGCGACCATTTGCCAGATGAGGGGTCGCGGAAGTACACGCGTCGAACATCGCCGCTGTCTATGTGGATTGGCCATTTTCTAGCCTTCGGACCACCGAAGTTGGACTTGCTATTCCGGTAAGGGTTGAGCGCCGCGCCATCGTATCGGCGCCCATCCACTTCTATGCCATAGTGCTGGATCGTGCGCCACTCCACATTGAGAAACTCGTACGCAAGGTCCGGTGAGGACGGGATGGTGAGTCCACCGGCGCGAGCCAGGCCGATCTCGTACATTTCGAGCGGTGATAGCTCGAGGCCGGGCGTCTCAGGGAGACACAAGCCTTCGTGTTTCGACCGGTGGTACACCCGAGCTGTCCACTCGCGAATTATCGACTCAAGCTCGGCGACGTAGTAGAACGCTTGACTCTCAATGTCTTCACCGCGGTGATAGACGTCGGGTCCCTTGTAGCCCGGCAGTTGCTGAAGCAGGCCGAGCCGAATGGTCTTGAAGAAGCGTTCGACAGTTGGCTTGTCTGACGCCTTCTTTACGATCGCAGGCTGAATCGAGATTCCGAGTCGCGCACAGGCGGATCTGACATGGTGCGAGAGGTAGATCTTGCCATGGTCAACAACGATTGACTCGGGTAGGCAGCCTGGGATGCTCGGAGTGGCATCGTCTGCGGTCGGGTCGTCGCGTTCGATTGCGATCGAACTAGGCACGCCGTGAAACGGCCACGCTCCGTCGTCGACCGGTTCTTGGGGCGTGACCGACTGGTGTAACACATTGGCCACGTCGATTGCCTTGGTTGAAATCGGGGTCAGGCGCAGACCGACAATGCAGCGTGTATAGAGGTCTTGCGCCACAGTGAGTTCGACCGGCACCCAACGCAGCGTGATCGGCTCCATCGCGAACACGTCGAGGCGCGTTGTGTCGAGTACGAAGTACTCTCCGGGGCGCGTGGCGCGCAAACGGCCATACGGGGCCTCCGGCCGGTCGGCGGCGATTCGCCGTGCCTTTCCGCTGCCAAATGAATAGCGACCCTTGGAGAGCTCGTCCAGCCAGCGGTAGGCGGTCGCATTGGATGGGGTGGGCGCCAGATCGGCGCCACACCGCTCGGTCAGCAGATTGTTGGCCTGGTCGATTACTATGTTTCTGCTGGGTGTGGATTCGCGTGTGTACCGATTGAGTACGTCGAGGCACGCCTCCCGCCAGAGTGGGTCGATCGGCGAGCGCTGCTTCCTTGCTTCGACGAGGCCGGCTGGTCCTGACTCTTGATACGCCTTCACCCAGCGTTTGACGGTGCGGTCAGACATGTTGTGTGCGAGAGCGACCGTTTCGGAGCTGCGACCGATAGAGTCGCCGCTGTTGTGATGCATCTCCAGTACTGCTTCGACGACGGCGAGCCGTGCGTTGTAAGTCTCTTGCTGTTTCTTCGTAAGATTCGAAAGCAGTTGTCCGGACGTCTCGCAGGGCCTGCGAGGTGCGTCGAGCGGCTGAGAAGACCTCACGAGGTGTGGAGTGCTCACCGCTCGTGTGCCGCGATCCGATTCGACTATCGACCGACTGTCGCTGATCTCGACTATGCGGACCACGGATCCGTCGATCCACACCCGATCGCCAACAGCAAGTCGATAAGTGTTGCTCATACGGCCTCGGCTCGATGGATCAAGGTGTTGTCGCCGAATGGCCGGGTGAGATCGGCCGTGAAGGTGCCCGTCCACAGAAGCTCGAGGACGATGTGTCGAGGCCGTGCAATCCGCTCGGCTGCGAGTGTGGCTTCAGCGTGCGCGATTGAGAGCTCCTCTGGAAATCGTTCGAGCACCGTCTGGAACAGGGCCGCGCGCGACTCGCGGCGAGCCTGAGAAGCGAATCTGATGTTGTTGATCAACGCCGAGTCCTCGCCGGTCCAAACCTCATAATCGGCGGAGAGGCGCTTGGACACCACCTTGGTCCACGTGAACACGGCCTTGACCTCGTCTTTCTGCGCGATTCGTGGATTCTTGACGTCCACGACCAAATATGACCCATCAGCCCGCGTCAGTAGGAGATCGGGACAGTGGCGTCGGCCGGTACCTCTGTCGTCGCCGGTGATCCAGAAAGGTTGCGCCGTGATCCAAACGACTTCGGGATCGAAGTCGGCAAGCAAGATGCGGTCGCGTTCGAGAAGGCTTTCGTAAACCACGTGGTCGGCTGTTGTACGGGTCCAAAAAAGACCTGGATAGTGGCGTTGGCCGGCGTGGGACGGTGGCAGGCGCACTGGCTGGGCTCGGGCCATCGAGCTGATCGAGTGATCCCTGACCTGACTGATGGTCTCGTCACCGGCTTCGGTAACGAAGCGAATCTCGGTCGCACCGATCTGATCAGGCATTTTGCTATCGTGCCGCATGACAGCCCGATGAGAACGATGACACGCCTATGACAAGCCGATGAGAAAATGACACGTTCGGTGAGAAGCTACAGTTCGTTTCGCCCACGGCAGAAACCCTCCCGGGAACAAACATCCCGCCACCTGAGTTGAGTCAGCCAGACTGAACTTTGGAGGTTGCATGTCTGACAAGACTTATTCACTGCCCGTCCTCTTCGTTCCCGAGACCGTCGTCCTGCCCGGCATGGTTGTGCCGATCCCGCTCGACGACGCTGCTCAGGCAACCGTGGACGCGGCCCGGGCCACCGAGTCCGGGAAACTGCTGGTTGCGCCGCGCCTGGACGACCGTTACCCGACCTATGGCGTGATCGCATCGATCGTGCAGGTCGGGCGTATCCCCGGTGGCCAGACCGCCGCTGTCGTGAAGGGCGACAAGCGTGCCCAGATCGGCACCGGAACACCCGGCAACGGCAACGCCTTGTGGGTCGAGGTCACCGAGGTCGACGACGCGGAGATCACCGACGAGATCAAGACACTTGCCGCCGAGTACAAGAAGCTCGTGCTCGCGATGCTGCAGCGGCGTGAGGCCTGGCAGATCATCGACGCCGTCAACAAGATGACCGATCCGTCGGCGCTCGCCGACACCTCGGGTTACTCGTCGTGGCTCACCGACGAGCAGAAGCGTGAACTGCTCGAGACCCCGGACATCGCTGCGCGGCTGCGCTCGCTCATCGAGTGGACCGGTGAGCACATCGCGGAGACGGAGGTCAGCGACAAGATCGCCGACGATGTCCGCTCGGGTATGGAGAAGCAGCAGAAGGAATTCCTGCTCCGCCAGCAGCTCAACGCCATCCGCAAGGAACTCGGCGAGGACGAGCCCAAGGGCGCCGACGACTACCGCGGTCGCGTGGAAGCCGCCGACCTTCCCGAGAAAGTGCGCGAAGCCGCGCTGCGCGAGGTGGGCAAACTCGAGCGTGCCAGCGATCAGTCACCGGAGACCAGCTGGATCCGCACCTGGCTCGACACCGTCCTCGACCTGCCGTGGAACACCCGCACCGACGACTCCACCGACATCAAGGGCGCCCGCGAGATCCTCGACGCCGATCATCACGGTCTCGACGACGTGAAGGATCGGATTGTCGAATACCTCGCGGTGCGTGCGCGCCGCGCCGAGCGCGGCCTGCAGGTCGTGGGCGGCCGTGGCTCGGGTGCCGTCATGGTGCTCGCGGGCCCTCCCGGCGTCGGCAAGACGTCGTTGGGTGAGTCCGTCGCCCGCGCGCTCGGCCGGAAGTTCGTGCGGGTCGCCCTCGGTGGCGTGCGCGACGAGGCGGAGATCCGCGGTCACCGTCGCACCTACGTGGGTGCGCTGCCCGGCCGGATCGTCCGTGCCATCGGCGAGGCGGGATCGATGAATCCCGTTGTGCTGCTTGATGAGATCGACAAGGTGGGCTCGGACTACCGGGGTGACCCGGCGGCCGCGCTGCTCGAGGTCCTCGACCCCGCGCAGAACCACACCTTCCGCGATCACTACCTCGATCTGGATCTGGACCTCTCCGACGTCCTATTCCTGGCCACCGCCAACGTGGTCGAGAACATCCCGTCGGCGTTGCTGGACCGGATGGAACTGGTGACCATCGACGGCTACACCGAGGACGACAAGGTCGCCATCGCGCGCGATTACCTGCTCCCGCGGCAGGCCGAGCGCGCGGCCCTGAACGACGACGAACTCGTCGTCACCGATGACGCCCTGCGTGAGGTCGCCGCGAACTACACCCGCGAACCGGGTGTGCGCCAGTTCGAGCGGCTGCTCGCCAAGGCGTTGCGCAAGGTGGCGACCAAGGTCGAGAACGGAAGCGCCACAACGCCGGTCACCGTCGACGTCGGCGACCTGACCGAGTACCTGGGTCGCCCGCGGTTCACCCCCGAATCCGAGGAGCGCACCGCGGTCCCCGGCGTGGCCACCGGCCTGGCGGTCACCGGGATGGGTGGCGACGTGCTGTTCATCGAGGTCAACTCGACGCCGGGCGAAGCCGGCCTCAAGCTGACCGGACAACTCGGTGACGTGATGAAGGAGTCCGCGCAGATCGCGCTCTCCTACGTCCGCGCGCACGCTCAGGAACTCGGTGTCGATCCGACCCTGCTGGACAAGACCATTCACGTCCACGTGCCCGCCGGTGCGGTGCCCAAGGACGGGCCGAGCGCAGGTGTCACCATGGTCACCGCGATCGTGTCGATGGCCACCGGACGCAAGGTCCGCGCCGATGTCGGCATGACCGGTGAGGTCACGCTCAACGGCCGCGTCCTCCCGATCGGCGGCGTCAAGCAGAAACTGCTTGCCGCACAACGCAACGGACTGAAGACCATCTTCATCCCGCAGCGCAACGAGCCCGATCTCGACGACGTTCCCGCCGAGATCCTCGACGAGCTGGAGGTCAAGGCGATGACCGACGTCGCGGAGATCGTGGTGCGGGCCCTCGAGCCCGCAGCCGACACCGTGACCGCTGCCGCCTGATCTGACGATAGCGCCGCACACACGGGCCGTGCCGACGATAATTGTCGGCACGGCCCGTCGGCGTTGTCGGCCGCGGCATCGCGCGTGCCGCGCGATCCAAGGAGCCGTGATGACCGACCTGTCCACCGTCACCGACGAAGAGATGCGGACAATCCTGCAGTACGCCCAGAGCTACACCGTGGTGATCCTGCGTCCCGGACCGAAGTACGGCACCGCCGAGGCCAAACCCCTCATCTGGGAGCACAGCCGCCGCAACTTTGCGCTCCGCGCCGCCGGTGCGCTGGCGGTGATCCTGTCCGTGTCCGACGACACGGACGTCTGCGGCATCGGCGTCTTCGACCGCGACGCCGAGACCACCACCGCCCTCATGAACGACGACCCGGCCGTGCAGGCTGGCATCTTCCGAGTCGACGTCCATCCCGTGCGCGGATTCCCGGGAGACGCGTTGTCGCCCAGGGCATAACGGGCCGCCGCACGTCTCGGGTCGACGGCCGACGGCCGACGCGGTCAGCGTTGCGCGCGAGCGAACGGCTGACCGGCGAGGAATCGGATCACCCGCGTGAGCGTCGGGTTGCCTCGAGCCGTCTCGGGGTCCATCAGGTCGTTCTCACCGAGGACCGATTCCTCGTCGCTCACCGTCGCGGCGTCGAAGTCGACGAGGCGTCGTCGGTCGCCACGCAATGCGTCGATGGCCGCGATCAGTGATCTCCGTTCACCCAGCTCGGAGCGGACGGCATCGGGCGTGACACCGAGGTGTTCGGCGATGAGGCCATCACGGATCGCGGCGATCGCCGCTCGCTTCTGCGTGGCCGCCGGATTGTCGTCGGTGATGTGGACCGCGAGGTCACATTCGCTGTCCAATCCCATCGATCGGTTGTTCAGATTCGACGACCCGACGCGCAGCAGCACATCGTCCATGACCAGGATCTTGGCGTGCACGTAGATGGGTTCGCCGGCATCGGTCACCGGATAGAACGCGCGAAACCTGTTGGCGTGATCGGCTTCCCAGAGCACGTGCAGGAGTCGACGCCGCGCGGCGTCCATCGCCTTGCGTTCCAGCCATCCGTCGGCAGTGCGGGGGAGCACGACGACGATCTCGGGGCCGTCGGGTTCGGCCAACCGCGCGGCCAACGCCTCGACGAGTCCGCGGGCCGCGAGGTACTGGCTCTCGATGTAGAGGAAGTCGCGAGCACCGGCGATCACGCTGAGGTACAGCTGTTCGATCTCCCGGACCTCGCGGCGGTCCCGGAGTTCGGGCAGGGTCCGCGCCACCGCGACGTCGACCGATCTCAGCGTGGGTGACAGGTCGGCGGGCCACGGGTCGCGGTCGGTGGCGGGGATCGGTGCCAACTCGGTGCCGGTGGCCGCCCGCCACCGTTCCCGGGCCACGTCGCCGACGAGGCGTGCCGCCGCGCCGTCGACGGCGGTCGTCGCGTCATGCCACGGGCCGTAGGACTTCCCGCCGGGTTCGATGCGTCGCGCGTTGTCGTCGAGATGATCTCGTCGGTCCCACCGGTCGACCGTCATGTCGATACCGCCGCAGAACGCCACCTGATCGTCGATGACGATGATCTTCTGGTGATGAGCCCCGCGCAACGGATGTGCGGTGTCGATCTGTAGGTCGATGCGATGGTGGGAGATGAGGTTGGTGAGGAACACCGGCGCCATCCCCCGGCCGATCGCGGTGAGTGCGCCGACGCTCCACTTGAGCAACCGGATGTCCAGGTCCGGTTCGCGCTTCAGCAGCCACTCCAGGAACTCGCCCAACTCGTCGGGGCCCTCGAGGGTGGTGCCCTCGGGCTCGAAGTGGATGCGGGTGTCGAAGTCCCACCCGATCAGGATGATCCGGCGTTGCGCGTTGAGCATTGCCGCCTTCGCGTGACGGAAATAGTCGGCGGCGTCGATGATGCAGGCCAGGCGATCGGCGTGGCCGATGCCGTAGCAGTTCTCACCGGCACGCAGCAAGGCGGTGTCGTCGCTCGTGGGTGATGCCTGGGCGTCGTCCATGGACTGAGTCTGTCATCACGGTGTCGAGGGACTGGCAAGGACGTCGAGCTCGGCGCGACGCCGGACGATGTGGTCGCGTTCGGGGCCGGGTGGGCACTGTTCCAGCGCTGTGTCCAGGGCGTCTCGCGCACACCTCAGATCGCCTGCCGAGTACAGTAATTCGGCTCGGACGACGGCGACGCGGTGATGGTGCTGCAGGATGGGATCAAGGTCGTCGAGCAGGTTGATGCCGGCACCGTCGCCGGCCAGTGCGCGGGTCGCCGCACGATTGAGCCGCACCATCGGCGACCCGGTGAGCTGTTCGAGTCGCTCGTAGACCGCATCGATGCGCTGCCAATCCGTTGACGGGGCGTCGGGCGCGACGGCATGCAATGCGGCCACACACGCCATCAACCGGAGTTCCTCGGCGAATCCCTGCGTGGGTTCCACCGCAGCGAAACGGCGCAGGCCGTCGACGATTTCGGCGCGAACCCAGCGAGATCGATCCTGGGCGGCGAGGGTGACCAGTGTCCCGTCGGACTGGTGACGCGCATGACGGCGGGCGTGCTGCAGCCGGACGAGCGCCGCGAGCGCCGAGAGGGCGGCGCACCCCGGCACGGTATCGGCCGCCAGCACCGTGAGGCCTGCGGTGTCGTCGGCAAGGTCCGACGCCGCGTCACCGCCGAGGTAGGCGGCGGTGAAGGCGAGCATGAGGGACCGGGCGACGTCGTCGTCGCGATCCCGCCACGCGATGTCGTCCGGTTCGAGATCAAAACGCAGTCCCGCCTTGCTGATTCGACGCTTGGCCCGAGTCAGCCGGGCCGCCATGGTGGCGTCGGGTACCAGGAAGACACGGGCTATCTGCGTCGTCGGCACGCCCAAGACGAACCGCAGCGCCAGCGCCGGCCGGATCTCCGGTGCCAACGCGGGATGTGTCGCGAGCCAGAGCAATCGGAGTCGGTCATCGACCGCATCGGGTGAGGTCACCTCGGCGGGTTGCACGACCGGCGTGGCGATCAGATGTTGCCGTCCACGCGCCATCTGTTCATGCCGGATGGCGTCGACGATGCGACGGCGTGCGGCCGTGAACAGCCATCCGGGCGGGTTCGTCGGCGGGTTATCACCCCAGGTCCCGGCAGCGGCAGAGAAGGCGTCGGCGAGTGCGTCCTCTGCCAGGTCGATCCGGCCGGACCACGCGACGAGGCGCCCGAGCAGATGCGGCCACTCGGACCGATACACCCGCCCGAGCGCGTCGTCGTCGATGTCAGCCTTCCGGCATTCCGGCCGGACGCAACTCCATGTCATACGGCGGCAGCAACCGGATCAACTCCAGCAGTACATCGAGATCGGGTACTTCCATCAGGTAGTAGCCGCCCAATCCCTCGAAGGCCTCGGCGTAGGGCCCCTCGGTGACGATCACCTCGCCGCCGCGGGTCCGCACGCTGGTCGCGGTTGCACCCTCCTGAAGGGGTTCGCCGCTCAGGATCTCCACGCCGTCACGCGCCGAGCACGCCTCGTCGAACTCGCCGAAGCGTGTGAGGAGCTGGGCCTGCTCCGCCTCGGTCATCTCGGTCCACGGCGGCACCTCGCCGTCACCTGCGAGCAACACCAAATACTTCATCGCTGTTGGTCCTCTCGATGTCTTCCAGGCGGACGTTCCACCCAACAGGATGACGTACGAAGGGTGCGGATATCGACACCTACCGCGAATCCCGATCGTTGTCCCGGCCGAAGACCCCGACTGCGATCCACAGGGTCGCGACGGCCACCCCGCCGAATGTCGCATACCCGGAGCTGTGCGTGACGGTGAATCCCACGCCGTAGAGCATGGAGACGGCCAGTGCGATGAATGCGAGCGTGCGGCGGTCCACGAAAGGCCTTTCGGTAGCGTTGCTAACGATCCCTTTCTCTACACTTCGTGGCGCGCCCGGTCTGGCGTTACTCAGCTGTCGGCGTCACGTTGCGGAGTCAGCAGGAAATTCCCAACGAATCCGCAGGTTTCCTGCGTAAAGTCGGCGTCATGACAGCCCAAGAAAATGGTAAACGACTAACCAAAGGTGAACGGCAGCAGCATAATTCGGGTTCCGAGTCAGATCTTCGCGATACTGCCCCCAGTGCGCTGGACGGTGTCGTCGCAAGTCGTCGTTCGCTGCTGGCCGGTGCCGGTTCGCTCAGTCTCGCTGGATTCCTCGCCGCATGTGGCGTGAACTCCTCGACCGCGGACAGCAGTGGATCGTCGTCGGTCGCGGCGAGCTCGGCGGCGTCGACGTCGCTGCCTGCTGCGGCGAAGACGACCCTCACCACCTTGATCGACACGACCCCGGCCTGTCCGATGACCAAGGACGTCACCGAGGGGCCCTACTGGTTCGACGTGGACTACATCCGTTCGGATATCACCGAGGGAAAGCCGGGGTTGCCGCTCGAACTCGGCCTGCGGGTCATTGATCTAGACGGCTGTACCCCGGCGGGTGGCGGCAATCCGGTACGTGATGCCGTCGTCGAGATCTGGCATTGCGACGCGACCGGGGTCTACTCGGGCTTCGAAGAGGGATCGCGTAGCGCGAACGGCGGTGGTGGCGGTCAAGGTGGCCCCGCCGGCGGTCCGCCACCGAATGGCGGTCAGCAGGGAGGCGGACAACAGGGCGGCCCGCCCGCTGGAGGTGGCTTCGGCGAGGCGACCGGAAATCTCTCCGCCGGCTCGTACTCCGAGGGTGACCCGCAGAGCACCACCACCGACGACAATCTCTACCTGCGTGGCGCCCAGCCTACCGACGAGAACGGCTTCGTCCACTTCACCACGGTGTACCCGGGTTGGTACCACGGCCGGACGGTCCACATTCACTGCCGTGTTCACATCGACAAAAAGACTGCACTGACCGGTCAGATCTACTTCGACGACACGCTCAACGACTCGATCTACTCCACCGTGAGCCCGTATGACACCCACACCGGTCGGGACACGAGGAACAACACCGACACCATCTACGACGCCACTGGGCTCACCTCCGCGGAGCGGCAGGGCGGCACGGTCTACGCCGGTCTGAAACTGGGGGTGTCGGACTCCCCGGGCTGACCCGTGTCGGCGCGTGCGCGTGTGCATCACCGAGGGTGTTTGAGCGTACTTCGCTCAACTTTTTTCTCGGATCGGGAACAATCCGGGAAACCTGCCCGTTGAACCCATCGAGAAACCTGAGTGATCCCGACTCAACTAAGGTTGACGAGGGTAGGACTCATTCGGTAGACCTGAGTCGGACGCACTGAAGTTCGGCGCGACCGGGTCACAGGCCCGGCTCGGGTTTCGATGAACCTGGGTGCACACCCACGAACTAGGAGGAAACACACATGTCACGTGCTGTTGGAATCGACCTCGGTACCACCAACTCCGCGATCGCGGTGCTTGAAGGTGGCGAGCCGACTGTCATCGCCAACGCCGAGGGCTCCCGCACGACCCCGTCTGTTGTCGCATTCGCACGCAACGGCGAGGTCCTTGTCGGCCAGCCCGCGAAGAACCAGGCGGTCACCAACGTCGATCGCACCATTCGCTCGGTCAAGCGCCACATCGGCGAGGGCGACTGGACCGTCGAGATCGACGACAAGAAGTACACCCCGCAGGAGATCAGCGCACGCACGCTGCAGAAGCTGAAGCGCGACGCCGAGTCCTACCTCGGTGAGCCCGTCACCGACGCGGTCATCACCGTCCCCGCATACTTCAACGACGCTCAGCGTCAAGCAACCAAGGAAGCCGGCCAGATCGCCGGCCTCAACGTGCTCCGCATCGTCAACGAGCCCACCGCGGCCGCACTGGCCTACGGACTCGACAAGGGCGAGAAGGAACAGACCATCCTGGTCTTCGACCTCGGTGGCGGTACCTTCGACGTCTCGCTGCTCGAGATCGGTGACGGTGTCGTCGAGGTCCGCGCGACCTCCGGTGACAACAACCTCGGTGGCGACGACTGGGACCAGCGAATCGTCGACTGGCTCGTCGAGAAGTTCAAGGCGCAGAACGGCATTGACCTGACCAAGGACAAGATGGCCATGCAGCGTCTGCGTGAGGCCGCCGAAAAGGCCAAGATCGAGCTGTCTGCCTCGCAGTCCACGTCGATCAACCTGCCCTACATCACCGTCGACGCGGACAAGAACCCGCTGTTCCTCGACGAGCAGCTGTCCCGCAGCGAATTCCAGAAGATCACCTCGGATCTCCTCGAGCGCACCCGCGCTCCGTTCCAGGCGGTCATCAAGGATGCGGGCATCTCCGTCGGCGACATCGATCACGTCGTGCTCGTCGGTGGCTCCACCCGTATGCCGGCCGTCACCGACCTGGTGAAGGAACTGACCGGTGGTCAGGAGCCCAACAAGGGCGTCAACCCCGACGAGGTCGTCGCCGTGGGTGCCGCACTGCAGGCCGGTGTGCTCCGCGGTGAGGTCAAGGACGTGCTGCTGCTCGACGTCACCCCGCTGTCTCTCGGTATCGAGACCAAGGGCGGTGTCATGCACAAGCTCATCGAGCGCAACACCACCATCCCGACGAAGCGCTCGGAGACCTACACCACCGCTGAGGACAATCAGCCGTCGGTGCAGATCCAGGTGTACCAGGGTGAGCGTGAGATCGCGTCGCACAACAAGCTGCTCGGCTCCTTCGAGCTCGGTGGCATTGCGCCTGCGCCGCAAGGTGTTCCACAGATCGAGGTGACCTTCGACATCGACGCCAACGGCATCGTGCACGTCACCGCGAAGGACAAGGGCACCGGCAAGGAGAACTCGATCCGGATTCAGGACGGTTCCGGCCTGAGCAAGGACGAGATCGACCGCATGATCAAGGACGCCGAGGCACACGCCGACGAGGACAAGAAGCGTCGCGAGGAAGCCGAGACCCGCAACCAGGCGGAGTCGCTGGTCAACCAGACCGAGAAGTTCCTCAAGGACAACGAGGACAAGGTTCCCGCCGACGTCAAGGAGAAGGTCACCGCGGCCGTCGCCGACGCCAACGAGGCCCTCAAGGGCACCGACATCGGCGCCATCAAGACCGCCGTGGAGAAGCTCACCGAGCAGTCCCAGGCCATGGGTCAGGCGATTTACGCTGCAGCCCAGGCGGAGTCGGAGCAGGCAGCACCGTCCGGTGCCGCCGGTGGTGATGACGACGTCGTCGACGCCGAGGTTGTCGACGAGCCCGAGGACAAGAAGTGACCCAGCCCGGTCCCGAGGCCGCTTCGGCCGGGGGCGCCCAGCACGGCGCCCCCGGCGAGCCGGTCACCGTCACCGACCGGCGGCGTGTCGATCCCGAGACGGGAGAGGTACGCCCCGACGGTGCCGGACCGGCATCGGCTTCGGGAGAAGGGGATGTGGCCCCGGGCAATGCTGCCCCGGCCGAGGCCCCGGCTACCCCGGAGAACGATGAGGTCGCCGAACTGACCGCCGCGCTCCAGCGTGAGCGCGCCCAGTTCGCCAACTTCAAGCGTCGTGCGGCGGAGGAGCAGCAGGGATCGGTTGCCTACGGCAAGCGCGTCCTGATCGAGAAGCTCCTGCCGCTCATCGACGATCTCGACCGCGCCCGTGCCCACGGGGATCTCGAGGACGGACCGATGCGGACACTGGCCGACAAGCTGACCGGTGTCCTCACCACCGAAGGGCTCGCCGCATTCGGCGCACCCGGCGACGTCTTCGATCCCGAACTGCACGAGGCCGTCCAGCACGACGGCTCCGGCGCCGAACCCGTTCTGGGTGACGTCTACCGACGCGGCTACCGCGTGGGGGACAAGGTGATCCGCACCGCGATGGTCACCGTCACCGACCCGGTTCCCGGAACGGCAACACCCAACGGTGCGCAATAATCGCACCACCGACGGCTGTCCGGTGATGTCGTCGCGACATCACCGGACAGTTGTCGTCAGACAACTTCATCAACCAGACTTACAACACATTCGAAGGAGGTGACGTCTGGTGGCTCCACAGCGAGAATGGCTCGAACACGACTTCTACAAGGACCTGGGCGTTGCTTCTGACGCCTCGGCCGACGAGATCAAGAAGGCATACCGGAAGCTCGCGCGGGAACTCCATCCCGACGCCAACCCGAACGATGCTGCGGCCGAAGAGCGTTTCAAGCGGGTCTCCGAGGCGCATTCCGTCCTCGCCGATCCGGAGAAGCGCAAGGAATACGACGAGACCCGTGCCATGTTCGCCGGCGGACGTTTCCGCGGCGGGGGCAACGGTTATCCCGGCGGCTTCCCAGGCGGAGGTGGCACAACCTATACGACGACGACCGGCGCCGACTTCAACATCGGTGACCTGTTCGGCGGAGGCGACAGCGGTGGCGGCGGCTTCGGAGACATCTTCGACGGCCTGTTCAACCGCGGCGGTTCCGCCGGCGGCGGACACACCCAGTCCACCGCCTCCCGTCCGCGCCGCGGCAAGGACCTCGAAACCGAGACGAGCCTGTCATTCAAGGATGCGGCCCTGGGCACCACGGTTCCGCTGCGCGTGACCAGCCCCTCGCCGTGCACCTCGTGTCACGGCAGCGGCGCCAAGGCGGGTACCAGCCCGCGAGTGTGCCCGTCCTGCAACGGTTCCGGGTTCATCAGCCGCAATCAGGGTGCGTTCGGATTCAGCGAGCCCTGCCAGGATTGCCAGGGCACCGGCTCGCGCATCGACGACCCGTGCCCGGACTGCGCGGGCTCGGGTGTCACGGTGCGTCCCCGCACCATCAACGTCCGGATTCCTCCGGGCGTCGAGGACGGCCAACGCATCCGTCTCGCCGGCCAAGGCGAAGCCGGACGCCGCGGCGCACCGTCGGGTGACCTCTACGTCGTGGTCCACGTGACTGCCGACAAGCTGTTCACCCGCAACGGACATGACCTCAAAGTGCAACTGCCAGTGAGTATTTCGGAGCTGGTCCTCGGGTCGACGGTGTCCGTGCCGACGCTCGACGGCTCGGTCGGGGTGAAGATCCCGCCCAAGACCAGCGACGGCCGGACGCTGCGCGTCCGTGGTCGGGGCGTGCCGAAGCGTTCGGGCGGCGCTGGTGACCTGCTGGTCACCGTCAAGGTCGCCGTCCCGTCGGCGCTCGACGACGCTGCCGTCGAGGCCATGGAGCGATACGCTGAGGCCGAGAAGGCCAGCGGCTTCGATCCTCGCGCGGATTGGGGGAGGTGATCGGCGATGAACTCACGTCACGAGCAGGACCGCCGGGCCGCGAGCGCGGCCCACGGTCCCTCGACGGGGGCGACCGCCGACACCGAACACACAACGCCACGCGCGGCGGAGTCCACCACCGGGGCACGGGCGACATTCATGATCTCGGTCGCCGCCGAACTGGCCGGCATGCATGCACAGACGCTGCGCACCTATGACCGGCTCGGCCTCGTCACACCGCAACGCACCAGCGGTGGCGGGCGCCGCTATTCGACACGCGACGTCGAGATGCTGCGCGAGATCCAGCGACTCTCCCAGGAGGAGGGCGTCAACCTCGCCGGCATCAAACGCATCATCGATCTGAGCAATCAGGTCGACGCGCTCGCCGCCCGCGTCCGGGAGCTGTCCGAGGAGCTCGAGGGCTCCCGCACCCGGCGCGGCGGTGAGCTCGTCCCGGTCCCGCGGACCAGTGCGCTGGTCGTCTGGCAACCCCGGGGGAAACGTTCTGGCGCCTGAGGACGACAATCCCACAAGACCGCGATACCTCCCATTCTAAAGATCGCGGCCATGTCGGGCCGGGGGGTCCGCCTGATGAGCGAACGCAAGACGGAAGAAGGTGGCGCTGTCATGGCCAACGCCGGTGTGACCAGCACAGGAACCAACGCAGGGATCAGCACGGGGGAGAGTCCCACGATCGGGGTGCGCAACACGACAGGTGCCGCGACCGGCGCCGTCCTCGGCGTCTCCGTCGTCGACGACTCGGTGACCTCGGTCGTCAAGGGTGCCCAGGGGGAGATCCTGGCCAGCAACATCGTCGACCTGCCCGACGCGTCGGAGCAGAGTGCCGAGCAGGCCATCACCGAACTCGTCGAGTCCGTTCCGTTCGCGGTGGACACCATCGCGGTGGCGTGCGCGCGTCCGGAGACCGCCGAGTATCTCGCGGCCGCGATGAATTCCGGTCCGAACCGTCCCGCCTGGGCGGACACGGTCTCCGTCGCCGATCTCCCGGTCGCCCTCGCCGAGGTCGCGCGATCCGAGCCGAGCCGCGGGGGCATCGTCTCCGTCGTCGATCTCGACCGCGCCGGGGTGCCCTCGCCGGGGCGCTCCATCATCACCGTCGATACGGCGACCGGCACCATCGTCGGGGCGTCGGAATTCAACGACGGCACACCCGCGCCCGTCACCGAACCGGACGGCGCCAACGCCATCGCCGACGCCGTCACGACGATGCCCGGCGGCACCAACGTCACCCAGGTGATCTGCACCGGGATCGGTGCCGAACTCCCGGGTGTCGCGCCCGCACTCGAGTACGCCGTCGCCAAGCCGGTGTCGCTCGCGACCCAGCCGTCATTGGCGGCCGCTTCCGGTGCGGCGTCGTCGGCGCAGCGGTCCCTGCAGGCACCCGCCGCAGTTCCCACGAAGCCCGCCGGCGCAGCCGGACTCGGCAAGCAGCGGTACTGGCTCATCGGCGCCGCCATCGCCGGCGCCCTGCTGCTCGGCGGCATCGCGATCGCCGCGCTGACCGGCGGGGGCGGGGACGCCGCCGCCCCGGCAAGCACCGTCACGGTGACCGAGACCCCCGAGGCGTCGACGGTCACCGAGACCGGCACACCGCGCACCAACACCGTCGTCGAGGAGCGCGTCGAGACGGTCACCCAGCCCCGCGCGACCCAGACCCAGACTCAGACACAGACGGTGACTCCGCCGCCGGTGACCGTGACGGACACGACGACCGTGATCGTCGAGGTGCCTGCGGCGCCCGCCGAGCCGGAGCAGGGCAGCGGGGACACGGGAGACACCGGCGAAGAAGGTACCCCGTAGCCGTAGCCCTGCTACACCGGGTCGTGCTGGATGAGCGACGCCCGTACACCGGAGATGATCAGCCGGTTGCGGGTGTTCTCGATCATCGCCGCCGACCCGGCGATCAGCACCTGATGCTGCTCCCACCCACCTTGGGTGACGACGACGTCGTCGAGGCGACCGATCCGATGCTCCACTCCCAGGTCCTGCGGTGAGGCGGCCGAGTTGAGCCACCACGGGTCGGCGCTCTCCTCGGAGACGGCGGTGACCCGCAGCCATGGATTCGTGGCTGCGATGCGCCGCAGCACCGCGAGATCGTAGAGCTCCCCGGGATGACGCATCCCGTAGAAGATGTGCGTGCGACGCTGATCGACGCGCATCGACATCTCGATCAGCAGCGCGCGCAGCGGCGCGAGGCCGGTACCGCCGGCGATCATCAGGACATCCCGCTCGGGACCGACGTGCAGGGTGCCGTGGGCCTGGGCGATGGTCCACACGTCCCCGGCGCGAGTCTGGGTGACGACCGAGGGGCTGAACGATCCGCCCGGCACGGCACGGACATGGAATTCGAGTTCGCCTCGTTCGTTCGGCGGGATCGCCGGTGACAGGTGGCGCCAGGTGTGCGGCCACTGCGGGATCTGCACTTCCAGGTACTGCCCGGCGGCGTGCTCGAGCGGATGGTCGGTGATCAGCCGCACCACGGCCAGGTCGCGGGAGATGCGGTACTTCTCCACCACCTCGGCCGTCCAGCTCGCCGGACCCTCGGCCATCTGCGCCGCGCCGCGCATCACGCCGGTCGTCAGCATCATCGCCTGGGAGATCGCGACCTGCGCGTCGTCGTCCCAGTAGGAGCCCATCAGCTTCTCGAACTCGATCATCAACGCCCGGTACATCAGGTCGTAGTGCTCGGGCAGCACCCCGAACTTGCGGTGATCGCGGCCGAGTTGGGCGAGGAAGTCGACGAGCTCGTCCTGCCCGGTGGGGGCGGGGATCACCTCGAGGACGTGATCGATCACCCCGAAGAACGCTCGACGCTGATCGGTGAGCATGGCGCCGAACAGGCCGCGCAGATCCGGGTCGAGGGCGAACAGGCGCGTGTACAGGTCGGTGGTGAAGCGGTCGGGGTTGCGGTTGATGAGTTCACGGAGATGATGCAGAGCGTGACGTGAGTGGCTGGCCACGGAGCTATCTCCTCCTCGATTCCGTGCGATGTCGCATATCCAGACGATCCATCTGACATCTCGGACGATACGCCTGGTCATATGGCACGCTCGTAGACGTGGCATTGAGTGGCCTTGTGGTCGGGATCGTCGACGCACATCTGCATCAGTGGAACCCGCGCCACACGCCCTGGTCGGCGATCCGCGGGTCGCGGTTCTACCGCGTGGCACCGAGCCTGGGGGACCGGGTTTTTCCGCTCCTCGTGAGCCCCGCGGACCGCGAATATGTCCTCAACCCCACGACAGTCGCACGTTGCTACGAGCCGGCGCAGTACCTCAGCGATGCCGTGCCCGTGCATAACGTCGCCGGCGTGCCGATCGACACCGTCGTCTATGTCGAGTCGCACTGGCGCAGCACCACCTCCATCTCCGACGGCGCTCCCGAAGGACTCTCCGCCGAGGACGAGGTGCGCTATGTGACGGGGCTGCCGTTCGGTGTGGGCGGTGCACCCCGGCTCGGTGCGATAGTCGTCCACGGCGATCCCCGCGCGCTCGGCTTTGCCGCGCGCCTGGATCGGCAGATGTCGGAGAGTGACGTCGTGCGCGGAGTCCGCTGGGGGGTGGCCCGCCATCCCGATCCGCGGGTCCGAGATTTCGGTGACGCCGACGGCATCCTCGCCTCACCGTCGTTCCTCTCCGGCTTCGCCGCGGTGGCCGAGCGCGGACTGTCCTTCGATGTCTCGCTGTACTCGCATCAGCTCTACGACGCGGTGACGCTGGCGCGCGAGTACCCGGAGACGACGTTCGTCCTCGATCACATCGGCGCACCCGTCGGGGTCTTCGGTCCGGTCGGCGCCCCGAACGCGTCGATGGACATGACCGTCGGAAGCCTGCTCGATATTCTCGACGACCGCGGAGATTACTTGCTGCAGTGCCTCTTTCGCGAGAACGCGCTGCGGGTCTATCGAATCTGACCCGCAGCGCGTTGCTGCGTCAGCGGTAGGGCCGTCGGTGGGAGCGTGGTGTCAGCTCTCGTCCTCGTGCTGGTGATGCTCGCGCGGGCTCTCCGGCACCGGTGGCTGCGGTATCACCGGGTACTCGCCGGTGTAGCCCTGACGCTGCGCGGCGATCGCGAGGACCTTGTCCCTGCAGGCGAACCAACCGCCGACGAGCAGTGGGATGCCCACCAGGATGGCGATGAGGTTCCAGTAGTTCTCCCAGCACATCAGCACGACGACCGCACCGAGGAAGATCAGCGTCGCGTAGCTCGTGTACGGGGTGCCCCACAGGCGGAACGACGGACGCTCCAGGATGCCCTTCTGTTCCCAGCGGTACAGCTGGATCTGGCAGAGAACGATCATGGCCCAGGTGGAGATGATGCCCAGCGCGGACAGATCGAGCGCGATGTTGAAGGCCTCCTCGGGGACGAAGAGGTTCAGCACGATGCCCAGGAGGGTGAGCGCGCCGGTCAGCGCGATGCCACCGAACGGCACACCGTTGCGATTCATCTTGCCGGTGAACTCCGGTGCGGTGCCGTTGAGTGCCATCGAACGCAGGGTCCGGCCGGTGGAGTACAGGCCGGCATTGAGGCTCGACATGGCGGCGGTCAGCACCACGAGGTTCATGATGCCGCCCGCGGCCGGGACACCGATCTTGGAGAAGAACGTCACGAACGGCGACTCACCCGCCTTGTACGTCGTGTACGGCAGCAGCAGCGCCAGCAGGATCAGCGATCCGACGTAGAACACCGCGATACGCAAGACGACGGAGTTGATGGCGCGTGGCATCACCTTGGCCGGCTCGGCGGTCTCACCGGCGGCAGTTCCGACGAGTTCGACTGCGGCATAGGCGAAGATGACACCGGAGGTGACGATCACGAGGGAGAACATGCCGGTCGGGAAGAGGCCGCCGTTGTCGCTGATGACACTGAAACCGGTTGGCTCGCCCTGGATTTCGAAGCGACCGGCGAGGAAGATGGTGCCCACCACCAGGAAGGTGATCAGCGCGGTGACCTTGATGATCGAGGCCCAGAACTCCATCTCGCCGAACAGCTTGACCGAGATAACGTTCATGACCAGCACGATGCCCAGGGCGATGAGGGCGATGAGCCACTGCGGGATCGCCTCGAAGGCACCCCAGTAGTGAACGTAGAGCGCCACCGCGGTGACGTCGACGATCGCGGTGGCCGCCCAGTTGAAGAAGTAGAGCCAACCGGTGACGAAAGCTGTTTTCTCACCGAAGAATTCGCGGGCGTAGGAGACAAACGATCCCGACGACGGGCGGTGCAGCACCAGCTCGCCGAGGGCGCGCAGGATGAAGAAGACGAAGACGCCGCAGACGGCGTAGGTCATCCACAGGGACGGACCCGCATCATGCAGGCGGCTACCGGCGCCCATGAACAGGCCGGTGCCGATGGCGCCGCCGATGGCGATCATCTGGATCTGGCGCGGTTTGAGGGACTTCTGGTAGCCCTCTTCTTCGTGGGCGAGCGCCGAATTGTCGTATGTGCTCGTCGTTTCTGACATATGTGTTCCTCGTCGTGCGAAGTCCGGTGTATGGGTCGAAGCCGAGATGTACTGCCGAGTCGACAGCGGTTGCTGCCACCCGAATCGGATTGCATCGCAGGGTGTGCGATCAGTCCTGGCAGACGGGATCCGACGCTAACGGGAGATGGCCATCAGCGAAAATCGAGGCGTGTAAACATTGTGAAACATGGACGTTCGTGCTGGTCGCGAGATCAGCGTACCGCGCGGTGTGTCCGGTTCGCGTGGATCATCCCCGACGCCGAAATCGTGACCGCCGCCGCACTTCTCGCTCGGGCGGAGTCACATCACGCAAGGCGCGCGCCACGATGTCGGTGAACTCCGAACACGTCGCATACCGCTCGGCCGGGTCTTTGGCGAGGGCCTTCTCGAACACCGAATTCAGTGCGCTGGGAAGCCAATCCCGCCGTCGGGTCACCTTCGGGATCGGGTCGCGCAGATGGGAGTAGGTGATGGCGAACGCCGTCGAGCGCGGATAGGGCGGGAGCCCGGTCAACCACTCCATAACACTGCACGCCAACGCATATTGATCCGTCGCCGGCGATAGATGTTGTGCCTGAAGCAATTCCGGGGATGCGTAAGCGATGGACCCCTTGACGCGGCCGTTGCGCGCGAGGGGGCGTGCATCGTCGAGGAACTGGGCGATACCGAAATCGCCGAGAAGCGCGTCCGCCGCGTCGAGTTCCGGATCGGTGAGCAGGATGTTGGCCGGTTTCACGTCGCGGTGGATGACGTCGTTCGCGTGTGCGTAGTCGAGCGCGGCGGCGGTCTGGGTCGTGATCCGCACGATCGCCGGGATGTTCGGCTGGGCACGTTCGCCCGGGATCAGAGCCGTCGACGACGGTCCGGCGGCATACTGCATGGCGATCCACAGCACCGGCAGATCGTCGCCGGAGGCGGGGACTTCGCCGCGCGCGTACATCGCGACGATCCGCTCGTGGTGGAGGTGATGGGCGATGCCGAACTCACGCTCGAAGCGATCCCGGACGCGCGGATGGCCGACCTCGTCTTCATGCAGGACCTTGAGGGCGACCCGTGCGGGGAGATCGGTTCCGACCTCGCCCTGCGGACGCCGCGCGAGATAGACGTCGGCGCTGCTGCCGCCGCCGAGTCTGCGCTCGATGACATACCCGGCCACCTGGTGGCCGGGTACGAGCGCATCCGGAACGGTCAACACACGCACAGACTAGTGGCGCGGGCTGCTCGACCGCGCATCGTGTGGTTACACGCGGACGGGAGTGATGCGGAAGATCGGGAAGCGGCGTCCCTGTGAGGTCTCGGTGTACTTGGCGAAGGCGGGGGAGGCCGCGAGGAACGATCCCCACGCCGCATCCCATTCATCAGGGGTGAGCTCAGTTGCGCGAGCGGCAAATTCGGCCACCTGACCGTCGTGGGGTGCTTCCACGGTGAACTGGTCGGCGGCCCTCAGGTTGTGCACCCATGCCGGGGTCTTGGGGGAGCCGCCGGCAGAACCGATTACGAGCCAGGAGTCGCCGTCGGGCAGCCCGAGGAGAGGATTGACCCGTGGTTGTCCGGACTTGACGCCCACCGTGTGCACCAGGATGAGGTGATCGCCGAAACCCGCGGTGGTGACGGTGCCGCCGTTGGCACGGAACTCGTCGATGATCTGTTGATTGAAGTCACTCACTCCACCATTGTGCGCTGTACCGGGTGCTTATGGTGGAGGCATGACCGTCGCCGATGACATTGCGTTACTGGAAGCCGAACTCCCCGACGGCATGGTGGTCACCGACCCGGACATCCTCGCCGCCTACCGGCAGGACCGTGCCCAGGATCCGGACGCCGGCACGCCGCTGGCACTGGTGCGCCCGACGACCACCGGGCAGGTGCAGGCGGCGGTGCGCTGGTGTGCCGAGCGCGGAGTCAAGCTGATCACCCGCGGAGCCGGTACCAGCCTGTCCGGTGGGGCCACCGCCGTCGACGGCGCGCTGATGCTCTCCACCGAGAAGATGCGGTCACTCACCATCGACACCGCTACCCGCACCGCGGTGAGTCAGCCGGGACTGTTCAACGCCGAGGTCAAGGCTGCCGCGGCGGAGCACGGACTCTGGTATCCGCCGGACCCGTCGTCGTTCGAGATCTGCACCATCGGCGGCAACGTGGCCACCAACGCGGGTGGTCTGTGCTGCGTGAAGTACGGCGTCACCACCGACTATGTGCTCGGTCTCGAGGTGGTGCTCGCCGACGGCCGCGCGGTGCGCCTTGGTGGCAAACAGCTCAAGGACTCCGCCGGGTTGCCGTTGACGAAGCTGTTCGTCGGCAGTGAGGGGTTACTGGGGATCGTCACCGAGGTGACCCTGCGTCTGCTGCCGCCCCAGGCGTCGGCCTGCACGGTGGTGGGCACCTTCGCCTCGGTACATCAGGCGAGCGAGGCGGTGCTGTCGATCACCTCGAAGATCCGTCCCGCGATGCTCGAGTTCATGGATGCGGTGTCCATCAACGCCGTCGAGGACATGCTGAAGATGGGGCTCGATCGCGAGGCCGGCGCGTTGCTCGTCGCGCAGACCGACGCACCCGGCCCGGCCGGTGTCGCCGAGGTGGAGATCATCCGCGAAGCCTTCGAGGCACATGGAGCGGAGGACTGTTTCGCCACCGACGATCCCGCCGAGGGTGAGGCGTTCACCGCGGCGCGCCGCGCGGCGATCCCCGCCGTCGAACGTCTGGGTTCACTGCTCCTGGAAGACGTCGGGGTGCCGTTGCCGTCGTTGCCCGCGTTGATCGACGGCGTCAAGACGATCGCCGCCGAGCAGGAGGTGATGATCTCGGTCATCGCGCATGCGGGCGACGGAAACACTCACCCGCTCATCGTGTTCGACCCATCCGACACCGATGAGGCCGCCCGCGCCCAGGTGGCCTTCGGAAAGGTCATGGACCTCGCGATCGAACTCGGCGGCACCATCACCGGTGAACACGGCGTCGGCAGGCTGAAGAAGGGGTGGTTGCCGAATCAGGTGGGACCCGACGTCATGGAGATGACCGCGGCGATCAAGGCCGCCCTCGATCCGCAGGGGCTGCTGAATCCGGGCGTGATCCTCTGATCCTCTGATGGCGCGGCACCGTCGAGGACCTCAGTGGCGAGCGAGGATGGCGTCCAGGTCCGATCCGACGGGCAGCGTGCCGTACTCGAAGCCGCGTTCTCCGCCGAGGCGTGCGGCGATGAACGCCTCGGACACCGCGCTCGGCGAGTACCGAACCAACAGCGACGCCTGCAGCGCCAGCGCCATCGATTCGACGACGCTGCGTGCCCGCCGCTGTGCGCCGGCCGCGTCGAGGGTGGAGAGCTCGGCGAGCTGAGTCCGTGTGCGATCCAGATGCGCGTCCAGGGTGGTGTCGACGCCGCGCGCCTTGGACACCTCGGCGTCGAACGCGGCGAGGGACTCCGGCTCGCGGGTCATGGCGCGCAGCACATCGAGGGCGATGACATTGCCCGAGCCCTCCCAGACGGCCATCACCGGCTGCTCGCGGTAACGCATCGAGAGCGGGAAGTCCTCGGTATATCCGTTGCCGCCCAAGCACTCCAGTGCCTCGTAGGCGTGGTGGGGTCCGCGTTTGCAGATCCAGTACTTCGCGACCGCGGTGGCGAGGCGTCGGAAGGCGCGCTGCTGATCATCGGCGTCCTCGTCATGGGCGCGGGCCAGGCGGATCGCGGTGACGGTCGCGGCCTCCGATTCCATTGCCAGGTCCGCGAGGACCGATGTCATGGCAGGCTGATCTGCGAGTGTGGCGCCGAAGGCGGCGCGGTGCCGTGCGTGCCAGGTGGCCTCGGCGACGGCCTGACGCATGCCGGCGGCGCTGCCCAGGACGCAGTCGAGCCGAGTCTGGGCGACCATCTCGATGATGGTGCGTACGCCGCGCCCGGGCTCGCCGATCATCACGGCCACGGTGCCGTCGAGTTCGATTTCACTCGACGCATTCGACTTGTTGCCCAACTTGTCCTTGAGACGCTGGATACGGAAGACGTTGCGGGTACCGTCGGGCAGGACGCGCGGGAGCAAGAAGCACGACAGTCCCTGTCCGCCTGGACCCTGCGCCTGCGCCAGCACGAGGAACGCGTCGGACATCGGCGCCGAGCAGAACCACTTGTGGCCGGTGAGTAAGTACTCCGCGCCCGGGCCGCCCTTGCTCACCGGAACCGCGACGGTGGTGTTGGCCCGCACATCTGATCCGCCCTGCTTCTCCGTCATCGACATCCCGAAGATGGCCGACGACTTGTCCGCCGAGAGATCGGGGGAGTAGCTGCGCGACAATGCTTTCGGCACCCACTGCGCCGCCACATCCGGCTGCAGCTCGAGTGACGGGATGACGGCGTGGGTCATCGAGACAGGGCACGCGTGGCCGGGTTCGATCTGGCCGAACAGATAGAACGACGCCGCGCGCACGACGTGCGAGCCGGGCTGCGGATCGGCCCAGCACCGGGTGTGGGACCCGTGGGCGATGGATGCGGAGATGATGCGGTGATACGACGGGTGATACTCGACCTCATCGATGCGGTGGCCCCACCGGTCGAACGGCGTGAACTGCGGCGTGATGGTGTTGGCGAGTTTGGCGTCATGCTGGAACTCGGCGGTGCCGACATGCGCGCCGATGTCGATGAGCTCGGCGTCACCCCACCCGCCGTCGTGGCGTTGAACTGCTTCGCGCAGAACAATATTGGACTCGTACTCGTTGACATCCACCCGCGGAGCGGACTGATTGAGCACCTCGTGCGTGATGTGCGGCCGCGGGTGCGCGGTGGTGCGCGGGGAGGCGGGAGTTTGGGTCATCGTGATCCTTCCAGGGGACGATCGAGCACGGTCTCGGGTATCTGCAGGTTCGTGAAGATCACCGCCACGGCCTCTTCCAGCGAGTACCCGAATTCCTCACCGGTGGCTGCTTTTTGGACGATGAGCCCGAACACGGCCGACCAGAACGCCCGGGCCTCCACGCCGATGTCGGCGCGCAGCTCCCACCCTGTGCGGACCAGGGTGTGCATGAGCGCACTCTCTCCGCGCTCGTGCAGTGTGCGCAGGGTATCGGTGATCTGCTCCCGCAGGTCGGGACGTCGGGAGACGAGAAGCATTGCGGTGGTGAACAGTTCGACGTTGCGAGCCTCCGCGCCCAGGAGCGTGCTGATGAGCGAGTGGGTGTACTCGCGCACCGTCGTCGCCGTCGACGCCGCTTCCTCGGCGTGGCGACCCGCGCGTAGCACCGCGGCGCACGCCACCTCGACGAACAGCTGTTCCTTGGACCCGAAGTAGTACGTCACCTGATTGGGAAACGCGTCTGCGCGCTGGCAGATCTGCGCGACCGACGCCGTCTCGCCCTGGTCGGCGAACACCTCACCCGCTGCCCGCAGCAGAGCCAGGCGCGTGGCCTTGCCGGCAGTGCGGCTGGCGCGGTTGGTGGGTGGCATGTGTCGGCCTCGCTCGTCTGATGTTTGTATGGCAAACAATAAATGAGGTGAGGCGAGTCACGCAAGCAGGAGCAAGAAGGCTACTGCTGCGGGCGGGCCAGTAGAGGTCGTGGAGGTTCAGATCGGCAAAACATGGATCAGACTGCTGGCGAATGGCGTCTCGCGGTTGACGAATAGACCCGCCAGCCGGTCGATTCGTCAACCACAAGGCGGATCGGTTAGATCACTACAACCTTCGTCCCCGGAGTCCACCATGAGAACGTCGCCAACTCACGTCCCGCCGACAGCCGTCGAATACTAAAGTCGTGCACTGTGGCAGGCGATGCGATTCTGGAACGTCGTGCACTGATCTTGAGTCTGATCGCGACGGCGATACTCGGCTCCGGCGCCCTGATCTGGGGCATCGTGTCCGAGGCGCGCGTCATTCTCTTCGACGGCGTGTACACCCTCGCCGGCATCGTTCTTGTCGGCGCTTGGATGATTGCCTCCCGCATGGCCAGCGCGCCCCCGACTCCCGGATATCCGTTCGGCGACGCCGTTGGCGGTCGCGCTCCAGGGCGCCGCGCTCTTGGGCACGCTCACCTACGGCGCCGCCGATGCGGTGCTGGTGATAGTCGAGCGGAGTGGACACCAGGCGAGTACGTCGCGTCGCCGGCATCAGTGGGCAGGCGATCATCGAGGTCGACGACGACGGTGCGAACCGGATCGTCGTGCTCTCCGGGGCGAACGCAGAGCTCGCCGCCGGCGACGTGCTGCGGGGGCTCGAGGTACTCGATCCGAAGATCGTTCTCACACAACTCGAATCCCCGCTGGAGGTGACGGAGGCGGTCGCTTCCTGGTGCAGCCGCAACGGGCGCCGCTTCATGGTGAACCCCAGCCCGGTGGTGGCCCTGCCCGACGAGATCCTGTCGGCGGCCGATCCGCTCATCGTCAACGAGTACGAGGCGGGGTTCTATGCCGGTGCCGGTGATTCCGAGGCCCTGGGAAGGGAACTGCTCGAGGTGTCGAACTCGGCGGTCATCACGCTGGGCGGTGCAGGGGTCGTGGTGGCCGAGCAGGGTTCGGTACGCCGTATCCCGGTCGACGAGGTGCGGGTCGTCGACAAGACAAGCGCCGGCGATGTGTTCGCGGGGACGCTGGCCGCGCACGTGTCGCAGGACGCGACGCTCCTCGATGCGAGTGCCCGCGCTGCCGCGGCAGCCACCCAATTTGTCGGTCGGCCGCGAAGGTCGTGAGCTTCTGCCGTCGATAGAGACCACGGGCTGGATCACATCAACGGCGTAGGCCCTGACCCGCCGCCGGCTACAGGACCGACACGACCTTCTTCGCCGTGGCCTTTGCGGAACCGGGGTTCTGCCCGGTGACGAGGCGGCCGTCGACAACGGTGTAGGAAACGAACGGCAACAGTGCCTTCTCATACAGCGCGCCGCGCGAGCGCATCTCGTGTTCGGCGTTGTAGGGGACGAGCTTGTCGACGCGCGCGAGAACCTCCTCCTGCCAGGCGAATCCGGTGAGCTTGCGGCCGTCGACGAGATACGAGCCGTCGGACAGCGTCGTATTCAGCAGGCCGCAATATCCATGGCACACCGAGGACACGACGCCCCCGCGCTCCCAGATCTGACGCGTGGTACGTTGCAGCCCAGCCACGCCTTGGCCGTCTTGTCGTAGTTCGGAAACTTCAGTGATCGTGGCTCCAATGGCGAGGTACCGCCCGCGGGGCTGACTATCGTCTGCTCGTAGCCCGCCTCGGCGAAGACATGCCACGCGTGGGTGAGCTCGGAGAGCCACAATCCGGTGGGATGCGAAGGGTCGTCGTAGTGACCGACGTTGGTGACGACGTTCAGGATGTGCTTGGTCATGGCAGGTTTGTCCTTCATCGTTGCGAAGTTGACGTCGGTTCGACGGCCGTGTGGATCAGTGGGTGGGCGACAGAGATCGGTGTGGGCATTGGCCCTGGGCTGCCCGACGTCAGTTGTCGTGCAGTGCGGACCGCAGTGCGTCGATGGCGAGCGTGCGTGCAACATTCGCCGCCCGGGTATCGCGCAGGCTGTCGAGGAGTAGGAAGTCGTGAACCATGCCGGCGACACGCACCGATGTCACGTCCACTCCTGCCTCGCGCAACTTGTTGGCGTACCGTTCACCTTCATCGCGCAGCACGTCGGCCTCGTCGGTGATGACCAGGGTGCGCGGCAGATCCTTCAGTTCGTCAAGCGATGCTTGCAACGGTGACGCGTGGACTTCGGCCCGCTCGGCGGGGTCGGTGGTGTGTATGCGTCCCAGAACCACTGCATGCCTTCGCGTGTCAGGTAATACCCGTCGGCGAACTGTAGATACGACGGCGTATCGAAGTCGGCGTTCGTGACCGGGTAGAGCAGCACCTGTGCCTTGAGGTCGATGCCGCCGCGCTCCCTGTTCATCAGGGCGAACACCGCCGACATGCACCCGCCCACGGATTCACCCGTCACCGCTATGCGTGGGGTGTCCAGGCCGTGATCGGTACCGTGTTCCAGAACCCATTGTCCGACTGCGTAATTCTGTTCGACCTGGGTGGGGTAACGGGCTTCTGGCGCGCGGTCATACACCGGGAAGACGCCGGCGGCTCCCGCACCGACGGTGAGTTCGCGAAACAGTCGGTCGTGGGTGTTCTCGTCGCCGAAAACCCAGCCGGCGCCGTGGATGTAATACACGACGGGCAGGGGCCCGGTGACGCCTTTGGGCCGAATGATGCGCGCGCGAACCGTCCCCCACTCGTCGGCATCGACGCCGACCCACTCCTCGTCGACATCCGGGCGGGGTACCGACGTGTCGCTTTGCAGATCCGCGAGAATGCCGCGCCCCTGCTCAGGTGGCACCTCGTAGATCCGAGGATGAGGATCCGTGGCCTCGCACAACTGCTGCGCGGCAGGTTCGAGAACGGGTGTGATGGGTGGGGGTAGGTCGGTCACGAGTGGCCCTTCTGGTACGGAGCTGATGTGAAGCCCAGCCTGTGGACGGCGAAAAGCCGTGTCACGGAACCGGATAGGGATAAGTCGCAGTCGCCAGGCGTGGCCGCACAGCTCGGATGTTTACGCCTCTTACATGGCCGACCATAAGCATGGGCATGGGGTGCGAGTCGCGTCAACAGGTTACTGCGAACTCGCCGACAGGACTGTGGTGTTGTGAACTCGAATGACATTGAATGTCAGCGCTATTCGGGCTGATTCGGATCGTGTGCTATCGAATGGTGAGCACGGCGTTGACGGCACTCCGCACCCGCTCGGCGACATCGGAGTCGGAGTCGGCGTCGAACTTGCCATCGAGGTGGAGGAATGCGAGTCCGTGCACGAGCGCCCACACCGCGGTCGCCATAGCTTCGGGGTCTGATGTCGGCAGTGTCTCTTTCACGACCGACTCGACATAGTCGTGCATGGCAGTGGTGGCTGCGACGCGTTCCGGGCTGGTCGGATCACACGGCTCGGCGAACATCGCCCGGAACAGACCGGGCCGAGCCAGCGCGAATCGAACGTAGGCGATGGCGATCTCGCTGAGATCCTCGGGCGTCGTCGGCTCGGGTTGTGCTGCGGCCAATTGGGCGCCGAGTTCTTCATATCCGACCGCTGCGACCGCAGAGACCAGGGCATCCCGATCGGCGAAATGCCGATAGGGCGCCGCCGTCGACACGCCTGCACGCCTGGCGGCGGCGCGCAGTGAGAGTTCGCCGGCGCCGTCCTCCTCGAGGAGTTCCATCGCCGCGCGCACCAGGGCGGTGGGGAGATCGCCGTGGTGATACGACCCGGATGCAGTCGGCATACCGTGCAATCTATCGCGCTGCCTCCAGCAACGCGGCATCTGGCACCAGCAGTACCTTGCCCACCGAGTCCGCGGAATCGAGCATCGCCTGGCCTCGCTGGGCGTCGTCGAGAGGCAGGATCGCGGAGATGATCGGTCGGATCAGGCCCTGCTCGATGAGTGGCCACTCGTTCGTGCGGACCGCGTCGACGATTTCGGCCTTGGAGCCCGGACCTTCGAGTGGACGATTGCGCACGTTGAGGCCGATGACGCGGGCCCGTTTCATGACGAGTGCCGCGACGTTGAGCTCTCCGATGAATCCGCCCTGCATACCTATGATCACCAGCCGTCCGCCCACGGCGAGTGCGTCGATGTTCCGCGACAGGTAGCTGCCGCCCATGATGTCGAGGATGACGTCGGCGCGGCCGGCCAGTTCTGCGGCGAAATCCTGCTCGCGGTAGTTGATGACGATGTCGGCGCCGAGTTCGCGGCAGTGGTCGCCTTTCTCTACCGAACCGACTGTCACCGCAACTGTCGCGCCGAGAGCCTTGGTGACCTGGATCGCATGGGTGCCGATACCGCTGCCGCCACCGTGGATGAGCACCGTCTCGCCCGCCGCCAAGCCCGCATCCATCGCGATCGTCGACCACACGGTGCCGGCGACCTCGGGTAGTGCAGCGCCGTCGATGAGTGAGATACCGATCGGGATCGGCAATAGCTGGCTGGCCGGCACCACCGCATAGTCGGCGTAACCGCCGCCGGAGATCAGGGCGCACACCTCGTCGCCGACGGACGGCCCGTTGACGTCAATACCAAGGGCGACAACGGTTCCGGAGATCTCCATGCCCATGATGTCGGTGATGCCGGGTGGAGGTGGATACAAGCCCTGACGCTGCATCAGATCGCCCCGGTTGATACCCGCCGCCGCCACGCGCACCAAGACTTCGCCGGGTGCAGGGGAGGGTGTGGCTACCTGGGCGACGGTGAGATTCTTCTCATCGTCGACGACGATGGCGTTCATGGTTTCGGGGACAATCGTGCGGACATAGGGCCGCCTTCGCTGTGTATGCACTGCTTACATCTGAAGCCTAGGCGCGGGATGTGTGCAGTGTCAACACTCAACCTTCACGCCGTCGGCGCGCCGAAGATGCGGAAGGCGACGCGCTTGCGCAGGGTGAAGCCGAGGGATTCGTAGAGCCGGATGGCGGTGGCGTTGGTGGCCTCGGCGTGCAGGAACGGTGTTTCGCCGCGCCGACGGATTCCGTGCGCGACGGCGCGGGTGAGTCGCCCGGCCAGACCTTGACCACGCGCCTCGGGGGCGGTGCAGACGGCGCTGATCTCCGTCCATCCCGGTGCGTGCATGCGTTCGCCGGCCATGGCGATCAGTCGGCCCTCACGGCGCACGCCCAGGTAGTTGCCGAGGTCGATGGTGCGGCGCTCGAACGGTCCCGGGCGGGTGCGACGGACGAGATCGAGCATGTCCTCGACGTCGTCCGCGGTGAGCATGACGGCCTCGTCGTCGGGCTCGCCCAGCACAGTGGCGCCGATGAGCTGAACACCCGGAAGATCCATCCGCACTTCCCAATCCGGCGGTGCGAGCACATCGACGACGGGGAGTAGCAGTGACCCGCCCGGCCCGACGAGTGCTGCTGCGTCGGCCCAGTCCGACGACGACGGGTCGTCGGGCAACGCGGCCATCGGACAGACATCCGTCGGGTAGCGCAGGGCGGCACCGTGCCGTTCGGCGAACTGTGCGTGCGGACCGGTCAGCGCGGCCAACGCGGGGTTGTCCAGAACGGCGGCATCGGACGCGGAGATCACGGCTCACACGATAGCGTCGACACGCTGTACGGCGCCGAGGCGGAAGTGGATGGGCCTCGAATCACGTCGAACGAATTCTCGGGACTCCTCGTAATCTGCGTGAGATGCGCGCAGAGTGGAGTGTGGGCCCTCATTTCGACGGCTCGCGAACCAGAGAGGATTCTTCATGGCACTCGACGATGACGACATCACTACCTCAAGCGCCGGCGGCGAAGGCCCAGCCGACGGTGGCTCCAACCCAGGCGGACATGACGGCGGTGCCGACGGCTCGGCGGCTGCTGGTGAAGGTCCGGCCGATGGTGGTTCCAACCCAGATGGTCACGACGGTGGCGCCGATGGTTCCGCCTCCGGCGAGGGTCCGGCCGACGGTGGCTCCAACCCCGATGGACATGACGGCGGGGCCGACGGAACTGCCTGAGGGACAACAATGTTGACCCGCTGTATCGGCGTCGACCCCGCGACCTTCGCACGTGACCACTGGGGTCGGCGGCCGTTGCTCAGCACCGCGGACACGTTGCCCCGCGACTTCGGTGATCTACTGTCGGCCGGTGCGGTCGACGAGTTGATCTCCGAGCGCGGGGTGCGTGCTCCGTTCATCCGGATGGCCAAGGAGGGCGCACTCGTCGGCCGGGACTGCTACGTGGGTCCGGCCGGATTCGGTGCCGAGATGCCCGATCAGGTGGACTCGGCAAAAGTGTTGGCGCAGTTCGCCGATGGCGCAACCATCGTGCTGCAGGGACTTCACCGCCTGTGGCCGCCGCTCATCGACTTCGTCCGCAGGTTGATCGACGACGTCGGGCATCCGATTCAGGCGAACGCCTACGTGACGCCTCCGGCCAACAGAGGTTTCGATCCGCATTACGACGTTCACGATGTGTTCGTCCTCCAGATCGCCGGACGCAAACACTGGACGATCCATGAGCCGGTGCACGTGGATCCGCTGACGAACGAGCCCTGGACCGATCACCGTGCCGCAATCGAGAAGCGGGCGCAGGACGAGCCGGTCATCGATACGGTGCTCGAGCCGGGAGATTGCCTGTACCTCCCGCGCGGCTGGGTGCATTCGGCTGTGGCACTGGGGGAAACGTCGATCCACATCACCGTCGGGGTGGCGGCGGTGACCGGCGTCGACGTCGTGCGGGCGTTGCTCGACGTCCTCGGAACCGAGTCGGCGTTGCGTGCGTCGCTGCCGCTCGGGGTCGATCTCGCTGATCGTGCCGAGACCGTCGCGGTGGCGAACAAGACGATCGCCACCCTCGTGGATACACTGCGCGACAACGCTTCCGAACTCGGCGAGGCGGCCGCGGCACAGCTCACCGCGACCTTTGCCGAGCGCACCCGCGCGATCCCGGTGCGCCCGCTGGCGACTCTCGACACGGTCGCGGGACTCACCGACGACGTCCGGGTTCGGTGGCGTCGCGGACTGATCGGCTCGCTGCGCCGTGCCGATGATCGGATCGAGATCGTCGTCGGTGACCGCGTCATCAGTTTTCCGGAGTCATGCGCCGACGCGGTGGAGGCGTTGCATTCCGGTTCGACCCACGACGCCCGCACCCTGCCGGGCCTCGACGCCGCCGACTCGACGGTGGTGATTCGACGGCTGCTGCGCGAGGCGGTGATCGTGCCGGCGCACCTCTCCCGAACAGTACCCGGATGACGGATCGTCGTCGGCCCTGCAGTGATCAATCGATCGACCGCGGAGACCCTGTTTACGGCACCGCGTCCGCGGGAACATCCTGGGTGCTGCTGGAGTTGCCCGGCGCATGGGGGCATTCGGCATTTCTGCAGTCGCCCAACATCATCGACGCCCAACTGGGCCGCGCGATCGTCCGGCGGGTGGAGGCCGCCGGGATGCGAATCGTCGCGATTCGGCGACCAGGGCGGCGAGCCGCGACGCCCCGATGGCGATGGTTTGTCGTCGGATGCGAGCCGGGTGCCGAGACGATCCACGCAGGTGAGGTCGACGGTCCGCAGGGGTACCTCGATCTCGCGCTCGACGGGTCCGACGGCGAGATCTCGCACGATCCGGTGGTGACGGTGTGTGCGCATGGCAGACACGATCAGTGCTGCGCGGTACGTGGACGCAGCGCCACCGCTGCCATTGCGTCGATCTATCCCGAGTGGACCTGGGAGTGTTCACATCTCGGCGGCGACCGGTTTGCCGCGACGATGGTGCTCTTCCCGCACGGATTGTGTTATGGCCGAGTCGATTCCGCCTCCGATCCGGCTGAACTCGTCGGCTTGTACACGGAAGGTCGACTCCGCAATCGGTTGGTGCGTGGACGCACGTCGCTGCCGCACGCCGTGCAGGCCGCCCAGTACTTCGTGCGGCGCGAGACCGGTGACGATCGGATCGACGCGCTGGCGCCGGTGAGCGTCGAGCACATCGATCACAAGATCCATGTGCGGCTGGCAGGCGATTCCGGTCCGATCGATGTGGTGCTCGGCGAGGAGTTCTCCGAGCCGTTGCTGTCGATGTGTTCGGCCAGTGTGGCGGGCAAGGTGCGTCAGTTTGTCTTGGTGTCGATCACCTGACCGCGAGCCGGCCACGCGGCCAGGAGTTCCATACCGGCATTCTCCACTCGCGATGTGCCGTCGTCACGGATGCACTGCCGCGCGGCGCGCTGACTCCACCGCGAAGCGATTCTCATCCCAGCCCTGTGCGAGTGGTCCGAAGAAGTGGAAGCGCACCTGCTTGACGCGGTAGAGCCACCGGCCGTCGACCTTCACCAGCCGATCCAGATAACGGCCGGCCGCGACAGCGGTGTTGCCGTCGGAGACGCAGGGTTGCCAGAGAAACGACCGAACGACGGCGGCGTCACCGTCGACGTCGATCTCGAGATTGGTGATGAAATGCCAGAACGCGGTGAGCCCTGCGGCGCCGAGACCGGCGAAGAAGGCACGCATCTCGTCCTTGCCGACGGGGTGGGCCAATCCGTCGAAGGAGCCGTCCTCGGTGAACAGGTCCATCAGGGCATCCCAGTTTCCGTCGTCGAGATGCCGGCAATACTCCGCATCGAGGTGGCGTATCGCCTCGATGTCCTCAAGTCGTGTGATGCGTTCTTTGAGAGTGCCCATCGGCAACCACCTTCGGCTCGTTGGTTGAGGCTCAATCGTCACCCACGAGTGACTCGGGTACGCCCACTATCCGCTCAGACATGGTCATCATTCTTGATCGATGGCTCCGGAACGGGCGTCTCGGGCGCGGGTCCTCTCGTTTCGGCCCCAACTTTGAGCTCGAATATCCGTCCTGTCTCACACTGAGACGCATGTGACCCGCGTCACGCGGTTACATCGAAAGCGCTACAGCCCAGGGCCGGCACCGCGTCGGCCATTCCAGAGGAGGCGCACATTGAGCAGGCAGAGCTTGACCAAGGCCCACGCGAAGATCACCGAGCTGTCGTGGGAGCCCACCTTCGCCACCCCGGCCACCCGGTTCGGCACCGATTACACGTTTGAGAAGGCACCGAAGAAGGATCCGCTCAAGCAGATCATGCGCTCCTACTTCCCGATGCAAGAGGAGAAGGACAACCGCGTGTACGGCGCCATGGACGGCGCGATCCGCGGCAACATGTTCCGCCAGGTGCAGGAGCGCTGGCTGGAATGGCAGAAGTTGTTCCTGTCGATCATCCCGTTCCCCGAGATCTCGGCCGCGCGCGCCATGCCGATGGCGATCGACGCGGTCCCCAATCCGGAGATCCACAACGGGCTCGCGGTGCAGATGATCGACGAGGTCCGTCATTCGACGATCCAGATGAACCTCAAGAAGCTGTACATGAACAACTACATCGATCCGGCCGGCTTCGACATCACCGAGAAGGCGTTCGCCAACAACTACGCCGGCACCATCGGCCGGCAGTTCGGTGAAGGCTTCATCACCGGTGACGCGATACCGCGGCCAACATCTATCTCACCGTCGTCGCCGAGACGGCCTTCACCAACACCCTGTTCGTCGCGATGCCAGACGAGGCCGCCGCCAACGGTGACTATCTGCTCCCGACGGTGTTCCACTCGGTGCAGTCCGACGAGTCGCGGCACATCTCCAACGGCTACTCGATTCTGCTGATGGCGCTGGCCGACGAGCGCAAGAATGGGACGCGACGTCGTGCGTCGTTCGCTTGCCGAGCCGCTGTTCTGGATCGCCACCAACGCCGGATTCGACGGCGACGAGGTCGTGCGCGTCGTCACCGGCCTGCCGATCGGGCACGGGTTCAACGCATTGTCCGGAGAGTATGGAGACATGTTCGACGCGGGCGTCGTCGACCCGTGCAAGGTGACGAAGGCCGCGCTCGAGAGTGCGGCGTCGATCGCCGCACTGCTGATCACCACCGAAACGGCCGTCGTAGAAGAGGTCCTCACCCATCCGGGAGCCATCGAGGCACCCGGCTTCGGTGACCTCGCGGAGGGGATGGTGCGGCCCTCGAACATCTACTGACACCCCGTTGACTGGGCCGGTCGTGATCGGAACCTGAGTGTTCACGGCGTTGATCGCGACCGGCCCTCACTTATATACTGTGAGACGCACATCACAGAGGAGCTGGTTCGTTCTGTGAAAAAGCAGCCCACATCTCACACGATCTCGCACCGCGACATGGCAGATGCGCGGGAACGTTTCCTGACCGGTGACGGGATCGACAATGGTGTCCGAGAGAGCATCTCGACGTCATGGCGTCGGTCGCGCGCGTTCAACGTGCACACCGATCGCCTAGAGCTGCCGTTTGTCCGGGAGCCGAATCTGGAGAGCCCGCTGATGTCGGCGGCCCGGCCGATCATCGAGCGTCTCGTCGACGACCTGTCTGACGAACCGGTCAGCATCATCCTCACCTCACCCGACGGCGTCGTGCTGTCGCGGGAGACGGCGAGCCGCCAGTTGCAGGGTGTGCTCGACGACGTGTTGCTCGCACCCGGGTACTCGTACTCCGAGGAATACGCCGGCACCAACGGCATCGGCACCGCCCTCGAGAACCGCCAGGCGACCCTCGTGCGCGGCTCCGAGCATTACGCGGGCTGCTTCGCGGATCTGTCCTGCGCGGGCGTGCCCATCGCCAACCCCGTCTCCGGTGCGGTGGCCGGCGCGCTGGATCTGACGGGCTGGGTCGACGACGGCGGACCACTGTTGCTCTCCCTCGCGAAGTCCGCGACCTCGCAGATCGAGCAGCGCATGCTGACCCAGGCCAGCGAACGTGAATCGCGGCTGCTCAACGCCTATCTCGCCGCCTGCCGGCGCGCGCCGCAGCTGATGGTGGTGGCGCTCTGTGGCGATGTCGTTCTGATGAATCAGCGGCTCCGGCTCGCACTCGACCCGCAGGATCAAACCGCGGTGTTGGAGCACGCTGTCGATCAGACGCTCCACCAATCCCCGCCGCCGCGCGTCATCACGCTGCCGTCGATGAATGTCGTGCGACTCGCCCCGGTCGTCGACTACTGGGATACGACGACCGGCATGGCCGTCTTCCATGTTCACCTCGTGCGATCCAGCGAGACGGCGCAGCCCGCCCGGCGTCGCAGACCGGAACAATCGTTGCCCGGCGTCGGCGGCCGCAGTTCGTCGTGGCAGCAGGCGTGTGATCGGGTGGCGCGTTCGGTCTGGGACGGCGACTGGGTGGCGGCCTCGGGTGGCCGGGTTCGGGCCGCGCGTCGATCCTGCGCGCCGCCGCCGCCCAGCAGAACGGCACGGTGCGGGTGTTCACCGCACGCGATCTGGCGGCGCCGGAGTCGCTTGAGGCACTCGCGGGCGAACTCGAGCGCGACGACTTCGCCGTCGTCCTCTGCGACGTCGACGCCCTCGACGACGACACCCTCACCGAGATCGTCGCGTCCCTTCAGGGGCGCGAGGAGTCGGGCTGGGTCGGTATGACCGTCGGCGACTCCGGCGCCGGATCGTCGACCGTCGGGGCGATGCTCCTCCCGTTCTGCACCCACACGGTGCAGGTCCCGCCGCTGCGGTACCGGATCGAGGATCTCGACGAGCTCGTCCCGCTGCTCCTGCGGCAGTTCACACGCGGCCGCGACGTCTCGGTCAGTGCGGAAGCCATGCGGCAGTTGAGCAAATACCCGCGGCCCGGCAACGTGTCCGAACTGCGCCATGTGCTGCGCGAGATGGTCACCAACAAGCGATCCGGCGTGATCGACGTGGCGCAGTTACCACCCGCCGTGCGCGCCCTCGCCCGCCACCGACTCAGCCGAATCCAGGCGCTGGAACGCGACGCGATCATCCGCGCCCTCGAAGAAAACGACCACCACAAACCCGCCGCTGCCGTCGCCCTCGGCATCTCCCGCGCCACCATCTACCGGAAGATCAAAGAGTTCGGCATAGACGTGTAGTCGCCGCGCCGAGCGGGCACGTTCCAGCCTCGATCGGGCACGGTATCGCGTCGAGCGGGCACGTTCCAGCCTCGATCGGGCACGGTATCGCGTCGAGTGGGCACGCTTCAGCCTCAAGCGGGCACGGAATTGCGTCGAGCGGGCACGGTATCGCGTCGAGTGGGCACGCTCCAGCCTCGAGCGGGCACGTTGTGCCCGCTCGGTGTCTGTGCGCGCCCACTCGCACGAAATCTGTGCCCGCTCGGTCTCTGTGCGCGCCCGCTCGGTGCTGGTGTGTGCCCGCTCGATGCCGCCCTCTATGATGGTCTGCATAGTGCGCGGTCGTTGTGGATCGTGCGTAGAGAGGAGGGGTTTGTTGACTCCGTTGTCCGAGGTCATCGCGTCGTTCGACCCGGCGTCGACCTTCGAGGTCCCGGAAACCTGGAAGCAGGGGCGTACGGCGTACGGCGGGTTGACCGCGGCACTTGCCGTGGCCGCCGCGCAGCAATCCGCCGACGCCGATCTCTCGCCGCTGCGCGCCGGGCAGTTCACCTTCAGCGGTCCCGCCGCGGGGGGACTCGACACCACGGCGCGCAAACTGCGTCAGGGCCGATCGGCCACGAGTTACGCGGTCACCACGACGAGCGGTGACGACGTCGCGGTGCAGTCGACGCTGATCTTCGCGGGGAATCGGCCCAGCGGGGTCGCTCATTCGTTGATCGAGCGACCGGATGTTCCCGCGCCGCACGACAGTCTCGACATCAACGACGCCCCGGGGCGTCCGGCGTTCGGCACCAACTTCGATATGCGATTCGCCGGTGGCGCCATCCCGATGTCCGGCGCGCAGACGCCGGAATTCATCGCGTGGGTCCGCCATCGGGATGCCACGGGTGTTGACCCGTACGTGGCGCTAGTGGCACTCGGCGACGGTCTTCCGCCGGCGTCGATGACCGCGTTCACCGCGCCCGCGCCGATCAGCAGCATGAACTGGACCGTCAACATCTGTGCGGACGAGATGCCCGACGGCACCGGCTGGTTCCTGCTGCGATCCACGAGTGTCGTTGCCGCAGACGGCTATTCGTATCAAACGATGGACGCGTGGGATGAGGGCGGCCAACTGGTGATGACGGGTTCGCAGACGGTCGCGATCTTCACCTGATCATGGTGATCGCCGCCCCCGCGCCGGCTCACGCGAACAGGGGCGGCAGGGCGAACAGGACGATCGCACCCCACACGACGTGGGTGCAGATCGGGGCGAGCACCCCGTCTGTTCGACGACGCAGCACTGCGCACACCGCGCCGAGGAGCACCGCCGCAAACCCCAGCATGGGGTTACCGCTGGCCAGGGTGGCGAGCACGTAGAGCAGGGTGGAGATGACGATCGCGCGGTGGCGCTGCACGGCCGAGTACACCGCGCCGCGAAAGAAGACCTCTTCGGCGAGGCCATTGCCCAGGGTGATCGCGGTGACCGCGGCCAGGCTGCCCTGATCGCGAAACGCCAGCACCTGCGACACCAGATCACGCAGCACCGGGATCTCACGCGTGACCAGCGCGCCCACCACGAACACGGCGCCGACCACCACACCCGTGACGATCCCCAGGGCTGCCGATGCTCCGGGTGCGCGTCCGAGATGGATTGGGCCGGAGAGGAATCCGCCGATGATCCACGTTGCCGCCAACGCGATCGTCAGGGGATAGAACGCCGTATCACCCGGCTCCGCCGACAGTGATATCCCCAGGATCACCGCACCGATCACCAAGAACACAATCACCACGATGCGGCGTCGTCGAAGGGCGTCCGGGCCGTCGAATCTGGTGTCGGCGGGCTCGGCGGTGAGGGTGGCGAGGAGTCGGTGAAGTGTGGTCATCCTGTCAGCATCGATACCACGTTCCGGACCTGATGTGTGGCTGAGCCGACCAGTGAGCCCACGCGTCGTCGAATCCGCATGATGTCACCGCCGGCCCAATCGGGGTCGGTCTCGGCGAGGTGATGCATGTCGGCCAGCGAACACACATCCCGCGGACTCGGCGTGCGGACCGCCGCCTCGACGGCGCTGCGCATCGGGGTGAGTCCGCCGGGTGGATCGGGGACGAGGTCGCGGATGGCGTGCTCGGAGGCGTGCATCGGCGTGCTCAGGGAGGTGACGAGGTCGGCGGTGAGCCCGGTGGGGACGGGAACCAACCGCCCCGCGACCATCCCGGCGAGCCGCGTGTTCACATGCGGAACCGAAACCCGCAGCCGCGGTGTGCGAATGGTGCGGAGATACTCGGACAGGACGGTGCGATACCGGGCGCCCTCGTCGGGGCCGGCGATGTCGTAGGACCCGGGTGGGATCGCCGGATCGGCCACCGCGATCAGGTAGTGCAGCACGTCGCGCACAGAGATCGGATCCATTGCGTTGTTCACCCATTTGGGCTCGGGGATGACGGCGAGCCGATCGGCGACATACCGGATGATCTCGAACGACGTCGATCCGGCACCCAGGATGACCGCGGCGCGGAGCCACACGAGGTCCGGGCCGTCGTCGACGTCGAGCGCCTCGCCGACTTCCGCGCGACTGCGCAGGTGTGTGGAGAGTTTGCTCGTGTCGCAGTCCGGGACGAAGCCGCCGAGGTAGACGATGCGCGGGACTCCCGCGTCGCGTGCTGCCTCGGCGACGGCGCGCGCGGCCTGCGCATCGGAGTCGTCGAAGTCGGCCTGACCGATGCCGTGGACGAGGTAGTAGAGCACGTCGACGTCCCCGGCGTGTGCCAGGGCGTCGGCGATCGAGTCCGGATCGTCGACGTCGAGCGCCACCGAATCCACGTCTTTCGACCATGAAAAGCGTTGTGCGGAACGGGGATCACGGCTCGATGCGACGACCTCATGGCCGCTGTCGAGCAGCGTGCACACCAACCGTGATCCGACGTATCCGGTGGCGCCGGTGACGAAAGCTCTCATGGATCCGACTGTAGGTGCGCGGCCCCCCGTTGCCCACGGGCAGCGACGATGAGCAACGCAACCGCAACGACGATCACGAACAGGTAACTGCCCGCGATGGACGTAACCCTTGCCATCGGTGGACACGCGAGGGAAGGTGAGGTGATGCTGCCTGTCCTGGATCTTCGCGACGCGACGCAGAGCCCCGATGCGTTCCGCCTGCACCTGCGCGAGGCGACGCACACCTCCGGCTTCTTCTACCTGACCGGCCACGGGATTCCGGCGCACGCGATCAACGAGGTCCTGTCCCTGGCGCGTGACTTCTTCGCCCTGCCCGCCGCGTCGAAGGATCAGATCAGTCAACTGAAGAGCCCACAGTTCCGCGGGTATTCGCGACTCGGTGGCGAGCTGACGAACGGCGCGGTGGACTGGCGCGAACAGATCGACATCGGTCCGGAACTCCCCGTCGTCGACGGCGCCGAGGGGTACTGGAATCTGCAGGGGCCCAACCTGTGGCCGGCCGCTCTCCCCGAGTTCCGGCGTGCCTTCGAGGATTGGAGCGCCGCGCTCTCCGACGTCGGGCTCCGCCTCCTGCGACATTGGGCTGCGTCGCTGGGCGCCGACGACACCTTCTTCGACGACGCATTCACCGGCCACCCGGCGACCCTCCTGAAAGTGGTCCGCTACCCGGGCAGTGCGGAGAACCCGCAAGGTGTTGGTGCTCATAAGGATTCGGGTGTGCTGACCTTGCTGTTGCTCGAACCGTCGTCGACGGGACTGCAGGTCGAGGTCGCGCCCGGGGAGTGGGTCGACGCGCCGCCACTGGATGGCGCATTCGTCGTCAACATCGGCGAGTTGCTCGAGGTGGCGACCGGCGGCTACCTGCGCGCGACGCGGCACCGTGTGCTGGCGCCGGAACCGGGGACCGATCGCGTGTCGATCCCGTTCTTCCTCAATCCCGAGCTCGACGCGGTCATCCCCATCATCGATCTGCCGCCGCAGCTCAGGGCGCGGTCCCGGGGCGTCGAGGCCGATCCGCAGAACCCGATCTTCAGTACCTACGGTGAGAACGCCTGGAAGTCCCGGACCCGCGCTCACCCCGATGTTGCCGAGATCCATCACGGGATCGTGGCGAACGGCGCGGCGTCGGCCTACTGAGTCGGGCAACCCGGCACACCGTTTCGACGGTACTGAGGTGCACTGATAGCCGGCATCGATCAATGCGGGCAATCTGTGTCCTTGTTCTGCGGCCACTGGTCGTTAGCCTGAGGGAATCAGCCCCCGATGTCCGCCCCGACGGGGCGAGGAGTGATGTGCCGTGTCCGCGCCCGAGATCGACGTCGACGTCGACGTCGACGACGATGCTACCACCGTGGAACGTCCGCGACGGCGTCTCGCGCGTCCATCGCAGGTGGCCGCGGACTTCGGATTCACCTATGCGACCAACGGACTCATCGGCCTGATCTTCTTCGCGTCGGGTCCGGTGGCGGTGATCCTGGCTGCGGGATCCGCGGGGAATCTGAGTGCGGCGCAACTGTCGTCGTGGATCTTCGGTGTCTTCGTCCTCAACGGCATCCTGACGGTGATCGCGAGCTGGGTGTATCGCATGCCCCTGGCCTTTGCGTGGACGATCCCGGGGACGGTGCTGGTCGGTGCGTCGTTGCGGCATCTGTCCTGGGCGGAGGTGCGCGGCGCCTTCCTGGTGACCGGAATCGTCATCCTGGCAATAGGTTTGACACGACGCGTGCACGCCGTGATGTCGTTGCTGCCGACCCCGATCGTCATGGGCATGGTGGCCGGCGTATTCCTGCAGTTCGGGCTGGATGTGGTGAACGCGATCGGGAGTGATCCGTGGGTGGCGGTGCCGATCATAGTGGCTTTCTTTGCGCTGCAGATACATTCGGGGGTTTCGAGGTGGATGCCGCCGATCATCGGGGCATTTCTCGTCGGTGCCGCCGCGGTGGCGGCGACCGGCGAGTTCGCACCCCGCGACGGCGTCTCGGGGGTGATTGCCGCCCCGGTCTTGCAGATGCCGGAGTTCACCGTGCGCGCGCTGCTGGGACTCGTGGTGCCGCTGGCGATCACGGTCATCGTCGTCCAGAACGGGCAGGGTGTGGCCGTGTTGCGCGCCGCCGGTCATCGTCCGCCGGTGAACGTGGTGACGATTGCCTGCGGTGTGTGGGCGGCAGCGGCGTCGACGATCGGTGCGATCTCGTCATGCCTTGCCGGACCGACGAATGCGTTGCTGGTGTCCTCCGGGGATCGGAGCCGCCAGTACACCGCGGGGCTGACCTTCGGTGTGTTGGCGGTGATCGTCGGAGTGCTGGCGCCGGGCTTCGTCGGGTTGATGCTGGCGATGCCGGCCGCATTCATCGCGTGCATCGGCGGGCTGGCATTGCTGGGTGCGCTACAGAACGCGTTCCGAGCGGCATTCGAGTCACGTTTCACGATGGGGGCGTTGGTGACCTTCCTGGTGTCGATCTCGGATCTGTCGATCCTCAACATCGGTTCGGCGTTCTGGGGACTGCTCGCGGGTGTCGCGGTGTCCTGGGCGGTGGAGCGCAACGATTTCCGCGAGGTGCGGACCCAAGGGATGTAGGGTCAGAACTGACCGAGGTGTGCTGAAGCCATGGGCGCACGATCTTCACTCGGGCTCTTCAGAGTCGTCGTATCACGGCCGTACTCTCCAGAATGCCCGGGTAATCACACGATTGAGGTATCTCAATGATCGGAACAATTATCAGCGCGGTGATCGTCGGTGCGATCGTCGGCGCGTTGGCACGACTCGTCATGCCGGGACAGCAGAGCATCGGCGTCGTCATGACCATCGTTCTCGGAATCCTGGGATCCGTGATCGGCTCCTGGTTGACCTATCAGGTCGGCTATAGCAACAGCAATGGCGGATGGGAGATCATCCCGTTCATCGTGGGTGTCATCGTCGCGGTGGTACTGATTGCGGGGTACCTCGCGATCCGCGGACGAGCGGTACGAACGTAACCGTCGCGAACACGGCGCGTCACAACAACAGACGACGACGCTCGGCGGATGATGTCCGCCGAGCGTCGTCGTCTCTTGTTGAATTGTCTTAGGGAACCGCTGAGATTCAGCGCCGCGACAACGGGGCGAGGTCCTCGGGGAGCGGATGGTCGGTGACGGTGACGGTGGCGACGGGCACCGGGCCCACGACGGCTCCGTCGATCTCCGGCTCATCGGCCTCCGTCGACGCCAGGGCGGCGGCGCGCCGCTGGGCCAACCGCACGTCGTCGGCGCTCTCGGTCTTGAGGGCGACCTCCTTGATGAACAGGATGGCGATCAGGCCGACGACGGCCATGGCTCCGGCCACCAGGAAGATCCGGGCGGTTCCGTCGCCGTAGGCGCCGCGCACGATCTCCGCGATCGGGCCGGGCAGTTCGTTCAGGTTGGACAGGCCGGCGCTCGATCCGCCGGTCTGCGACGGGTTGATGCCGACGGCCGCCAGGCCACTCGCGATCAGGTCGGTGACGTGATTGGAGAGCACTGCGCCCAGGACCGAGACGCCGGCCGCGCCGCCGAGTGAACGGAAGAACGTGATGGTCGACGTCGCCGAACCGAGATTGTCCGGGGTGACATTGTTCTGCACCGCGAGCACCAGGTTCTGCATGCTCATACCCATGCCGAGTCCCAGGACGAACAGGTAGACACCGATCTGCACCATGTCGGTGTGGGCGTCGATCGTCGAGAGCAGGAAGAATCCTGCGGTCATGGCGATCGCGCCGGCCACGAGGTACCGCTTCCACTTGCCGTACTTGGTGATCAGCTGCCCGGAGACGGTGGCGGCCAGCATGGAACCGATGATCATCGGCAGGGTCAGCAGGCCGGCCGCGGTCGGGGAGTAGCCGCGGGCGATCTGGAAGTACTGACCCAGGAACACCGCGCCACCGAAGAGGGCAACACCGACGGCGATGCTCGCGACGGTTGCCAGCGACGTCGTGCGATCACGGAACAGGTGCAGCGGGATGATCGGGTCCTTGGCGCGGGACTCGGTGAAGATCGCGACCGCGAGCAGTGCGATACCGAGGGCGACGAGGCCGTAGGACATGCCCGAGGTCCAGCCGAAGTTCTTGCCCGCCAACGTCACCCAGACGAGCAGGGTGCTGACGCCGGAGGCGATGAGCAGGGCGCCGGTGTAATCGATGGTGACCTGCTTGCGGACCTGGGGGAGGTTCAGGGTGCGCTGGATGACCAGCAGTGCGATGACCGCCAGCGGCACGCAGACGTAGAACGTCCAGCGCCAGCCGAGCCAGCTGGTGTCCACGATGACGCCGCCGATCAGCGGTCCGGCGACCGTCGCGACGGACATCACCGCGGCGATCGGGCCCTGATAGCGGCCACGCTCACGAGGGCTGAACATCGACGCGATCACGATCACGACGAGCGCCTGCAGACCGCCGAGGCCCAGACCCTGAACGACGCGGAAGCCGATCAGCATACCGACGGACTGGGACAGTCCGGCGAGCACGGAGCCGAGCGTGAACAACGTGAGGGAGATCTGGACGAGCAGCTTCTTGTTGATCAGGTCGGAGAGTTTGCCCCAGATGGGCGTCGTCGCCGTGGAGGCGAGCAGGGTAGCCGTCACGACCCAGGTGTACTGATCCTGGGTGCCGTGCAGGTCGGTGATGATGGTCGGCAGCGCGTTCGAGACGATCGTCGACGACAGAAACGCCACGAACATGCCGAGGAGCAATCCGACCAGAGCTTCGAGCTTCTGGCGGTGCGTCATCGGCTCGTCCGCAGCGGGTGCATGTGTTGGCATGGCGGTACTCATGCGGAAACCTCCTCAAGTTTTCTCTGATGTGTGAGACGAATGCTCACGGATTAGTTGCAGAACGCAACTATATCCACAGAAGGTTGCAACCCGCAACTAACTGGGTTCATTCCCGATTCGGCGATGTCACCTCGACGCTGCGCCTCGGGTGGCGTTGTCGTCACTGTCGTTGAGGCGTCGCAGCAGGTGAGAGAGGGTGCGGATGTCGTCGGGATTCCACTGTGACAAACGTAACCGCCAGTCGTCGACGGCGGACTGGACGACGGCATCGAACCGTTGCCGGCCCTCGTCTGTCATCCGCACGGTGCGCGCACGCGCGTCGTCGGGGTCCAATCCACGCTCCGCGAGACCCAGCCGAACGACGGCATCCACCTGACGCGTGACGGTGGACTTCTCCAGATCGAGCGCAGCGGCCAGCTCGGACATCCGTACCGAATCGTCGCGCGCCAGGACCATGAGCAGGGGATAGCACGCCGGATCCAGCTTCGGGTGGATCTCCTGCGCGCGGCGTCGGGTGCGGCTGCGCCCGCGGCGCCAGAAATCGGCGAGCTCCGATTCGAGTTCCGGCAGGGGATCGGTGTTCGCGCCCATCGCCCGCCCCTCTGTCCGTGTTTCCCGGTGCCTGTCGTCGTTCGCGACACTTGCCGCTGCGCGCCCGGCTCTCTGTGCTCTGCCGACGTTCGATTCGGACAGTGCGTTCGCCTCAGAGGGTACCGGCGCCGTGGGTAGGGTGCGTCTGTGGACAGTGGGTTGCGCCGTGGGTCGTCCGGCGGCGGCGGTAGGCACGTCGGCAGGCGGACAAGGCAGCACGCCAGATGATCGACGCGACGCTGCGTGGCACGGTGCGGGTCGTCGTGGGAAGGACGCGCATGCGTTCAGCGGAGCGCGCCGGCTGAGTCACCGGCTCGCCGAGCGGATGTCGTACCTACAGGTCGGGACGTTTCTGTACCGGCGGAAGTGAGCTCGCGGCGTAGTCGCGCGATTCGGCCGGGATTGTCGATCGCCATGGCTCCGACGACCCGTCCGGACTCGTGATATTCGACGACGCCCTCGTCGGTGAGGGTTTCGTGGATGGGGATTTCGTGGATGGACTCGATGTTCGGCGTCGTGCCGCTCTGGTTGACGCGGGTCGTGCCGATCAGCTGGACACGGTGGCCGTACCAGGTGGACCACGCGAACTGTAGTCCTGCGTGAGTCTGTTGTGCCCCAGTGGTATTCGCACCCGCGGTGAATCCCTGCTCCCCGGCCGACGTCCAGTGTCCGCTGACGTGACCGGCCACGGAGGCGACGTCGCCGGCGGCCCAGATATGCGGGGCGGAGGTGGCGAGCGTGGCGTCGCAGACGATGCCGCCGGTGGACGGATCGATGGCGAGTCCGCTACCGGCGAGCCAACCGGTAGAAGGCGCCGAGCCGATGCCGATGACCACGGCGTCGGTGTCGATGGACGTACCGTCGTCGAGATGGAGGGTACGGATCATGGTGTCGTGCTCGGTGATTGAGGTCAGCTGCACGCCGGTGCGCACGTCGACTCCGGCTGCGGTGTGGAGCGCGCTGAGTTGCTGTGCCGCGATCGGGCCGACGCATCGATCCAGGGGGCGCGTGGAACGATTGATGATCGTCACGTCGAATCCGCGGGCAACGGCCGCCGACGCGACCTCAGCGCCGATGAATCCACCTCCGAGGATCGTGAGTTTCTGTGCGGTGGTGAGCATCTGGCGGATGCGCAGCGCGTCGTCGTAGGTGCGGAGGGTGTGGGAATCGGGCGCGTTCGTGAGTGCCGGGACTGTGCGCGGCGTGCTGCCGGTGGCGATGATCAGACGGTCGTACGGGACGTCGCCGGAGGTGGTGTGTACTGATTGCGCAGTGATGTCGAGGCCGAGAGCTGTTGTGCTGCTGCGCAGATCGACGTCGAGTGCTTCCCAGCTCTCGGGTTGGCGCAGTGTTGGGAGTGCGGGTGCGGCGGCGGGATCGAGCACCGCCTTCGACAGTGGCGGACGGTCATAGGGGAGTTGGGGCTCGTCGCCGATCATGACGATCGGACCGGTCCATCCGTGGGCACGTGCACCTTCGGCGGCGCGGACACCGGCGAGGGAGGACCCGACGATGACGAGTCGGCCGCGGGGCTTCGTGGTGGACATCGGTGCTGTGGACATCGGTGCTGTCGACATTGTGATCTCAGTCGACGAGCCGCAGTGCGGACATCGGGCACGAGTCGACGGCGGCGCGGACGTAGGCGCGGTCGCCGTCGGGAACGTCGGCGGTGACGACGTCGACGAGGCCGTCGTCGCCGATCTGGAAGTACTCGTGGGCCTGGGTCTCGCACATTCCGATGCCTTCGCAGGCGGGACGGTCGACGTGGACGTGACTCATGGCGGGCTCCTCGTTTGTCTGCTTGTTGTTTGTCTGTTTGGACTGTCGGTGATGGCTGTACTTGTCATCTTGACCGGGAGTTGGGTCACATTCACTGGTCGAAAGGCTGAATCCGGGAGAGATTGCTGTGTGATTGCACAGTCTGTGCGAGTGTTGTCGGGTGACCACCGTGACCGACTGGCTCAAGGACTTCGTCGTCGAGCAACGTTCCCCGGACGCGGTCGGGTCCTGGGTGGCCGGCACGGCGGACGCCATCGTCGACGCCGTTACCCTCCCCGATGACCTCGGACCGACCCTGCTCGCCGCCATCGAGGAGCATTGGCTGGCGTTCCTGGCTTCGGTGACCGTCGACGTGGAGGGCACGCCGGCCCTGGTGCCGTCCGCGGGGGAACTCGCGGTGCAGGTGGCCCGGCATCACCTGGGGCTGCCGGTGCTGCTGAAGATCTATCAGGTGGCGCAGGAGGCCTCCTGGGACTTCGCCGTCGGCATCGTGCGGGATGCGCCGGAAGGGCTCGATCACGAGGCGCTGCTCGTGTGGTTCTGGACGAAGGCGAATCGGTGGTTCGGGTCGTCGGTGGAACTGTCGGTGGCCGAGTACTCCGCCGAGTTCGACAGGATTCGACGTCGCGGCGACGCCCGCCGCTACGAACTGACCGCGGCCGTCCTCGGCGGCGCCGGGGTGAGTCTGTCGGAGTTCTCGGCGGAGTTGGGCGGCTATCCGATCACCGGGGTGCGGCACTGCGCGGTGATCGCCCATGCGCTCGACGCCGACTCCATCGAGCGGTTGGAGCCGGCGGTGGCCGGGTTGGTCGACGGCGCACGGATGACCGTCGTGCGTCCCGGCGGACGGGAACTGTGGGGATGGGTTGCGGTACGCGGGGATTCGCTGATGATCGACGACTCGGCGATTGATGCGTCGTCGATCAGGGTGACGGTCGGCGGCCCCGCGGAGGGGATCGACGGATTCATCGCTGCGCATCGGGATGCTCGTGCGGCGCAACGCATCGCGCTCTCGGCGAGGCGTCGAATCGCGGTGACGCGGTACGACGATGTCGCGGCGCTGACCTTGATCTCTGCCGATGCCGACGCCGCGCAACGGTTCGCGCGGGCGACGCTGCAGGGCCTGGCCGGTCCGGATCTCGATGCGCTGCGCGAGACGGTCCGCGTCGTACTGACGTCCACGGAGACGGCTGACTCGATTGCGGATTTACTTGGTGTGCACAAGAATACGGTTCGATATCGAGTGCAACAAGCAGAGCGCCTGCTCAGATATCCGTTACGGACCCGGGCAGGCGACCTGCTGTTGGCGCTCGATTACTACGACGCGTTTCTCCGCTGAATGCGGCGCTTATGACGTGCTCCGTCGCGTTCTGTCTACTGTGTCCTCTTGAGGGTCGTCGAATCTCGGACGGGTAGGAAGTCGACCTTCTCTCGTACGCCGCAATCCGGGCAGCACCAGTCGTCGGGGATGTCGGCCCAGGCGGTGCCCGCGGCGAAGCCCTCCAGCTCGTTGCCCGCCGCGACCTCATAGGTGAAGCCGCATCCGGGGCAGCGGGCGGCGAGCACCTCGTCGTCGTAGCTTTGACGCGTGACGTCGTCGACGTCGACGGTGAGAGTGGCAGTGGGCGTGGGGAATCGGGCGATGAGTGCGTCGAGCTTGCCCGGCGTGACGTTGGCGAGCCGGACGTCGCCGTCGAAATGCTCCACGACGCGGTGGTCCATCACGCGACGCCACAGCGGCGGGAAGAGCGCGAGGACGATCATCCCCGAGTAGCCGGTCGGCAGCGCCGGGGATTCGCGGTAATCGCGGAGGGTCTGATAGCGGCGGGTGGGGTTGGCGTGATGATCGCTGTGGCGCTGCAGGTGATAGAGCAGCACATTGGTCGCGATGTTGTTGGAGTTCCACGAGTGCATCGGGAGGACGCGCTCGTAGCGGCCCGACGTCGTCGTCTGGCGCAGCATGCCGTAATGCTCCAGGTAGTTCACGATCTCCAGCAGCGAGAACCCGAGGACCGCCTGCAGTATCAGGTACGGAAGGATGCCGACCCCGAGCCAGACCATCAGCGCACCCCACAGCACGAGGGTCATCAGCCAGGCGTTCAGGACGTCATTGCCGAGGTGGAACGGATGCGTATCCTTGCGGCGGTAGCGCTTTGCCTCGATCTCCCACGCGCTCCGCAGTGATCCGGTGACGGTCCGGAACCAGAAGCGGTACAGATTCTCGCCGAGACGCGACGAAGCCGGATCCTCCGGCGTGGCGACACGGACGTGATGTCCACGGTTGTGCTCGATGTAGAAGTGGCCGTAGAAACTCTGCGCCAGAGCGATTTTCGACAGCCATCGCTCGTGGCTCTCCTTCTTGTGGCCGAGCTCGTGTGCGGTGTTGATGCCGATCCCACCGATGAATCCGAGCGTGATGGCCAAACCGACCTTGTCGACGACCGGCCACCCCTGCGTCGCGATCAGGTACATCGAGACGATGAAGCCGGCGTATTGGATCGGCAGGAAGGCGAACGTGATGTAGCGGTAGTACCGGTCGTTCTCGAGTTCCTCGATGACGTCGTCGGGCGGATTCGTCGGATCGAAACCCGCGAAGAAGTCGATCGCGGGCACGATCCCCAGCACCACGATCGGCCCCACCCATAGGAACACCCCCCACCCGGTGAGCGCATGCCCACCGATCGCGACGAAGGCGAACGACGGCACGATCAGACCGATCAACCACAGGTAGCGCTTCCGATCGCGCCACCTCTCGGTCGATTGCGCGGCGACTGTCCCGCTGGCTTCCAAGCTCATGATGATTACCTCCTACAACAGGGCTGAACTGCGAACCTGTTGTCAGAATGGACGCGTTCCGCGTCACAATCACCGTGTAATCGACCGAATTCGGTGGGGTTGGTTGTGAGATAGAACAGGACGATCCCGGTCGTGAATGGGCACGCACTGGCGTTGAGTGGGCACGGTCTGGCGTTGAGTGGGCACGGTCTGGCGTTGAGTGGGCACGGTCTGGCGTCGAGTGGGCGCGGTCTGGCGTCGAGTGGGCGCGGTCTGGCGTCGAGTGGGCGCGGTCTGGCGTCGAGTGGGCGCGGGGCCCGCTACGAACTGCTTGCCTCTGCTGCCAGCGATGCCTCCGCGGCCGCGACGATGGCCGGATACCGGGCGGCCATCTCGTCGGCCAACTGCTGAGCCGCCTTGAGGGGTCGCACCATCACCATGAAGTCCGTGATCTTGCCGGCGTCGTCGTAGACGACGAAGTCGGCGCCGGTGATGGCGAGATCGCCGACCTTTGCCTCGAAGACCAACACCTCGTTCTCGCCGTCGCGCAGTTCGCGGACATAACGGAAGTCGGAGAACACCTCCACCACCTGGTGCAGGATCGCACTCGTGATGTGCTTACCGGGGTAGGGCTTGAACGCCACCGGGCTGCGGAAGACGACGTCCTCGGCGAGCAGTTCGTCGACAGCCTCGAGGTTCTTGGTCTCGACGGCTTCACGGAGCGTGATCATGGGTCCTCCTCGACTGGGCGTACTCCTCGAGGCTAGTAGAGGGGCGGTGACATGGCGGCGACTCCGGCGTCGCGTGTCGATCCGGCCTGGACGCTCCGCTTCCCTCCCCATCGCGAGCGGGCGCCGTCTGGCGTCGAGCGGGCACCGTCTGGCGTCGAGCGGGCACAGAATCGCACTGAGTGGGCACAGGAACCTGTTGCTCCCAACCCGACCGAACCGACCCGCCGAACAACACCATTCCACCCGAAACCCGGTGTCAGAACGACACTCTCGTATCCGACACCACCCCTGTGGGAGCCACGGCCCTTACCCGCTCTTTGACAAGTTCACAGTGTGAGAAAGGGTTTGGTCGTGGGGGGGGGGGGGGGGGGGGGGGGGGGCAACACAAAACCACAAAAATCCTCGGGGTCCTTTTCCTAGGGAGTTTGGGGGGGGGGGGTGAAACCATCCCCCCTACACACAACGGAG
>NZ_JBVHVX010000025.1:0-64017 GCF_055564615.1 Agromyces sp. NPDC029043 | reverse complement strand
ACGCCCGGACACATTCCGAACCCGGAAGCTAAGACTCGCAGCGCCGATGGTACTGCAGGGGCGACCCTGTGGGAGAGTAGGACACCGCCGGACATCCTTCACAGAAGAGCCGCCCAGAGTTGGGCGGCTCTTCTGCATTTAATGCCGCTTGCCGTCCGGCAGGCTTAGGCTGAGGCGATGGGCAACCGCCTCGCCACCGCACTGAGCCCCTACCTGCGGGCCCACGCCGACAACCCCGTCGACTGGTACCCCTGGGGCGAGGAGGCGTTCGCAGAGGCGCGCCGCCGCGACGTGCCCGTGCTCGTCTCCATCGGGTACGCGACCTGCCACTGGTGCCACGTCATGGCGCGCGAGAGCTTCAGCGATCCCGAGATCGCCGCGTTCCTCGCCGACCGGTTCGTCGCGGTCAAGGTCGACCGCGAGGAGCATCCCGAGGTCGACGCGAGCTACATCGCCGCCGCGTCCGCCTTCACGCGCGAACTCGGCTGGCCGCTCACGGTGTTCGCGCGCCCCGACGGGCGGACGTTCTACGCGGGCACCTACTTCCCCCCGCGACCCGTGCACGGCGTGCCCGCGTTCCGCGAGGTGCTCGTCGCGGTCGACGAGGCATGGCGGGAACGCCGCGGCGACCTCGATCGGACGGCGGAGGCCGTCGGCGAGGCCCTCGCTGCGGCATCCGCGGCTCGCACGGCCGGAGACCTGCCCGGGCCGGCCGAGCTCGAGCAGGCGGTCCGTCGGCTCGCCGCCGATGAGGACCCGGTGCACGGCGGCTTCGGCGGCGCGCCCAAGTTCCCCGTCGCGCCCGTGCTCGGGTTCCTGGCTCAGGCCGGGCCCGACGGGCGCGCCCTCGCGGCACGAACGCTCGACCTCATGGGCCGGTCGCCGCTTCGCGACCCCATCGAGGGCGGCTTCTTCCGGTACGCCACGCGCGCCGACTGGAGCGATCCGCATTACGAGCGCATGCTGACCGACAACGCGCTGCTGCTCTCGGTCGCCGCGGAGCTCGCGACGGGCGAGGCGCCCGCCGAGTCCGCAGAGCCCCTGGCGCGCGGGGTCATCGCCTTCCTGACCGAGCGCATGCGACTGCCGAGCGGGGGATTCGCCAGCGCCCAGGATTCCGAGAGCGTCATCGACGGCCGTCGCGACGAGGGCGGCTACTACCGGAGGACCGCGGAGGAGCGCGCGTCGCTCGAGCCTCCGGCGCTCGACGAGAAGGTGCTGCTCGGATGGAACGGGCTCGCGATCGGCGGCCTCGCGCAGGCCGGCCACGTGCTCGACGACGACGGGGCCGTCGACGCCGCCCGGCGGGCCGCCGACCTGCTCCTCGCGGCGCACGTGCGCGAGGACGGCACCCTGGTGCGCGCCTCGCTCGACGGCGTGTCCTCGACGGCGCGCGCGACCCTCGAGGACACCGGGATGTTCGCGTCCGGACTCCTCCGGCTCGCGACGGCGACGGGCGACGCGGGCTACGCCGTGGCCGCGCGACGGCTGATCGACGCCGCCGCCGACGCCGCGACCGGCGGTTCGGCCGACGGCTCGGGCGCGGCTCCACCGTTCGGGGCCCCCGGGGGCGCCGACCCGGTGCTCGAGGCGCGCGGGCTCGCACTGCCCGACGACCCGGCCGAGGGGGCAACCCCGTCCGGTACCACCGCGTGCGCCGAGGCCGCATGGCGCCTGTTCGCGCTCGGCGCGGGCGAGCGCTACCGCGGGCTCGCCGAGGACGCCATGCGCGCCGTCGCCGGCATCGCCGTCGAGCGGCCCATCGCGTTCGGCGGGGCGCTGGAGGTCATGGCGCGCCTGGCCGAGCCGCTCGTGCAACTCGTCACGGTCGTGCCGGACCGGCTCGAGAAGACGGCCACGGCGCCGGTCGAGGCCGAGCTCGTGAGCGCGAGCCGGCGCCACGCGGCATCCGTGTCGACCATCGTGACCGAGCGCCAGGCGCGGGCCTTCGCCGACGCCGGCTTCGAGCTCTTCGCGGGCCGATCCGCTCGGGACGGCCGCGCGGCGGCCTACCGCTGCCGCGCGTTCGTGTGCGCGCTGCCGGTCGGCAGCGCCGCCGAGCTGCGCCCTACGATGGACGCATGAGCGCACCCCGAGCCCGCACCGCCGGGACCTCGGTCGTGGTCGGCGCCGCGGTGCTCGATGCGCTCCTCGTCGTCGCGTTCGCCATCGCCGGGCGGAGCAGCCACGCGGAGGGGCTCGACCTCGCCGGGGTCTGGGGCACGGCGTGGCCGTTCCTCGTCGGAGCCGCAGTCGGGTGGCTCGCCTCGATGGCATGGCGGCGCCCGGCCGCGGCCTGGCCGACCGGCGTCGCGGTGTGGGCGGGCGCGCTGGTCGTCGGCATGGTGCTCCGGGCGGTGACCGGGCAGGGCACGGCGCCGGCATTCGTCGTCGTCGCCGCGATCACGCTCGCGGTGTTCCTGATCGGCTGGCGCGCGATCGCCGCGGTGGTCGTCGCGGTCCGGGCCCGCAGCCGCGCGGGGGCGGCGACCCGATGAACCCGATCGAGTGGCTGTTCGACGCGCAGCTGGTGATCGGCGACCAGGTCATCCTGTGGCGCGAGATCGTGGGCAACGCATTCGGGCTCGCGTCGGCCGTCGGCGGGATGCGCCGCAAGGTGTGGGCGTGGCCGGTGGGCATCATCGGCAACGTGCTGCTGTTCACCGTGTTCCTCGGCGCCGTGTTCCAGACGCCGAACCCCGTGAACCTGCTCGGGCAGGCCGGGCGCCAGCTCATGTTCATCGCCGTGTCGATCTACGGGTGGGTGCAGTGGTCGCGCAACCGCCGCCTCGGTCGGGAGCACGCCGCCGTCACGCCGCACTGGGCGAGCGGGCGCGAGCGCGTGCTGCTCGTCGTGGCGCTCGTCGGCGGCACGCTCGTGCTGACGCCGATCTTCCGCGCGCTCGGGTCGTTCGAGCCGGTGTGGGCCGACGCGTGGATCTTCGTCGGCTCACTGCTGGCGACCTGGGGCATGGCGCGCGGCTGGATCGAGTTCTGGCTCATCTGGGTGGCGGTCGACATCGTCGGCGTGCCGCTGCTCGTGAGCGCCGGCTACTACGCCTCGGCCCTGCTCTACCTGTTCTACGGGGTGTTCACGATCGTCGGGTTCATCACGTGGGTGCGCGTGCAACGACGAGCGGATGCGGCGACCGCGCCGGTCGCGCGCTGACGCCGTCGAGCCGGCCCGCCCGAGCGGAGCCTCGTCAGGTGGACGGCACCCGGTCGAGCATGCTCCACACGGCGGAGCTCAGCTCGGGGTGGTCGAGCGCGATCTCGCGGAGCACCTCGAACTCAAATCGGGCGACCTCGCCGCGCCGTGCGGCGGGGTGGTACGCGCGCGCTCGCGCCGGGCTCCAGCGCTCGGAGTGGAGCCGTTCCTCGCGGAGCGTCGCCACGACCTGCTCGTCGACGGACGGCAGCTCGGGAAGGAACGACCAGGGATCCTCGCCGAGCCGGCACCGCAGCTCGATGAGCGCGGCGAGCTCGTCGCGCGCATCCTGCCGCAGGCGTTCCAGGGTCGGCGACTCCGCCATCTGCGACCTCCCCTCGCTCGTCCGATGGTAACCGACGCTACGCGGCGCGTGTGTCGGCCTGGTTACGCCGCGCGTCCCGGGATGGACGCGAGATGACATCGAAGTGACGATCGCACGACGCTGCTTGAATGGGCGGATGGACGCAGCGCTCGATGGGATGCAGGTCGACGAGACGCGGGTCGATGCGCTGGCGGCCGACCTCGCGACGTCCCGGTTCACCGTGGCGGGGATCGACGCCGCGTGGGAGCGGGGCGCCGCCGAGCAGCCGACGCATCCTGGTGCCGCGCTCCGGCGCGGCCACCGCGTGCCGGCGCTGCGCGCACTCGATCGGGCCGAGGCCGCCGACCGGCCGCTCGCCACCCTCGTGCGCTGCTTCGTGCTCGGCGTGCCCGTGCCATCCGCCGACCTCGAGGCCGCGCTGCCCGCCCTCGGACTCGACGGCGCCGTCGCGCTCCAGCTGGTGGAACTCGACCGCGCCGTGGCCCGTCCGCGCGCCGACCTCAGGCCGTACGCGTTCGCCGACGCCGTCGGCGAGGGGGAGTGGTGGGTCGCGTCGGACCTCGGCGAGCTCGCGACGGGCGGCGCGCTGCCCGAGGAGCACGTGCTCGGCGTCGGCGGTGCGTCCACGACCCTGAGCGGGCTGCTCCTCCAGCGGCACGCCCGCACCACGTTCGACCTCGGCACCGGCTGCGGCATCCAGGCCATGCACGCATCGCGGTTCAGCGATCGGGTCGTGGCCACCGACATCTCCGAGCGGGCGCTGCGCTACGCGCGGCTCAACGCCAGGCTCAACCGGCTCGACGGCATCGAGTTCCGCGCGGGCAGCCTGTTCGACCCCCTCGGTGGCGAACGCGTCGACCGGATGGTCTCGAACCCCCCGTTCGTGATCACGCCCCGGCGCGAGGGCGTGCCCGCCTACGAGTACCGCGACGGCGGCCTCGTCGGCGACGGCATCGTCGAGGCCGTGGTCCGCGGCGCCGGCGAGCACCTCGCGCCCGGCGGCATCGCGCAGCTGCTCGGCAACTGGGAGTACCGGCGCGCGGCCGACCCGGGCGAGCTCGAGGACGGGCTCGAACGCGTGACCGGCTGGGCCGCGGCATCCGGCCTGGAGTACTGGATCGTCGAGCGCGAGCGGCAGGACCCGAGCGAGTACGCCGAGACGTGGATCCGCGACGGCGGCACGCGGGCTGGGACGCCCGAGTTCGAGGCGATGCACGGCGCCTGGCTCGACGACTTCGCCGAGCGGGGTGTCGAGTCGGTGGGCTTCGGCTACCTGCTCCTCCGCCGGCCCGCCGAGGGCGACGTGCCGCGGCTCGCCCGCGCCGAGCGGCTCCACGGCCCGCTCGGCGAGACCGCCGGCGGGCTCGGGGCGCACCTCGCGGAGTGCCTCGCGGCGTCGGACCGGCTCGGCGCGCTCGATGACGCAGCGCTGCGTGAGACCAGCGTCGTCGTGGCCGCGGATGTCACCGAGGAGCGCCATCACTGGCCGGGCGCCGAGCAGCCCACGGTCATCCTCCTCCGACAGGGCGGCGGGTTCGGCCGCGTCGTCGACGCCGGAACCGGTCTCGCCGCGCTGGTCGGCGCCGCCGACGGCGAGCTTCCGCTCGGCGTGCTCTCCGACGCGATCGCGCAGCTGCTCGAGGCCGACCCGGCCGCGCTGTGGGACGAGCTGGCCCCGGCCGTGCGCGAGCTCGCGGCGGGCGGGATGCTGCGCCCCGTCGACGACTGAGCCGCTTCGGGCGTCCTCGCGGTGAGCGGCGGTATCCTCGTGCTCGCACCGAAAGCGAGCCCATGCCCGACAGCCCCCTCTCCGAGTCGCCCTACGAGGTGCTCGGCGTTCCCTCAGACGCGGATGCCGCGGCGCTCCGCCTCGCGTACCGGCGCGCGCTCCGGCACGCCCACCCCGACACCGGCGGGGATGCCACGAGGTTCCACGCCGTCCAGGCGGCGTGGGAGCTCGTCGGCACGCCCGAGGCCCGAGCCGCGTTCGATCGCGGCATCCGGACGGTCGCCCCGTCCGACGCGCCGCACGAGCCATGGGCGCCCGCCGCTCCGCGGCCGCGGCGCGACTCCCGTCCGCTCGCCCGCTCCTACGGGCACCCGGGCGGGCTGTCGCGCGAGCGCTACCTCGCGCTGATCCGCGAGTGGGCGGGCCGGGGCGTCACGCTCGACGACCCGTACGACCCGGCGCTCGTGCGGAGCGCACCGCGCGACATCCGCCATGTGCTCGCCGACGCGCTCGCCGAGGAGGAGACGGCGCGGGCGCTCTCGACGCTCGGCATCGCGTACACCGTCTGGCACGACCTCGCGACGGATGCAGCGGGCCCGGGCCTCCCGCCCAAGCTCGACCACCTCGTGCTCGGTCCCACCGGGCTCATCGCGATCCAGTCCGAGGACTGGGGCGGCCCGGTCGCGCTCAAGCGCGGCGAGCTCGTGGGCGAGGCGGTCGCCGGCGAACGGCCGATCCGCGCGCTCGGGGCGCGCGCGAAGGCGATCGGGCGCGCGGCGCGCGTGAAGCCCACGGCGCTCGTCGTCGTCGTGCCCGACGAGGACGCGGCGGTGCCCCTCGAGGTGGGCGGCACGGTGCGCGGCGCGACGGTCGCGCTCGTGCGCCGTTCGCGGCTGGCGAGCGCGGTGCGCGAGGGAATCCCGGGGTCGCCGCAGCTCGGCGGGGCCGAGGTCATGGAGGTGCGCTCGCGACTGCAGGCGACCGTGCGGTTCGCCTGACGCGGCACCCGGGGCGAACGGGTCCCGGCGATGCGGGAGGATGGTGGGATGGGCATCCCTGACGTCGACGCGTACATCGAGGACTTCATCGCGTTCGTGACGGCATCGCCGTCGTCGTACCACGCCGCCGAGGAGGTGGCCCGGCGCCTCGAGACGGCCGGCTTCGACCGGCTCGACGAACGCGAGGCGTGGCCGACGGGGGCCGGCCGTCGCGTCGTCGTCCGCGACGGTGCGGTGATCGCGTGGGTGCAGCCCGAGGGGGCCGGGCCCGTGACGCCCTTCCGGATCCTCGGGGCGCACACCGATTCGCCCTCGTTCAAGCTCAAGCCGAACCCGTCGAGCGCGGCGGCCGGGCTGTCGCAGGCCAATGTCGAGGTGTACGGCGGTCCGCTGCTGAACTCATGGCTCGACCGCGAGCTGCGGCTCGCCGGGCGCCTCGCCACGACGGATGGCGCGACGCACCTGGTCGCCACGGGCCCGTTGCTGCGGATTCCGCAGCTCGCCGTGCACCTCGACCGGGGCGTCAACACCGACGGGCTCACGCTCGACAAGCAGCGGCACGTGCAGCCCATCTGGGGCGTGGAGGGCGGGCCGGAGCCGGCCGACGTCGTCGGGCATCTCGCTGGGCTCGCGGGCGTCGATCCCGAGGAGGTCGCGGGGTACGACGTGCATGTCGCCGACGCCGCGGCGCCGGCCCGCTTCGGCCGCGGCGACGTGTTCCTCGCGTCGGGGCGCATGGACAACCTGACCTCGGTGCACGCCGGGCTCACGGCGCTGCTCGCGGCGCCGGCCGACGCCGACCACGTCAGCGTGCTCGCGGCGTTCGACCACGAGGAACTCGGGTCCGAGTCGCGCTCGGGTGCGAGCGGGCCGTTCCTCGACGACGTGCTCACGCGCATCGGCGCGGGCCTCGGCGCCGGCGCCGAGGAGCGCCGTCGCGCGTTCGCCGCGTCCTGGCACGTGTCGAGCGACGCGGGGCATGCCGTGCACCCGAACTACCCGGAACGGCACGATCCGGTGAACCGGCCCGTGCTCGGCGGTGGCCCGCTGCTCAAGCTCAACGCCAACCAGCGGTATGCGACGGATGCCGCGGGCTCGGCACGGTGGGCGGCGGCGTGCCGCGCGGCGGGCGTGCCGACGCAGCAGTTCGTCTCCAACAACGCGATCCCGTGCGGCTCGACCATCGGCCCGCTCACGGCGACGCGGCTCGGGATCCGGACGGTCGACGTGGGCCCGCCCCTGCTGTCGATGCACTCGGCACGCGAGCTCGCGCATGTCGACGACCTGCGCGCACTCGCCGCGGCGGTCGGGGAGTTCCTCCGGGGAGCCTGACGGTTCGGCAGGATCTCGCGCATCGGCGTCGGGATCTGCGCCGCGACGGGACGGGCCGGGATGCGAGCATCGGGGCATGACCATGACGACCCCCGCTCAGGCCGGCAACCGCCTCTTCGACCACGTCGCCGATCCCGACGACGCCGTCCGCCACTTCCGCGCCCGGCTGGGCTTCGAGACCGACGTGTCCGATGTCGCAGCGGCGCTCGCTGACGCCGACGCGGGCTTCGTGCTCGTCGACACGCGCAGCGAGGCCGCATGGGCGGCCGGACGCATCCCCGGTGCCGTGCACCTGCCCGGCCGACGGGTCCCCGAGGAGGCCGCGCGGTGCATCGCCCCGGGCACCCCGGTCGTCGTCTACTGCTGGGGTCCCGGCTGCAACGGCGCGACGCGCGCGGCGCTCGCGTTCGCCACGCTCGGCCACCCCGTCAAGGAGATGCTGGGCGGATTCGAGTACTGGGCGCGCGAGGGATTCGAGATCGAGCGCGACACGGGCCGCGACCGCCGCTCGGTCGACACCCTCACGAACGTCGCGAGCGACGCGCCGCCGATCGAGTGCGCCTGCTGACCGCCCGGTCGGGGGACGCTGGGCCGGCCGAGAGAGCGCGCGCCTCGGCCGCCGCTCAACGCAGCGGACCCCGCCGCGACTCGAGCCAGAGCGTGTGGTCGCGCAGGCCGTTTCGCACCGCGGCCTTGATGATCAGGTAGCCGATCCACAGGCTCAGCGCGATGACGGCGAGGTAGATGAGCGAGCCGATGACGAGTACCGCGGCGCTCACGCCGCCGAGTACGTCGGGGTCGATGTTCGGGTCCACCCGGCTACCTTGCCAGAGGCGTGCCATCCCAGAGTAGCGACCCGATCGGGGGACACGGTCCGGTCGGATGGCGCGGCGGTCGGGGTGCTCAGCACTCGATGACGTTCACCGCGAGGCCGCCCTCGCTGGTCTCCTTGTACTTCGTCATCATGTCGAGCCCGGTCTGGCGCATCGTCTCGATCACGGTGTCGAGCGAGACGACGTGGGTGCCGTCGCCGTGGAGCGCGAGGCGCGCGGCCGACACGGCGGTCGAGGCCGCGATCGCGTTGCGTTCGATGCAGGGCACCTGCACGAGCCCCGCGACCGGATCGCACGTCAGGCCGAGGTGGTGTTCCATGGCGATCTCGGCCGCGTTCTCGATCTGCCGAGGCGTGCCGCCGAGCACGGCGCACAGGGCGCCGGCGGCCATCGCGCACGCCGAACCGACCTCGGCTTGGCAGCCGCCCTCGGCGCCGGAGATGGACGCGTTCTTCTTCACGAGGCTCGCGATCGCGGCGGCCGTGAGCAGGTAGCGGCGGATGCCCTCCTGATCGGCGCCGGGCACGAACCGCAGGTAGTAGTGGCCGACCGCGGGGATGATGCCGGCGGCGCCGTTCGTCGGCGCCGTGACGACGCGGCCGCCCGACGCGTTCTCCTCGTTGACCGCCAGGGCGAAGGCGTGCAGCCATTCGGTGGAGGTGTCGCGGACGTGTTCGTCGCGGTCGTACTCCTCGAGACGGCGGCGGACCTCGGGTGCGCGGCGCCTGACCTTGAGGATGCCGGGCAGGGTTCCCTCGGTGGCGAGGCCGTGCTCGACGCACTCGGCCATCGCGGCCCAGATCGCATCGAGTCCCGCGATGATGCCCGCCTCGCCGTGCACGGCGACCTCGTTGCGCCACGCGATGTCGCAGAAGTTCACCCCGTGCTCGTCGCAGAGGTCGAGGAGCTCGGCGGCGTTCGAGTAGGGCAGCGGATGGCGCAGGGCCTCGGCCTGTTCGGGCGCGTCGCCCTCGCGTCGGATGAAGCCGCCGCCCACGGAGTAGTAGGTCTCCTCGGCGATCGGCAGCGCGTCGTCGTCGCCCCACGCCTGCAGGGTCATCGCGTTGGGGTGGCCGGGAAGTCGCGTGCGCGGTTCGAGCGTGATGTCGGACTCGGTCATGAGGACGGAATGGCGGCCGGCGAGCCGCACCTCGGCGCCGGCCGCGCCGAGCTGCGTCCATGCGCCCCTGACCTCGTCGGGGTCGCAGTCGTGCGGCGCGAGGCCCGCGAGACCCGCGACGACGGCGTCGGGCGTGCCGTGGCCGAGGCCCGTGGCGCCGAGCGAGCCGTACAACGAGCACGTGACGCGGCGGACTGCCCCGAGTCGCCCGCTCGCGGCCATGCCCTCGACGAATGCACGGGCTGCCCGCATGGGTCCCACCGTGTGGGAACTCGAGGGCCCGATCCCGATCGAGAACAGATCGAGGGCTGAGACGAACGCTGTCACGAACCAAGGGTACGTCGCAGCACGCGCACGGATTCGCCGGGTCGTCGAAGAATCGTGCGTGGGGAACGCCGGTCGTCGCGGAGAGGCCCGAGCGCCCGACTTCCGCCGAAGAGCTGGCGGAAGACGCCGGATCCACGGCAACTAACGACAACGAGGGATTGACATCCCTCGGACGCGGGCAATAGCCTCGGTCCTGCAGATATGTCGCAGCGAGCAACAAATTCTGGGCTCGCCGCTGGCGGCATCGATCGGTTCGGCTCGAAGAGGAGAAACGACCTATGAAGCATCACGTCCGACGCGCGATCACCGGGCTCTGCGCCGCGGGGGTCACGCTCAGCCTGGGGATCGCCGCGTTCCCCGCCCACGCCGCCGACGAGTACGAGGTGCTCGTGGTCGGCGAGACGCTCGGGTTCCGGCACTCGCACATCGACGACACCACGAACGCGATCATCGCGCTCGGTGAGGAGCACGGCTTCAGCGTCGACGTCTGGGATCCGCCCCAGGGCAGCTCGCCCGGCCAGCCGGCGCTCACGCTTCCGAGCTCGCCGTTCACGAGCGCCGCCGACCTGTCGAAGTACGCGACCATCATCTTCGCCTCGCCGGTCGACGCGACGAACAACCTCGACCCCAACCGCCCGCGCCTGCTCAACGACACCGAGCTCGCCGCGTTCCAGGGCTACATCCGAGGCGGGGGCGGCTACGTCGGCCTCCACGCCGCGACGGATTCGATGCACACGGTGCCCTGGTACAGCGAGCTGACCGGCGGCAGCGCGCGGTTCCGCAACCACCCCGCGCAGCAGACCGCGACCATGCGCGTCGAGAGCCCGGGACATCCGTCGACGACCATGCTGCCGACCGAATGGGTGCGCTTCGACGAGTGGTACAACTTCACCGCGAACCCGCGTGAGGACGTGCACGTGCTCATCACGCTCGACGAGTCGACGTACAACCCGGGCAGCGGTCGCATGGGCGAGGACCACCCCATCGCGTGGTGCCACAACTTCGAGGGCGGCCGCTCGTGGTACGAGGGCGCCGGGCACGTGGATGCCGCGTGGTCGGACCCCCTCTTCCTCGAGCACATCCTCGGCGGCATCGAGTGGACGGCCGGCGTCGTCGAGGGCGGCGGCGACTGCGTGACCTTCAACGAGGTCGACGGCATCGTGACCGGACTCGAAGACGGCTCCAACCGCGTCGCCCAGCTCGGCGGCGACGTCACGGCGTACCTCGACGCGGCCGAGCTCGCCGCGGACGCGGGCGACCACGCGACGGCGATCGCCGTGCTCCGCCAGGCGCAGGGCAAGGCGCACGGCCTCCAGGACGAGGCGCTCGTGGCAAAGATCGGCGATCTCATCGAGTGGCAGGAGGCGCTCGTCTCGTAGGCGGACCCTCCGACGGTGACGGGGGCGGGGCTCGTGCAGCCCCGCCCCTCTTCCGTGCTCGCCGCGGGGCTCAGGAGATCCTGCGCCGGTAGGCGAGCATCGCGAAGCCGTACGCGACGACGAGGATCCCGACGAGCCAGGCGAGCGCGATCCAGATGTCGGAGCCCACCGGCTGGCCGGTGAACAGCGCGCGGATGGCGTCGACGATGGCGGTGACGGGCTGGTACTCCGCGAACACGCGGACCGGCCCGGGCATGCTCTCGGTCGGCACGAACGCGGAGCTGATGAACGGCAGGAAGATGAGCGGGTACGAGAACGCGCTCGCGCCGTCGACCGACTTCGCGGTGAGGCCCGGGATCACCGCCAGCCAGGTCAGGGCCAGCGTGAAGAGGACCATGATCCCCGCGACGGCGAGCCAGGCCAGCAGGTCGGCGCCGGTGCGGAACCCCATCAGGAACGCGACGCCCACGACGATGGCCAGCGAGACGAGGTTCGCGACGAGCGAGGTCAGGACGTGCGCCCACAGCACGCTGGATCGGGCGATGGGCATGGACTGGAACCGCTCGAAGATCCCGCCCTGCAGGTCGAGGAACAGCCGGTACGCCGTGTACGACACGCCGGAGGCGACCGTGATGAGCAGGATGCCGGGCAGCAGGTAGTCCACGTACGCGACATCCGACCCGGTGTCGATGGCACCGCCGAACACGAACACGAACAGCAGCATGAAGGCGATCGGCATGATCGCGGTCGTGATGATCGTGTCGAGGCTGCGGGTGATGTGGCGCAGCGATCGGCCGGTGAGCACGGCGGTGTCGCCGAAGAAGTGCGTGGAGGTGGTCACGGCGGCGGTGGCGGTGGCGGTGGTCATCATCGATCCTTCCGGGTCGCGGCGGTCGTGGCCGGGTCGGCGGCGCCGGTGGCGCTGTCGTCCCCGACGAGGGTGAGGAAGATCTCCTCGAGGGTGGGCTGCTTCTCGACGTACTCGACCTTCGCCGGGGGCAGCAGCTGCTTCAGCTCGGCGAGGGTGCCGTTCACGAGGATCCGCCCCTGATGCAGGATCGCGATCCGGTCGGCGAGGTGCTCGGCCTCGTCGAGGTACTGCGTCGTGAGCAGCACCGTGGTGCCGTTCGCGGCGAGATCCTCGACGGACTGCCACACCTCGATACGCGCCTGGGGGTCGAGCCCGGTGGTCGGCTCGTCGAGGAAGACGACCGGCGGATCGCCGATCAGGCTCATCGCGATGTCGAGGCGACGGCGCATGCCGCCCGAGTACTCCGACACCTTGCGGTTGCCCGCCTCGGTGAGGGAGAAACGCGCGAGCAGGTCGTCGGCGATGCGGCCCGGGCCCGGGAGGTGCCGCAGCTGCGCCACGAGCACCAGGTTCTCGCGTCCGGTGAGGACCTCGTCGACGGCGGCGAACTGCCCCGTCAGGCTGATGGCCGCGCGGACCTCCGCGCCCTTCGCAGCGACATCGAAGCCGTTCACGGTTGCCGAGCCGGCGTCGGCGCGCAGCAGCGTGGACAGGATCTTCACGACCGTGGTCTTCCCGGCCCCGTTGGAGCCGAGGAGCGCGAAGATGCTGCCCGGGGCGACGTCGAAGTCGACGCCGCGGAGCACCTGCACGTCCTTCGCGTAGGCCTTCTCCAGGCCCTGCACGCTGATGGCGGGAGCCTGGGTCTGAGCGGTGGTCATCTGGATCTCCGTTTCTCATCGGGAGCGCCGGACACGGACTGCGTGGCGCTCAATGGTGTTCGCAGGGTTTTCGGGCGCGCTCGACCACCCCGTCGTCGGACGTGGTTCGTCCGGCGGGTCGTGCGGGTGCGGTGTCGGCCGCTAGCGGGCCGGCGTCGAGCTCGGCCGGCGGATCAGGATGTCGCCCCAGCTCGTGCGCGCGTGCAGCTCGACGGTGTTCTCGTCGGCGCCGGGCGCGTCGGACGGCGTCAGCGTGTTGCGGACCTCGCCGTGCTGGCTCGAGACGTCGAGCCAGGCCGCGGTGCCCTCGGTGACGCCCACCTCGATGCCGCCGTAGCCGGCCTCGAGCTGGACCCTGCCGCCGTCGATGCGCTCGACGAGGAGGTTGCCGTAGCTGGTCTTCGCGGTGACCGAGCCGCGAGCATCGGCGACGGTCACGTCGCCGTGGGCGCCCTGCACCACCAGCGTGCCGGTCACCTCGCCGATCGTCGTCGAGCCGTTGGGGTTCTTGATCAGCGCCTCTCCGGAGAGCTCGCGGATGCGCACGCTGCCGGCCGACGTGGTCAGCTCGACCGCGCCGCTCGCACGATCGACGATGATCGCGCCCGACGCCGTGCGTGCCGTGACCCGCGCCGCCTCGTCGACCCGCACGTCGCCGCCGCCGGTGCGATACGACACGGCGCCGAGCGCGCCCTCGGCGAGGAGGCGACCGGCTCCGGTGCTGCCGCGCACCTCGGAGCCCTCGGGCAGCCGGATCGTGACGTCGACCTGGCCGGCACCGCCGAACGGGGTGTAGTGGATCCATCCCTTCGTCGTGCGCACGGTGAGCACGTCGCCGACGAGCTCGACCTTCGCCTCGGCGGCGGTCCTGGCATCGCTCGACTTCTCGGCGTCGGCCGGCCGGACCTCGACCACGGTATCGGCGCGATCGGAGGCGATGACGTGGAGGTCGCCCCAGCCGAGGTCGACGTCGACGACGATGGGCTGCGGGGTCTGGAAAGTGGTCATGTTCGCTCCTCGGGTGGTACGGGTGGTCAGCGGACCCAGCCGGTGACGCGGTTCGCGTCGCCCTCGGCCGGGCGGCTGTCGGTCGGACGCCGCGACGGGGCGGGCTCGACGGCGGCGGCGATCGCGCGCACGAGCCAGGTGTTGACCGAGACGCCGTCGCGTGCGGCGGCCTGCTCGACCTGCGCCTTCAGCTGGTCGGGAATCCGCAGCGTCGTGCGGCTCGTGGCGGCGTCGTCGCTGACGGCGACCGCAGCGGGGGCGGGGGGTGCCGCCGCGCCGCGCGATGCCGGTTCGAACGTCGCCGTGGGAGGGGCCGTGACGACGAACTCGGGGTCGCGGCCGCGCAGGCGCACGTCGACCGACCCCGGCGCGAGCTCGGAGGTGATCTCGCTCGCCGCGTCGGAAAGTGCCTCGAGCAGCACGAGGCGGGCTGCGGCGTCGAGCGGCGCCGTCAGGCGCTGCGCGAGGTCGCGTGCCTCGGAGCCGCCGGCTTCGGCAGCCACCGCGAGCTGACGGTGGAGGTCGTCGACGTATCGGGTGAGATCCATGACACCATGGTGACACCATAGTGGTGTCATGTCAACACCAACGCCGTCAGTGTGGTGTCACCGGTGGTGTCGAACGGCATCACGGTGCGAGCGGCTCTCAGCGACCGTCGAGCGCCCGCCGCGTAGGCTGGGTCGGATGTCCTCGACCGAGCCGCCCGCGATCCTCCGCCCCGCCACCCCGGTGCGGTCCTCGCCGTCCGGCGGCATCGAGGTGCGCCTCGTGCGCGAGGTCGAGCACGAGGTCGTCGGCGAGCTCGCGCGACAGGCGTACGCCGGCGACTTCGTTCTGAGCGCCGAGTACCTCGCCGAGATCGAGGCCGTCGCCGATCGCGCCCGAGAGCACGAGGTGTGGGTGGCGGCCGATCCCACGACCGGCGCACTGCTCGGCACGGTCACGACGCCGCGACCCGGCCGGCGGATGTCGGCCGTCGCGCGCGGCGACGACGAGCTCGACTTCCGGTTCCTCGGCGTCGCGGCCGCGGCGCGCGGCCGCGGCGTGGGCGAGGTGCTCGTGCGGCACGTCCTGGCGCTCGCCGCGAGTCGCGGCATCCGTCGCGTCGTCCTCAACACCGGGCCCGAGATGCGATCGGCGCAGCGACTCTACGAGCGGCTCGGCTTCGACCGCCTCCCGGAGCGCGAGTACGTCGTCGAGCTGCCCGGCGGGAGGAGCTTCCTGCTCATGGCGTACGGGCGCGACGTGCAGCCCGGCGACGCGCGGGCATCCGAGGCCGCCTGACGCGGCCCCGGACCGAACCCCGGGCTAGCGCCCGCCGCGGCGACTCGAGATCTGGCCGGTGTCGAACCCCAGCAGGTGCAGGCCGCCGTGGAAGCGGGCGTGCTCGACCTTGATGCACCGGTCCATGACGACCGTGAGGCCCTGCTCCTCGCCGTAGTACGCGGCCTGCTCGTTCCAGATGCCGAGCTGCACCCAGATCGTCTTCGCGCCGGCGGCCACGACGTCGTCGACGACCGACGGGATGTCGCTGCCGCGCCGGAACACCACGACGATGTCGGGCACCTCGGGCAGGTCGGCCAGGCTGGCGTACGCCGGCTCGCCGAGGATCTCGGTCTCGTTCGGGTTCACGAAGTACACGCGGTAGTCGCTCGACTGCTGCAGGTACGTGCCGACGAAGAAGCTCGAACGCTGCGGCTTGGGAGACGCCCCGACGATCGCGACCGACTTCGCGGCGTTCAGGATGCGGTGCCGTTGCTTGGCGTCGGGGCCGATCCACGTGCGCTGCGACTTCAGCAGCTTCGCGAGCGGCGAGCTCGCGGGCAGCTCGCATGAGAGGCCGTTGACCAGGCGGACGGTCTCGACGTCGCCGGTACCGGCATCCGTCACCCCGGCCCCGCCGGCCGGCTCGATGGTGGTGGTGTCGATCGCGGTGCTCATCGGTCCCCTCCGATCGTCGCGCCGGCGACGGCGAGGCCCGCGGTCGCCGCGGACAGGGCCTGGTCGAGGTCGGCGATGATGTCCTCCACATCCTCGATGCCGACCGAGAGGCGCACAACCCCCGGCAGCACGCCCGCGTCGACGAGCTGCTGGTCGGTGAGCTGGGCGTGCGTGGTCGACGCGGGGTGGATGATCAGCGTCTTGGCGTCGCCGATGTTGGCGAGGTGGCTGGCGAGGTTCACCGATTCGATGAGCTTCTGCCCGACCTCGCGGCCGCCCTTGACCTCGAAGCTGAACACCGAGCCCGGGCCCTTCGGGAGGTACTTCGCGGCGCGCTCGAAGTGCGGGTGGTCGGGCAGGCCCGCCCAGAAGACGCGCTCGACGCGCGGGTCGTCGGCGAGCCACTCGGCCACGACGCGGGCGTTGTCGACGTGCGCCTGGATGCGGTAGGGCAGCGTCTCGACGCCCTGCGCGAGCAGGAACGCGCTGTGCGGCGCGAGCGCCGGCCCGATGTCGCGCAGCTGCTCGGCGCGCAGGCGCGTGAGGAACGCGTACTCGCCGAAGTTTCCCGACCACTGCAGCCCGCCATAGCTCGGTACCGGCTCGCCGAACAGCGGGAACTTCTCGGAGTGCCAGTCGAACCGGCCCGACTCGACGACCACCCCGCCGAGCGTGGTGCCGTGCCCGCCGAGGAACTTCGTCGCCGAGTGCGTGACGAGGTCGGCGCCCCACTCGATCGGGCGGTTGAGGTACGGGGTGGCGATCGTCGAGTCCACGATGAGCGGGATGCCGTGCGCGTGCGCGACGTCGGCGAGGCCCTCGAGGTCGGCGATCTCGCCCGACGGGTTCGCGACGGTCTCGACGAAGATCGCCTTGGTGCGGTCGGTGATCGCGGGCGCGTAGTCGGCCGGGTCGGAGGAGCGGACGAACGTCGTCTCGACGCCGAAGCGGCGGAGCGTGACATCCAGCTGGGTGATCGAACCGCCGTACAGGTTCGCCGACGCGACGATGTGGTCACCCGTGCCGGCGAGGCTCGCGAAGGTGATGTACTGCGCCGCCAGGCCGCTCGCGGTCGCGACCGCGCCGAGTCCGCCCTCGAGGCTCGCGACGCGCTCCTCGAACGCCGCGACCGTCGGGTTCGCCAGGCGCGAGTAGATGTTGCCGTACTTCTGCAGCGCGAAGCGCGCCGCGGCGTCGGCCGTGTCGTCGAAGACGAATGCGCTCGACTGGTAGATCGGGAGCGCGCGGGCGCCCGCCTCGGCGTCGGGGATGTTGCCCGCGTGGATGGCGCGGGTCTTGAAGCCGTATTCGCGGTCTGCCATGGGCTCACGCTACCCGGCGTCGCCGCGCCATCCGCTCGGCGCCGTAACGCAGGGCAACGGATAGTGCGGCGCCGACGGCTACGCGCCGAGCACGTCGTCGGTCGCGACGACCCGCGCGAACCCGCCGCCGTCGAGGTTCACCGCCGTGGCGCGCGCGAGCTCGGCCGCCGTGAGCCGCAGCCCGCCGGGGCCGGCCATGTCGAACGTGTGCGTCGCGTCGATCGGGAGGGTCACCTCGTAGCCCAGGTTGCCGGCCATGCGAGCCGTCGTCTCGACGCACTGGTTGGTCTGGATCCCGCACACGACGAGCTGGCGCACGCCGCGCTCGGCGAGCCCGGCGTGCAGGTCGGGGTCGCCGTAGAACGCCGAGTTGACGTGCTTCGTGACGAAGAGGTCGTGCGGCGCGTCGGCGACGACGGGCTTCAGCGCGTTGCCGGGGGCGCCGGGCGCGAGCGGCGATCCCGGCGTGCGCGAGTCGTGCCGGACGAGCACGACGGGCCGCGAGGCATCCGCCCAGGCCTGCGCGAGCCGGGCGATGTTCGCCTCGGCGTCGGGGTTGTCGCGCTCGCCCCAGGAGGGGTCGTCGAAGCCCTGCTGCACGTCGATCACGATGAGGGCGGCGGTGTCGTCGAAGTCCATGCGTCCATCGTTGCGCGGCGCGCTCGACCGGGCCCGCCCGGCGCCTGCCGATCTTCCGCGAGAGCCTGCCAACGGTGCGTGGGTCTCCAGTGGTCCCGTTCGTCGCGAGGTGCCCGTCGGGCGGTGCCAGTTCGTCACGAATGGAGGCACTCGGGCGTGGGGGCTGCGGGCGGCCGGTAGCGTGGGCCGGGTGATCCTGGAGCACGCCGTCCTGCCCGTCGTCGCCGGCCGCGAGGCCGAGTTCGAGGCCGCGTTCGCCGAGGCGAAGGCGATCATCGCCTCGATGCCGGGCTTCGTCGACCTCACGCTGTCGCGGTCGGTCGAGACACCCCGCGAGTACCTGCTGCTCGTGCACTGGGAGCGGCTCGAGGAACACGACCCCGGATTCCGCGGCTCTCCGGAGTACGAGCGCTGGCGCGAGCTGCTGCACGGCTTCTACGAGCCGTTCCCGGTGGTCGAGCACTTCCGCGAGGTACTCGCGGTGGGCGGGGGAGCGACCCGATGAGCGCGGTCGCGCGCGTCGAGACCCTGGTCGTCGGCGGCGGCGCGATGGGCGCCGCGACCGCGTGGCAGCTCGCGCGCCGGGGTCGTGACGTCGCCCTGCTCGAGCGATACGAGCCCGGCCACCGCAACGGCGCCTCGCACGGCGCGTCGCGCAACTTCAACGTCGCGTACTCCGACCCGACCTACGTGCGCATGCTCGCCGAGGCGCTGCCGGCGTGGCGCGAGCTCGAGGCCGAGTCCGGCGCCTCGCTGCTCGAGCTGGTGGGTGTCGCGAACCACGGTCCGGCGCCGCAGTTCGACGCCGTGCACGCGGCGCTGTCGGCCGTCGGCATCCCGGCCGAGTTCCTCGCGGTCGAGGAGGCCGCGCGCCGCTGGCCCGGCATCCGCTTCGACTCGCGCGTGCTGTTCAACGCGCGGGCCGGGCGAGTGAACGCGGATGCCACGGTCGCGGCGCTGCACGCGACCGCGGCCGCCGCCGGGGCCGACGTGCGGCACCGCACCCGGGCCACGCGCATCGAGGTGCTGGGCGATCAGCGCGTGCGCGTGGCATCCGTCACCGACGCCGGCGTCGAGGAGGTGATCGAGGCCCGCACCGCCGTCGTGACCCTCGGTGCGTGGACCGCGAAGCTCGTCGGCGGACTCGCGCTGCCGCGGCTCGTGGTGACGCAGGAGCAGCCGGCGCACTTCGCGGTGCGCGACGAGACCGTCGAGTGGCCGAGCTACAACCACTTCCCGGGCCCCGCGGCCGACGGCTACGGCTACTGGCGCTCGCCGGTGTACGGCATGCTCACGCCGGGCGAGGGCGTCAAGGCCGGATGGCACGGCGTGGGCCCCGTCGTCGACCCCGACGCGCGCGACTTCCTGCCGGTGCCCGACCAGCTCGCCGACCTGCAGCGCTACGCCCGTGACTGGCTGCCCGGCGTCGACGCCGGCGCGGTGACGCCCATCAGCTGCACGTACACGACCACGCCCGACGAGCACTTCGTGCTCGACCGCATCGGGCCGATCGTCGTGGGCGCGGGCTTCTCGGGACACGGATTCAAGTTCACTCCTGTGGTCGGGCGCATCCTGGCGGACCTCGCCGACGGCACCGGCTCCGCGCCGGCGCTGTTCCGCGCCGACCGCGCGATCGCGGCGACCCCGTCCTCGCCCACCGGCCTGGCCGGTCGCTGACGCGCCGGCCGGCCTCGGCCCCGCCATCCCCGGTCGCGCCTCGGTCCCGCCATCCTCGGTCTGCAGGAGAAGCAACGATCCGCAGGAGCGATCCGCGTACTTCGTCCTGTGAACCGAGGACTTTCCTGTGAACCGATGAGAGGCATCTCGCCGGACGTCTGCACAGGGGGTGATCAGGCCCGCTTGCTAGCCTGAGGGCAGGTCGCCGGGGGCGGCCCCGGACGAGGGAATCCAGTACCCGGAACGCGACAAGACTGGCCGAAGGAGTGCCGTCATGTCGTGGATCGTCCTCATCCTCTCGGGTGTGCTCGAGGCCGTGTGGGCCACCGCCCTCGGCAAGTCCGAGGGGTTCACCAAGCTCTGGCCGTCGGTCGTGTTCGGCGTCGCCCTCGTCGTCTCGATGGGCGGGCTCGCATGGGCCATGCGCGACATCCCGGTCGGCACCGCCTACGCGGTGTGGGTCGGCATCGGCGCGGCGCTCACGGTGATCTGGGCGATGGTCACCGGTGAGACGGATGTCTCGTGGGCGCGCCTCGCGCTCATCGCCGGCCTCGTGGGCTGCGTCGTCGGCCTCAAGCTCGTCGACGGCGGCGCCGGCCACTAGGCCGGCGCCCGCGCCATCCGCCGAGCGCCATCCGTGCCGCCGCGCCATCCCGCCGGCCCTCGCCCGGTGAGGGTATGCCGAACGTCGTCGAACGCCGCTCGCGGGCGTCGTTCGGCATACCCTCGCTGGCTACGTCACCAGCGACGGTGTAAAGAATGCTTGACACCATGTGCGGAATGATTGACACTGGCCATGTCAAACATTGTTTACCTGAGGAGTCCACATGTCCTACGAGGAGAAAGGGACCTGGGTCTACCTCGTCATCGCCGTCGTCGGCTACACGGTGTACCTCTGGCTGGTCCTCCCGCAGGTGGTCGGCGGCGCCGCCGTCGAGGATGTCGACTACGTGCCGGTCATGCTCTGGACCATCGGCGGCGCGATCGTCGCCACGATCGTGCTGCGCATCCTCGTCGAGATCGTGTTCCCGAGCGAGAGCACGAAGGGCGACGTGCGCGATCGCGAGATCGACCGGCTCGGCACCCGCGTCGGCGGCTCGTTCGTGGTGATCGGCGCGCTCGGGGCGCTCGTGCTGTCGATGATCGAGGCCGACTGGTTCTGGATCGCGAACGTCGTCTACCTCTGCTTCGTGCTCTCGGCCGTGCTCGAGAGCATCACGCGACTCGTCGCCTACCGCCGGGGGGTGCCGACGTGGTGAAGCCGACGCGCGTGACCAACGACATCCGCGCGCTGCGCTTCCGCCACGGCGAGATGACCCAGGCCGACCTCGCGCAGCGGCTCGGCGTCACACGCCAGACCGTCATCGCCATCGAGCAGGGCCGGTACTCGCCGTCGCTCGAGATGGCCTTCCAGATCGCGCGGGTCTTCGGGGTTCCGCTCGACGACGTCTTCCAGTACCCCGAGGAGGAGGCATCATGAGGGTCGCACTCGCGGAGCGGTACGGGCCGCCCGAGGTCGCCGTCGTCGGCACGCGCCCGCTGCCCGAGCCCGGGCCCGGCGAGCTGCGCGTGCGCGTGCTCGCTGCGTCGGTCGGCTCGTCCGACAGCGCCGGGCGCGCGGGCAGCCCGTGGTTCGCGCGGCTCGCCTACGGGCTGCGGCGACCGCGGCACCCGATCTTCGGCTCCGACTTCGCCGGCGTCGTTGATGCCGTCGGGCCGGGCGCCACCCGGTTCGCACCCGGCGACCGGGTGTTCGGCGCGACCGGCGTCTCGGCCGGCGCCCACGCCGAGTTCGTCGTGGTGGAGGAGGACGGCGCGGTCGTGCACCTGCCCGAGGGCGTCTCGATGGCGGATGCCGCGGCCCTCTGCGACGGCGCCATGACCGCGTTGCCCTTCCTGCGCGACGGCGGTCACGTCCGAGCGGGCACCCGCCTGCTGGTGAACGGGGCCGCCGGGAGCGTGGGCGGCGCGGCGGTGCAGCTCGCGCGGCACCTGGGCGCCGAGGTCACCGGCGTGTGCTCGGGGGAGCACGTCGAGCACGTGCGGGCGCTCGGTGCGCAGCGCGTGATCGACCGCACGCGGGTCGACGCCCTGCGCACCGGCGAGCGGTACGACGTGGTCTTCGACGCGGCCGGCAAGAGCACCTATCGACGCGCGCGCGGCGCCCTCCTCGACGGCGGCGTGTACCTGACGACCGTGCCGTCGTGGGCGATCATGATCCAGCAGCTCACCTCGCGGTTCGGCCGCACGCGCGCCGCGATCATGTTCACCGGCCTCCGGCGCGACGAGGCCAAGCGGCCCGACCTCGACGAGCTCGGCGCGCTCGCCGCGACCGGAGGCATCCGGCCGGCGATCGACCGCGTCGTGCCCCTCGAGCGCATCGCCGAGGCCTACGCGATCGTCGACACGGGCCACAAGCGCGGCAGCGTCATCGTGACGCCGACGGCCGAGGCGGGAGGCGCACGATGAAGGCGATCGTCCAGGAGGGATACGGCGGACCCGAGGTGCTGCGCGTCGCAGAGGTGCCGCAGCCGGCGCCCGGCGCGCGCGACGTCGCGATCCGCGTGCGCGCCGCGGGCGTCCACGCGGGCGACGTGCGCGTGATGCGCGGCGAGCCGCTGGTGCTGCGCGCGGCGTTCGGGCCGCGGCGGCCGCGCAAGCCCGTGGTCGGGCGCGATGTCGCCGGCACCGTCATCGCGGTCGGATCCGAGGTCGACGGCCTCGCCGTCGGCGACCGGGTGTTCACGGAATCCGACCAGGGCGGGTTCGCCGAGGTGGTCGTGGTCGACGCGGCCCACGTGCGCCGCGCACCCGCGAACCTCGACGACGAGCACGTCGCCGTGATCCCGGTCTCGGGCACCACGGCGCTGCAGGGGCTCCGGCTGGCGAGGGTCCGTCCCGGCGACCGCGTGCTCGTGATCGGCGCGTCGGGCGGGGTGGGCACGTTCGCCGTGCAGCTCGCGGCCGGGCTCGGCGCCGAGGTCACGGGCGTCGCGAGCGCCGGGAAGGCCGAGCACGTCCGCGACGCCGGCGCGGCGCACGTGATCGACTACCGCACGGTCGACGTCACCGCGCAGAGCCAGCGGTACGACGTGATCCTCGACCTCATCGGCGACCGGCCCCTGCGGGCGCTCCGCCGCATCCTCGCGCCGCGCGGCACGCTCGTGCTCTCCTCCGGCGGCGGCACGCGCGTGCTCGGCCCGCTCGGGCGGATCGTCCGCGCATCGGTGCTCGACGTGTTCACCCGCCAGCGGCTGCGCCCGCTCGCGGCGCGCCGCGACGGCGACGACCTCGACGAGCTCCGCCGCCTCGCCGAGGCGGGCACGCTGCACCCGGTCGTCGACCGCGTGCTGCCGATCGACCGCGCGGCCGAGGCGCTCGCGCTCCTCGAATCCGGTGCGGTGCGCGGCAAGCTCGTGCTCCGCGGGTTCGACCGCGCCGGGCCGTCGGCCGCGGCAGGCGAGGCCGGTCAGGAAGCGAGCACCGCGCCGTAGGCGAGCGCCGCCACGAGCACCCACGAGGCGAGGCCGACCGTGGCCGCCCGCCATCCGGTGTGCAGCAGTGCGGCCACGCGAACCGAGGTGCCGAGCGCGAACAGCGCCATCGCGAGCAGGGTGGTCTGCACGAGGTCGGCTGCGACGAGCACCGGCTCCGGGAGGTCGACGACCGTGCGGAGCACCACCGCGGCCAGGAAGCCCGCGATGAACAGCGGCACGATCGCGGGGCGCGGGCCCGTGGCATCCGTCGACCGCCGTCGCTCGATCGCCGCCGCGATCGCGACCATCGGCGCGAGCATCAGCACGCGCGTGAGCTTCACGACGACGGCCACGGCGAGCGCGGCCGAGCCCGCGACCTGCGCGGTCGCCACGACCTGGCCCACGTCGTGCACGCCGGCACCCACCCAGTGCCCGAACCCGGTGGCGGTCAGGCCGAGCGGATGCCACAGCGCGGGCAGCACCGCGATCGCCAGCGTGCCGCACAGCGTCACGAGAGCCACCGGGTGGGCCTGCTCCTCGTCGCGGGCGCGGGTCGCGGCCGCCATCGCGCCGATCGCGGACGCCCCGCAGATCGCGAAGCCGCTCGCGACGAGCAGCGGCTCGCGGCCGGGCAGGCGGAGTGCGCGGCCGAGCGCCCAGGTGCCCGCGAACGCGAGCACGACCACCCCGACGGTCGTCGCGATGCCGACCCAGCCGAGCCCGGCGATGTCGACGAGGCTGAGCTTCAGCCCGAGCAGCACGATGCCGGCGCGGAGCAGCGTGCGCGACGCGACGGCCAGGCCCGGCCGCAGCACGCCGTCGAGCGCCGCCCGCGCACGGGGCAGCTGCGCGAGCGCGATGCCCACCGCGACCGCGACGGTCAGGAGCGGCACGGCCGGCACGGCGAGGTGCACGAGCCAGGCGACTCCGGCGACGGACGCCGCGACGGCGAGTCCCGCCATCCGCCCGCCCCACCGGGAACCCGGCCCGTCGGCGCCGGGCTCGTCGTCGTCTGGCTTGTTCATCCCCAGCCCGGCAGCCAGAAGTGCAGCTGTCGGAACTCGGGCGTGACCGGGATGGCGGTCCACAGCGGCCAGAAGAACACGGACACGCCGACGGCGAACGCGAGGAACACGCCCACGGTCGCGAGCCCGCGCACGCGGCGCCACTGCGGATCGTCGGGCCGGCCCAGCACGAGCGCCGTCACGGCCCCGAGCGCGAGCAGCACGTACGGCTCGTACGCGATCGTGTAGAAGTGGAACACCGTGCGCTCGGCGTACAGCAGCCAGGGCAGGTAGCCGGCCGCGACACCCACGAGGATGGCCCCGGCCTGCCACTCGCGGTAGCGGGCGAACCGGTACGCCACGTACAGCGCAGCGAGCGTCGCCGCCCACCAGATCAGCGGATTCGCGATGCCGATGATCGACGACCAGCACTCCTGCGCGCCGCACCCGCCCGAACCGTCGTCGGTACTCGCGAAGTACATGTTGGTGGGGCGCAGCATGAGCGGCCAGGTGAACGGGTTCGCCTGCCACGGATGGGTCGCGCGGACCCCGACGTGGTAGCCGTACGCCGCCTCGTGGTAGTGCCAGAGGCTCTGCAGCGAGTGCGGGACCCACGACCACACGCCCGTCGCCGCGTTGCCGGGCTCGTCGGCCCAGTGCCGGTAGTAGCCGCCGTCGGTCACCAGCCAGCCCGTCCACGAGGCGAGGTAGACGACGGCGGCGACCGGCACGAGCAGCAGGAACGTCGCGGGCGCCTGCTTGAGCAGGGAGCCCGTGATCCAGAACGGCACGCCGAGCCGGCGCCGCGACAGCGCGTCGACGAGCACGAGGTAGACGCCGACCACCGCGATGAAGTAGAGGCCGGACCACTTCACGGCGGTGGCCGCGCCGAACGCGACGCCCGCGGCGACGATCCACGGGCGCGCCCAGATCACCGGTCCGGCGTACGGGTCGCGGCCCGCCTCGCGCGCCGCGTCGAGGCGCGCGGCGAGGCGGGCCGCCGTGCGCGAACGGTCGAACAGCACGAACCAGAACCCGAGCAGGCAGAACAGCATGACCCAGTTGTCGAGCAGCGCGACCCGGCTCATCACGATCGCGTTGCCGTCGATCGCGAACAGCAGCCCGACGATCACCGCGACGAGCGTCGAGCGGAACAGCAGCCGGCCGGCCATCATCAGCACGAACACCGCGATCGTGCCGGCGAGCGCCGTCGAGGCGCGCCACCACACGGCGCTGTCGGCGCCGAACAGCGCCATGCCGAGCCCGATCATCCACTTGCCGAGCGGAGGGTGCACGACATAGGAGGGGTCGTCGGAGTAGAGGTCGGTGTCGCCCCGTGCGAAGTCCTCGTCGGCGCCCTCGGGCCAGGTCGACTCGTAGCCGTTGTGCTGGAGCGTCCACGCGTCCTTGACGTAGTACAGCTCGTCGAACACCAGCGCGTGCGGATGCCCCAGGTTCCAGAAGCGCAGGACGGCGGCCAGGAGCGTCACCGCGATCGGCCCGCCCCAGTACCACAGCATGCGGCGGCGCGGCGTGGACATCTGCCGCGCCCACCAGGCGTCGAGCCGGCTGCCGCGGGGCTCCGCGGGCGTGACCGGGACGGGGCCGGTGGGCGCGTCGGCGGTGGCCTCCGGCGCCTCCGGCACGCTCGCCGCGACCACCGCGTCCGGCGCGCCCGTGCGGGCGGCAGGCGCGTCCGAGCCCCCGCCGATCACACCCATGCGCCCCACTGTAGCCGCGCGACCCGCACCAGCCGCGCCGCGCGCCCCGCGTCATCCGTGCGCCAGACTGGACCGGTGATCATCCTCGCGGCGACGCCCATCGGCAACCTCGGCGACGCGTCGGCGCGACTGCGCCAGGCGCTCGAGGAGGCCGAGGTCGTGGCCTCGGAAGACACGCGGGTCACCCAGCGGCTGCTCGCCGCGCTCGGCATCGCCAACCGGCCGCGGCTCGTCGCGCTGCACGAGCACAATGAGCGCGCCCGCGCGGCCGACCTCGTCGACCTCGCGCGAGACGGCGACCTGCTCGTGCTGAGCGACGCGGGCATGCCGACGGTGTCCGATCCCGGCTTCCCGCTCGTGCAGGCGGCGGTGGAGGCGGGCGTCGACGTCACCGCGATCCCCGGACCGAGCGCAGTGATCACGGCGCTCGCAGTATCCGGGCTCCCTACCGACCGGTTCGCGTTCGAGGGCTTCCCGCCGCGCAAGCAGGGCGAGCGGATGCGTCGGCTCGCCGAGCTCGCGGGCGACCGCCGTACGCTCGTCTTCTTCGAGGCGCCGTCCCGCCTGGCCGCGAGCCTCGCAGCGCTCGCCGAGGCGTTCGGCGCCGACCGGCCCGCCGCGGTGTGCCGGGAGCTCACGAAGCTGCACGAGGAGGTCCGCCGCGGGCCGCTCGGCGAGCTGGCGGAGTGGGCGGCGGGCGGCGTGCGCGGCGAGATCTGCATCGTGGTCGGCGGCGCCGGCGAGCCCGCACCGGTCGACGCCGACGACGCCGTCGCGCGGGTGCTCGCGCTCGCGGCATCCGGCACCCGCCTGAAGGAGGCGGCCGGGATCGTCGCCGCGGAGACCGGGCTCGGCAAGCGCGACCTCTACGAGGCGGCGCTCGGCGCGCGGCGCGGCTGACCCCTGCGACCTGCGACCCCTCGCGGTTCGCCCTCGAGGAGAGGAGAATCGAGCCAGGCGCACGGGGAGGTGCGACATGGTCCACGCGATCAGGTATCACCGGTTCGGGGATCCGGATGTGCTCGCCGTCGAGGAGGTGCCGACGCCCGAGCCCGGCGAGGGCGAGGTGCTCGTCGAGGTCTTCGCCACCGGGTTGAATCCGATGGAGAGCCTCATCCGGCGCGGCGAGGCGGAGGGCGATGCGCCGGGCGCGTTCCCGCGCGGCCAGGGCCGTGACCTCGCCGGGGTGGTCGCGGCGACGGGTCCGGGCGTCGTGGCGTTCTCGCGCGGCGACGCCGTGATGGGTTACGTCGACGAGGGCGCGCAGGCCTCGCATGTGGTCGTGCCCGAACGGCAGCTCATGCGCAAGCCCGTCGAGGTGCCGTGGGAGGTCGCGGGCTCGCTGTACACCGCCGGCACGATGGCCTGGTCGGCGGTCGAGGGCCTCGGCCTCGGCCCCGGCGACGTCGTCGTGGTCACGGCGGCCGCCGGCGGCGTCGGATGCCTCGCGGCGCAGTTCGCACTGCAGCGCGGCGCGACCGTCATCGGCACGAGCGCCGAGGCGCGGCTCGACTTCCTCGCCCAGTACGGCGTCATCCCGCTGGCCTACGGACCGGGCCTGGCCGATCGCGTGCGGGAGCGGACGAGCGCCCCCGTCACGGCGTTCCTCGACTTCCTCGGCGGGCAGGCCCCCGAGGCGATGGCGCTCGGGGTGCCGCCGTCGCGCATCATCACGGTGCTCGACCGGACGGCGGTCGAGGAGCACGGCATCGGCGCGGTCGAGCCGGGGGATCTCGTGGCGCTGCGGCGCGTGACCGACCTCGTCGCGGCGCGTCGCGTACGGCTCCCCATCGCCGACGTGTTCCCCGTCGAGCGGGCCTCCGACGCCTACCGCGCACTCGACCGGCGCGATGCGCCCGGCAAGATCGTCCTCGGTTTCCGCGTGGTGCAGTACGACCAGCAGCGCGTGCACGAGCCCGAGCTGAAGGAGCAGGACGTCACGCTGGGGGTCCCGACGCCGCACCGGCACATCGACGTCGAGGAGTCGGTGCCGCCTGTGATCGGCGATGGCCGCGTCCGGGCCAGGCATCGCGAGGAGCGGGAGGAGCGCGATCGCGCCAGGGAGCGCGACGCCGGCGACGGGGCATCCTGAACCTCCGCCGAAGCCGGTCGGCGTAATCCATTCATTTGCATGAGAATCACAGGTGGTTCCCATGCCGCTCACACACCCCGCGCGCACGATGGCCCCGACGACGGAGTCCAGGGGGTGGCGTGATGGCACAGGCAGTGAGGTTCAGCGCGTTCGGCGGGCCGGAGGTGCTCGAGGTCCATGAGATCCCGACCCCGCAGCCGGGACCGGGCGAGGTCCTCGTCGAGGTCTACGCCGCGGGCATCTCGCCAGTCGAGTCCGCCGTGCGGCTCGGGACCGATCCGGGTCGGTGGCCGGTCGAGTTCCCCTCCGGCCAGGGGCGCGAGCTCGCCGGCGTCGTCGCCGCCGTCGGACCGGGTGCGACCCGGTTCCGCCGGGGCGCCGAGGTCATGGGGTACGTCGCGCGAGGAGCCCAGGCGACGCACGTCGTCGTGCCCGAGGCGCAGCTGCTGCCCAAGCCCACCTCCCTCTCGTGGGAGATCGCGGGCTCGCTCTACGTGGCTGGCACCACCGCCCTCGGCGCGGTGGAGGGCCTCAACCTGGGCCGCGGCGACGTGGTGGTCATCACCGCGGCCGCCGGCGGGATCGGCTGCCTGGCCGCCCAGCTCGCCCGGGCCCGCGGGGCGGCCGTCATCGGGACGACCGCCGAGGAGCGGTTCGACTTCGTCCGCCAGTTCGGGATCGTGCCGATCGGGTACGGCCCGCGGCTGGCCGAGCGGGTCCGCGAGGTCTCCGCAGCTCCGGTGTCCGCGTTCCTCGACTTCCTCGGCGGGCAGGCCGACGAGGCCGCGAGGCTCGGCGTGCCGCAGACGCGTGTCTTCACCACCACGGACTGGGCGGCCGTCGAGGACCACCATGCCGTCAAGCTCTACGCGGGCGACACGCTCGCGCTCGGACGCGTCGCCCAGCTCGTCGCCGACCGCCAGGTCCGCCTGCCGATCGCCGACGTGTTCCCGCTCGCCGAGATCGGCGACGCCTACCGGCAGCTCGACCAGCGCGACTCGGCGGGCAAGATCGTGATCGGCATGCAGCTCGTCGACTACAAGGGGCAGAAGGTCAAGCCGGCCCGCCTCAGGCAGCAGGACGTCACGATCGGGGTCCCGACGCCGCACGAACGGCTGCGGGTCGAGGGCGTGCTCCCGCCCGTGATCGGCGACGGCCGGGCGCGCCAGCTCCGCACGGGCCCCACGCCGACGGTCGGCACCGAGGCGACGCAGCCGGGCTGACCACGCGGCCGGCGGCCGCCGCGGCGGGCCCGCGCGCGGCATCCGCCCCGGCGTTACGCGCCGAGCGCCGCCCGTAGGATTGTCCGCATGGCCGACGCCTCCTCGTTCTACATCACCACGCCCATCTTCTACGTCAACGACGTGCCGCACATCGGGCACGCCTACACCGAGGTGGCGGCCGACGTCATCGCGCGGTGGAACCGGCAGGCGGGGCGCGACACCTGGATGCTGACCGGCACCGACGAGCACGGCCAGAAGATCCTCCGCACCGCGACGGCCAACGGCGTGAGCCCGAAGGAGTGGGCCGACAAGCTCGTCGACGAGGCGTGGAAGCCGCTGCTCGACACCATCGACGTGGCCAACGACGACTTCATCCGCACGACCGACGAGCGGCACGAGGTCAACGTCCAGAAGTTCCTCCAGCACCTGTTCGACGAGGGATGGATCTACACGGGCGAGTACGAGGGCTACTACTGCGTGGGCTGCGAGGAGTACAAGCAGCAGTCCGAGCTCGTCGACGGCACGGGGGAGTACGAGGGGCAGCTCGTCTGCGCCATCCACTCGAAGCCCGTCGAGCTGCTGCACGAGAAGAACTACTTCTTCCGCATGTCGGCCTTCCAGGACCGGCTGCTCGAGCTCTACGAGTCGCGCCCCGACTTCGTGCAGCCCGAGTCGGCGCGCAACGAGGTCGTGAGCTTCGTGCGCCGGGGACTGGAGGACCTCTCGATCTCGCGGTCGACCTTCGACTGGGGCGTCAAGGTGCCGTGGGACGAGACGCACGTGGTCTACGTGTGGTTCGACGCGCTGCTCAACTACGTCACCGCAACGGGCTACGGCCAGGACGAGGCGGCGTTCGCCCGCCGCTGGCCTGCCCAGCACATCGTCGGCAAGGACATCCTCCGGTTCCACGCCGTCATCTGGCCGGCCATGCTCATGGCCGCCGGCCTCGACGTGCCCCGCGGGGTGTTCGGCCACGGCTGGCTGCTCGTCGGCGGCGAGAAGATGTCGAAGTCGAAACTCACCGGCATCGCGCCCGAGCAGATCACCGACACGTTCGGCTCCGACGCATTCCGCTACTACTTCCTCTCGGCGATCCACTTCGGCCAGGACGGCTCGTTCTCGTGGGAGGACCTCGCGGCCCGCTACCAGGCCGAGCTCGCGAACGGCTTCGGCAACCTGGCGTCGCGCGTGATCGCGATGATCGGCCGGTACTGCGACGGCGAGGTGCCGAGCGGCGGCGAGCCGAGCGCTGCCGACCGCGAGATCACCCGGCTCGAGCGCGAGGCGACGGATGCCGCGTGGGCGGCGGTCCAGCGCCTGCAGATCCACGACGCCATCGCCTCGGTCTGGACGCTCGTCGACGCGCTCAACGGGTACCTCACGGCCGAGGAGCCGTGGGCGCTGGCGAAGGACCCGCACCGGCGCGAACGCCTCGAGACGGTGCTCGCCACGGCGTACCACGGCCTCGGCACGCTCGCCGTGCTGCTCTCGCCGGTGCTGCCCAAGGCGACCGCGAAGCTCTGGTCGGCGCTCGGCGCCGAGGGCGGGGTCGACGAGCAGCGCATCGACCTGGCCTACGAGTGGCCGGTCGGCGCGCGCGTCTCGACGCTCGAGCCGCTGTTCCCGCGCGTCGAGGTGGCTGAGTGACGTCTGGCGCGGATGGCGCGGCGCACCTCCGCACGCGCTCCGACGGGGGGCGCGCGGCGGAGTACCCGCCGGCGCCCGAGCCCCTGGCCGTCGCCGTGTACGACAACCACACGCACCTCGAGATCGCCGACGGCGCGCTGCCGCTGACGGCGCACGAGCACCTCGAGCTCGCGGCATCCGTCGGGGTCGCCGGGGCGGTGCAGGTCGGCACGGATGTCGCCACCAGCCGCTGGTCGGCCGAACTCGCCGCTCGCGAGCCGCGCCTGCTCGCCGCCGTCGCGCTCCACCCGAACGAGGCGCCCGAGCTCGACGCCCGCGGCGAGCTCGACGCGGCCCTCGCGGTGATCGACGAGCTCGCCGCGCAGCCGCGCGTGCGCGCCGTCGGCGAGACCGGCCTCGACTTCTACCGCACCGGCGACGACGGCCGCGACGCGCAGTACCGCTCGTTCGAGGCGCACATCGACATCGCGAAGCGCCACGGCGCCGCACTGCAGATCCACGACCGCGACGCGCACGACGAGGTCGTCGCGACGCTCCGACGCGTCGGCGCGCCCGAGACCACGATCTTCCACTGCTTCTCGGGCGGCGAGGACCTCGCCCGGCTCGCCGGCGACGCCGGGTGGTACTGCTCGTTCGCCGGCAACGTCACGTTCAAGAACGCCGAGAACCTCCGCGAGGCGCTGCGGGTCGTGCCGCGCGAGCGCATCCTCGTCGAGACCGACGCGCCGTACCTCACGCCCGCGCCGCTGCGCGGGCGGCCGAACGCGCCGTACCTCGTGCCGCACACCATGCGCTTCATGGCGAACGAGCTCGGCGCCGACCTCGACGAGCTCTGCGCGCTGGTCGCCGCGAACACCGTCCGCGCCTACGGATCATGGAGCGACGGGTTCGCGCCATCCGCCACCCCGGGTTCGCCGTGATGCGGCGCGCCGCGACGTCGGCGGGCCAGACCTGCCGCACCATCGAGACCGTGCGGGGGAGCAGGGCGTGAACGCGCATCGGCACGAGGCAGACGGCGCCGACCGCACGCCGCGCCTGCTCGGGCCCGCCGAGATCCGCGACCTCGCCGAGCTGCTGGGCGTCACGCCCACCAAGAAGCTCGGCCAGAACTTCGTGCACGACGGCAACACGGTGCGCCGCATCGTGCAGACCGCCGGCGTCGAGCGCGGCGAGACCGTGCTCGAGATCGGGCCGGGTCTCGGCTCCCTGACGCTCGGCCTGCTCGAGGCGGGCGCCGACGTCATCGCCGTCGAGATCGACGGGCGGCTCGCCGCCCAGCTGCCGCACACCGTGAAGGTCATGCAGCCCGGCACGCGGCTCACGGTCGTCCACGACGACGCGCTCCGCGTCGAGGAGCTGCCCGGCGAACCCGTGCGGCTCGTCGCGAACCTGCCCTACAACGTGTCGGTCCCCGTCCTGTTGCACCTGCTCGAACGGTTCCCCTCGCTGCGCTCGGGCATCGTCATGGTGCAGGCCGAGGTCGGGCACCGGCTCGCGGCCGAGCCGGGCTCGAAGGTGTACGGCGGGCCGAGCGTGAAGGCCGCCTGGTACGGGCGGTGGCGCATCGCCGGGCAGGTGTCGCGGATGGTGTTCTGGCCGGTCCCGAACGTCGACTCCGTGCTCGTCGGCTTCGAACGCGACGGTGCTCCCGGCGACCCGCCGGGTACCGACGCCGAGCGTGTCGCCGTCTTCGACCTCGTCGACGCCGCGTTCCAGCAGCGGCGGAAGATGCTGCGGCAGTCGCTCTCCGCGCGGCTCGGCGGCTCGGCCGCGGCCGCGAGCGACGTGCTCGCGCGGGCGGGCGTCGACCCGCAGGCCCGCGGCGAGCAGCTCACGGTCGAGGACTTCCTGCGGATCGCGCGCGCCGCGTCATCCGCCGCCGTCGCCTGAGCCGGCGCCGCCGGCGTCGACGAGCCTGCCGGCCGACGCCCGGCAACCCCCTGCCACCGTGCCCCGGGGCGGGAGTACGGTGTCGGCATGACCCAGGGCAGCGGTGACATCGGATCCTCCCGCGAGGGCGTCGGCGAGAGCTCGGTGCGAGACGCCACGGGGCGCACGCACGACGAGTGGTTCGCGATCCTCGACGACGCGGGCGCCGCCGAGTGGCGGCACGCCGAGATCGCCGCGTGGCTCGCGGGCGACCAGGGCGTCGAGCCGTGGTGGTCGCAGCACGTGACCGTCGCGTACGAGCAGGCCCGCGGCATCCGGGATCCGGGGCAGCGACAGGACGGCCGGTTCGAGGCGAGCGTGTCGCGCACGGTGGCGCTCGACCCCGTGGCCGCGCTCGAGGCGCTCGCCGACATCGTGACGGCAGAGACGGGGGTCGAGGCGCTCGCGCGCAACACCGGGGCGCGCAACCCGACCGCCCGCTTCCACCTCGACGGCGGCGAGTTCGTGCTCGCCGGCGCGAGCCCGCGCGGCGAAGGGCGATCGTCGATCTCGCTGACCTGGGGCCGCATGCCCGACGGCTCGCGGGTCGCCGAGATCAAGGCCACGCTGCGCGAATGGCTCGCACGCGTCGGCTGACGCCATGCCCACCCGCCATGCCCTAGCGTTGAGCGCATGACGTTCGCGGCGACCGACGAGGCGGTGCACGTCCGGGCGCCCGGCAAAATCAACGTGTTCATGCGGGTCGGCGCGCTCGACGCCGACGGGTACCACGACGTCGCCACCGCCTACCAGGCCGTGTCGCTCTACGAGGACGTGCGGGCCTGGCCAGACGACGACTTCTCGGTCGCGTTCTCGGGTTCGGTCGACGCATCGTTGCTGCCGACGGATGCCTCGAACCTCGCGATCCGCGCCGCCAAGCTGCTCGCCCGCCACGCCGGCGTGCCCGGCGGGGTTCGGCTCGAGATCGACAAGCACGTGCCCATCGCCGGCGGGATGGGCGGCGGATCGGCCGATGCCGCGGCGACCCTCGTCGCGTGCGACGCGCTCTGGGGAACCGCCCTGCCCAAGGAGGAGCTCCACGCGCTGGCCGCGTCGCTCGGCGCCGACGTGCCGTTCGCGCTCTCGGGCGGCACGGCGATCGGCACCGGCCGCGGCGACCGGCTCAGTCCCGCGCTCGCGACCGGCTCATTCCACTGGGTGCTCGCGGTCGCGGAGTTCGGGCTGTCCACGCCCGCCGTCTACCGCGAACTCGACCGCCGGCGCGACGCCGGCCTCGAACCCGAGTGGGGCGACCGCCGCCACGGCGCGGCATCCGCCCTCGACACGCCGGCGGTCGACACCGCCGTGCTGCAGGCGCTGCGTGCCGGCGACGCGCGGCGCCTCGCGGCCGCACTGCACAACGACCTCCAGTCGGCGGCGCTGTCGCTCGCGCCGGGCCTCGCGGGCATCCTGAAGCTCGGCGAGGACAACGGCGCACTCGCGGGGCTCATCTCGGGATCGGGCCCGACCGTCGCATTCCTCGTCGACGACGCCGACTCGGCGATCGAGCTGCAGGTCGCGCTCTCGGCGGCGCGGCTCACCGCGGTGCGCGTGCACGGACCCGTGCACGGCGCCCGGGTCCTCACCCGCTGAGCGCAGCCCTCCCGTTCCTCCTGCCCTCCTCGCGCGTCGGCCCCGTTCGGGCGGCGGTGGTATGCCGATCGTCGCCAAGGTGGCATACTCTCGAGACCCTGGAGGAGCAGGGCGGGCGCCGGCGCGCGGGAAGTAGGGTGGGCAGGACATGGCACACCTCCTCGGCGCCGAGCGCCTGCACCTCGAGTTCCCCACGCGCGTCGTCTTCGACGAGGTCACCCTCGGCGTCGACGAGGGCGACCGCATCGGCATCGTGGGTCGCAACGGCGACGGCAAGTCGACGCTCATGAAGATGCTCGCCGGTCGGCTCGAACCCGATGGCGGGCGCGTGACGGTGCGCCGCGGCATCCGCATCGGCATGCTCGACCAGGCCGACATGGTCGACCCGTCCACCACGGTCGCCGAGGCGGTCGTGGGCGGCATCGAGGAGCACGTGTGGGCCGGCGACGCGAAGGTGCGCGACGTGATCGCGGGACTGCTCGCCGACGTGCCCTGGCACGGCCGGGTGGGCGACCTCTCGGGCGGCCAGCGCCGGCGCGTCGGGCTGGCGGCGCTGCTCATCGGCGACTGGGACGTGCTGTTCCTCGACGAGCCCACGAACCACCTCGACGTCGAGGGCATCGCCTGGCTCGCCCGGCACGTGCAGGGCCGCTGGGCGGCGAACGACGGCGCGCTCGTGGTCGTGACGCACGATCGGTGGTTCCTCGACGAGGTGTGCACGGCCACGTGGGAGGTGCACGACGGGATCGTCGAGCCGTTCGAGGGCGGATACGCCGCGTACGTGCTGCAGCGCGTCGAACGCGACCGGATGGCCGCGGCATCCGAGGCCAAGCGCCAGAACCTCATGCGCAAGGAGCTCGCGTGGCTGCGCCGCGGTGCTCCGGCGCGCACGTCGAAGCCGAAGTTCCGCATCGATGCGGCGAACCAGCTCATCGAGAACGAGCCGCCCGTGCGCAACCCGGTCGAGCTGAACCGCCTCGCGGTGTCGCGGCTCGGCAAGGACGTCGTCGACCTGCTCGACGTCACGGTGCAGTACCCGGCACCGGATGGCGCGGTGAAGACGGTGCTGCACGAGCTCGAGTGGCGCATCGCGCCGGGCGAGCGCACGGGCATCCTCGGCGTCAACGGCGCCGGCAAGTCGACGCTGCTGAAGCTCGTCACCGGCGAGGTGCCGCCGACGACCGGGCGGGTCAAGCGCGGCAAGACCGTGAGGATCGCGGTACTGAGCCAGGAGCTCGCCGAGCTCGCCGACTGGGCCGACGAACGCGTGAGCGCCGTGGTCGCCGCGCAGAAGACGAGCTACGTGGTGGGCTCGGGCTCGAAGGCCGTCGAGCTCACGCCCGGACAGCTGCTCGAGCGGCTCGGGTTCACCAACCAGCAGCTCGCGACGCCGGTCAAGGACCTCTCCGGTGGGCAGAAGCGGCGACTCCAGCTCCTGCTGATCCTGCTGCAGGAGCCGAACGTCCTGATCCTCGACGAGCCGACCAACGACCTCGACACCGACATGCTCGCCGCGATCGAGGACCTGCTCGACGCGTGGCCGGGCACGCTGCTCGTCGTCAGCCACGACCGGTACCTCGTCGAGCGCGTCACCGACCGGCAGGTCGCGATCCTCGACGGGCACCTGCGCGACCTGCCGCGCGGGGTCGAGCAGTACCTCGAGCTGAGGAAGCAGGGTCTCGAGACGCGCCCGGCTGCGCCGGCGGCGGCTCGACCCTCGGAGGGCGCGGCAGTCGCAGCCGCGCTCACCGGCGCCGACCGCCGCGCGGCCGAGAAGGAGCTGGCGTCGATCGACCGGCGCCTCGAGAAGCTGCAGGCGCAGATCGTCGAGCAGCACGAGAAGCTCGCCCGCCACGACCAGTCCGACTACGTCGGACTCGGGGCGCTCGGCGATGAACTGGGGCGGCTCGAGACCGCCGTCGCCGACCTCGAGACGCGATGGCTCGAAGTTTCCGAACAGATCGAGGGCTGAGCGCGCAGGATCTGTGACGCCCGATGACCGGGTGGTCAATAGCACGCAGATCCTTCGCCTAACGTGGAAGTGCGCCCGCGATCGCGGCATCGAAGCCCCCACCGCCAACTCCGGTGTATCGCCGTGCCGTCTCACCACGCCACATCCGGCACCCGATCGCGCGCGCCCACGCGAAAGGAACTGCACCATGCCCAGCACCCGAACCAAGCTCATCGCCGCGCTCGCGGCCGCCCCCCTCGTCATCGGCCTCGCCGCGTGCTCGTCGGCCGGGGCCTCCGAGGGGGACGACGTCGTCCGCATCGGCGTCGTCGGCAAGTCCGACCCGCAGTGGCCCGCCTTCGAGGAGGCCGCGGCCGAGGCCGGCATCGAGATCGAGTTGGTCGACTTCGCCGACTACGCCCAGCCGAACCCGGCGCTGACCGAGGGCGAGCTCGACCTCAACCAGTTCCAGCACATCGTCTACCTCGCCGACTACAACGTCTCCGCCGACGCCGACCTCACGCCCATCGGCTCGACGCAGATCTACCCGCTGGGCCTGTACTCGACGAAGGTCGAGTCGGTCGACGACATCCAGGAGGGCGACACCGTCGCGGTTCCCGACGACCCCTCGAACCTCGCTCGTGCCCTGCTCGTGCTGCAGTCGGCTGGCCTCATCGAGCTCGAGGACGGCGGGTCGATCTTCTCGACCGTCGCGGACATCGACGAGGCGAACTCGAAGGTGAAGGTCACCCCGCTCGAGGCGTCGCTCACCGCGACGAGCCTGCCGGATGTCGCGGCGGCGGTCATCAACAACGACTTCGTCGAGGACGCCGGCCTCTCGTTCGAGGACGCCATCGCGAAGGACGACCCGTCCGACCCCAACGCGCTGCCCTACGTGAACATCTTCGCCGCGCGCGCCGACGACGCCGAGAACGAGACCTACCTCAAGCTCGTCGAGATCTTCCAGACCGACCCCGAGGTGCAGGCCGGTCTCGACGAGGCCTCGGCGGGCACGGGCGTCTCGGTCGAGATCCCCGTCGCCGACCTCGAGTCGTCGCTCGCCGACGTCGAGCACGACACCCGGGCCCAGGGCTGACGCACTCGGCCCGAGCCCGACCCACGAATCGACCGCACGCGAGCGGGCGGGGGCGCCACGAACGGCCCCGCCCGCTCGGGCGTGCGCGCAGGAGGAATCCCATGGCGCTCGTGACCCTCGAGCACGTCTCCAAGTCCTACCCGGCCGCCGACCGGAAGGCCGACGCGGTGACCGCCGTCGACGACGTCTCGCTCGACATCGAGGCGGGCGACGTCTACGGCATCATCGGCTACTCGGGTGCCGGCAAGTCCACGCTGGTCCGTCTCGTGAACGCACTCGAGCCGGCGACGAGCGGCTCGATCCGCATCGACGGCCGCGAGATCACGGGGCTCGCCGAGCGCGAGCTCCGCCGCATCCGCCTCGGCATCGGCATGATCTTCCAGCAGTTCAACCTGTTCGACGCGAAGACCGTGCGCGGCAACGTCGCGTACCCGCTGAAGGTCGCGGGCTGGAGGAAGGCCGAGATCAGGGCCCGCGTCGACGAGCTGCTCGAGTTCGTCGGGCTCGCGGACAAGGCCGGCGCCCACCCCGACCAGCTCTCGGGCGGCCAGAAGCAGCGCGTCGGCATCGCCCGCGCGCTCGCCACGCGCCCGCGCATCCTGCTCGCCGACGAGGCGACGAGCGCGCTCGATCCCGAGACGACGCAGGAGGTGCTCGCGCTGCTCAAGCGCGTCAACCAGGAGCAGGGCGTCACGATCATCGTCATCACGCACGAGATGGACGTGATCCAGTCGATCGCGACGAAGGTCGCAGTGATGGACCGGGGCCGGGTCATCGAGCACGGCGACGTCTTCGACGTGTTCTCGAGCCCGCGGCATCCGTCGTCGCAGAAGTTCGTCGGGACGGTCATCAAGGGCATCCCGTCGCCGGCCGAGCTCGCGGTGCTGCGCGAGCGCCACGTGGGCCGCATCGTCACGTGCTCGTTCCGCGACGGCGACGCGTCGCAGGCGCAGGTCTTCGTCGACCTCGCCGCTGCCGGGCTCGAGTTCGAGCTCGTCTACGGCGGCATCAACGACATCCGCGGACGCGCGTTCGGCCACCTCACCCTGGCGATCCGGGGCGAGGATGCCGCGATCGACCGCGCGATCGCGGCGATCTCGCAGCACGCCGACGTGACGGAGGCCCGCTGATGGACAAGCTCATCGAGCTCGCGCCCGAGTTCTGGACGGCCGCCGCCGAGACGTTCTACATGGTCGCCCTCACGATGCTGTTCGGCGGGGCCGGCGGATTCCTGCTCGGCACGGGCCTCTACGTCACGCGACGCGGCGGCCTGCTGCCGAACGCGGTCGTGAACAACACCCTCAACGTCGTCATCAACTTCTTCCGCCCCATCCCGTTCATCATCTTCATCGCGGCCGTGCAGCCGCTGACGCGCGCCGTGATCGGCACCGGCATCGGCACGGATGCCGCGATCTTCGCGCTCTCGCTCGCGGCGTCGTTCGCGATCGGGCGCATCGTCGAGCAGAACCTCATCACGGTGCGTCCCGGCGTGATCGAGGCGGCGCGCTCGATGGGTGCGGGCCCGTGGCGGACGCTCGGCACCGTGGTCGTGCCCGAGGCGCTCGGCCCGCTGATCCTCGGATACACGTTCATCGTGATCGCGGTGATCGACATGTCGGCCATGGCCGGGCTCATCGGCGGCGGCGGCCTGGGCTACTTCGCGCAGCTGTACGGCTACCGGCAGTTCGAGCCGATCGTCACGTGGGCGGCGGTGCTGCTCATCGTGGTGTTCGTGCAGGTGGTGCAGTACCTCGGCAACTGGCTCGCGCGAAGGGTGCTGCGCCGGTAGGCGCCGAGGGGGCGCGACACGCCGTCCGCCGCAGCGGCGGCGCGGCGAGTCGCGACCCTCGCGGCGCCGCTCAGGCGAAGCCGAGCGACAGCTTCCGCAGCAGCGCCGCCAGGCGGCGCTGCTCGGCGGGCGGCAGACCGGCGAGCAACTCGGCCTCGGCGTCGACGAGCCGGGTGATCGCCGCGTCGACGCGGGTCAGGCCGGCAGCGGTCATCTCGACGAGGATGCCGCGGCCGTCGTGCGGATCGGTCTGCCGCGTGACGAGGCCGCGAGCGACGAGCCGGTCGATGCGGTTCGTCATCGTGCCGCTCGAGACGAGCGTCTGGGTGAGGAGGGCCTTCGGCGGCAACCGGTAGGGCGTGCCCGCGCGTCGCAACGCCGAGAGGACATCGAACTCCCACGACTCCAGCTCGGACCGCTCGAACGCCTGCTTGCGCGCGCGGTCCAGCAGCTTCGAGAGTCGCCCGACGCGGGAGAAGACCTGCAGCGGGGCGAAGTCGAGGTCGGGGCGCTCGCGCTCCCAGTCGTCGACGATCCGGTCCACCTCGTCCGCGTCCGCCGTCATGCCGCAAGTATCGCATCGGCGCTGCGGCATCCGTTCAGAGCCGACGGATGCCGCGTGGCAGACTTGGTAGGCGCTCGGCGGACCCCGTCCGGCGCGGTCCGCCATGGTGTAACGGCAGCACGACAGCCTTTGGAGCTGTGAGGACCAGGTTCGAATCCTGGTGGCGGAGCATGGACAACAACCTCGCGATCGTCGTGCTCGCCGCAGGCCAGGGCACGCGCATGAAGTCGGCCACCCCGAAGATCCTCCACCCCCTCGCGGGCGCGCCCATCATCGCGCACGTGCTCGCCACGGCACGTGCGCTGGACGCCGCGCACGTGGTCGCCGTGGTGCGCCACGAGCGCGACCTCGTCGCCGAGGCCATCGAGGCCGAACTCCCGGGAACCGTGATCGTCGACCAGGACGACGTCCCGGGCACCGGGCGCGCCGTCGAGCAGGCCGTCGAGGCCCTGCCCGCCGACTTCGCCGGCGAGGTGCTCGTGCTCAACGGCGACGTGCCCCTGCTGAACGCCTCGACGCTCACCGAGCTCCTCGAGCGGCACCGCGCCGACGGGCTTGCGGCCTCGGTGCTCTCTGCGCGCTACGACGACCCCACCGGCTACGGCCGGATCGTCCGCGGCGCCGACGGGGCGTTCGACCGCATCGTCGAGCAGAAGGACGCCACCGAGGAGGAGCTCGCGATCGATGAGGTCAACGCGGGGGTGTACGCGTTCGGGGTGAACGCGCTGCGCGACCAGCTCGCCAACCTCACGCTCGAGAACTCGCAGGGCGAGAAGTACCTGACCGACGTGATCGAGCACCTGCGCGCCGCCGGGTCCGAGGTCAAGGCGCGTCCGGTGTCCGAGTCCTGGCTCGTGGCGGGGGTCAATGACCGCGCCCAGCTCTCCGAGACGGCCGCGCGGCTGAACGCGCTCATCGTGCGCGGCTGGCAGCTCAACGGCGTCACGGTCGAGGACCCGGCGACGACCTGGATCGACCTCGCGGTCCGCATCGAGCCCGATGTCACCATCCGGCCCGGCACCCAGTTGAAGGGCGCCACCGCGATCGCGACCGGCGCGGTCGTCGGGCCCGACACGACCCTCCTCGACTGCGAGGTGGGCCCGAACGCCGAGGTGCGGCGCACCGACGGCACGCTCGCCGTGATCGGCGAGGGCGCCTCCGTCGGTCCCTTCGCGTACCTGCGCCCCGGCACCGTGCTCGACGCCGACGGCAAGATCGGCACGTTCGTCGAGACCAAGAACGCGCACATCGGACAGGGCAGCAAGGTGCCGCACCTGTCGTATGTCGGCGACACCGAGATCGGCGTCGGCTCGAACATCGGCGCCGGCTCGATCACCGCGAACTACGACGGCGTGAACAAGCACCGCACCACGATCGGCTCGCACGTGCGCACGGGCTCGCACGGCGTGTTCGTCGCGCCCGTTACGATTGGGGACGGCGCCTACACGGGGGCGGGCACGGTCGTCCGCAAGGATGTTCCGGCCGGCGCGCTCGCGGTCAACGTCGCGCCGCAGCGGAACCTCGACGGCTGGGTGCTCACGCACCGCGCGGGCACCTCGGCGGCCGAGGCGGCCGGCGCCGCGCAGGCGGCGCAGGTCGGTGAGACCTCCGCCACAGCGGAGAGCGGCGAGCAGGGCCAGGACTGAGAGCGACCCCGGTGGGAAGGACAGCACACATGTCGGGAATCGAGACCACCGGATCGAAGCGCCTCGTGCTGGTGTCCGGGCGCGCGCATCCCGAGCTCGCCGAGCAGATCGCGGTCGAACTCGGCACCGAGCTCATGCCCACCGACGCGCGCACCTTCGCGAACGGTGAGCTCTACGCCCGCTTCGACGAGAGCGTGCGCGGCACCGACGCGTTCGTGATCCAGTCGCACGCGGCGCCGATCAACGAGTGGCTCATGGAGCAGCTGATCATGGTCGACGCCCTCAAGCGGGCCTCGGCCAAGCGCATCACGGTGGTCTCCCCGTTCTATCCCTACGCCCGCCAGGACAAGAAGGGCCGTGGCCGCGAGCCGATCTCGGCGCGCCTCGTCGCCGACCTGTACAAGGCCGCGGGCGCCGACCGCATCATGTCGGTCGACCTGCACGCCGCCCAGATCCAGGGCTTCTTCGACGGCCCCGTCGACCACCTCTTCGCCATGCCCGTGCTGCTCGAGCACTTCCGCGAGCTGCTCGACCCGCAGACGCTCACGGTCGTCTCGCCCGACATGGGCCGCGTGCGCGTCGCCGACATCTGGAGCGACAAGCTCGGCGCGCCCCTCGCGATCATCCACAAGCGCCGCGACCCGCTCGTTCCGAACCAGGTCTCGGTGCACGAGATCGTCGGCACCGTCGAGGGCCGCGTGTGCCTGCTCGTCGACGACCTCATCGATACCGGCCGCACCATCGCGAAGGCCGCCGAGGCGCTGAAGAAGAACGGTGCGATCGGCGTCGTCGTCGCGGCCACGCACGCCGTGTTCTCGAACCCCGCGGTCGAGATCCTGCAGTCCGACGCGATCGACCGGGTCGTCGTCACCGACACGCTCCCCGTCCCGCCCGAGAAGCGTTGGGACCGGCTCACCGTCCTGCCCATCGCGCCGCTGCTCGCGCGCGCCATCCACGAGGTCTTCGACGACGGCTCGGTCACGAGCATGTTCGACGGGGCGGCCTGATGGCGGATGCCGCGGCGCGACCGTGGCTCGCCAGCTACGCGCCGGGCGTGCCGCATGAGCTGCCGGCGCCGACGGGGTCGCTCGTCGACCTGATCGAGGCCTCAGCCGCGGAGTATCCGGACCGTCCGGCGCTGGAGTTCTTCGGCCGCGTCACGAGCTACGCCGAGCTGCTCGAGCAGGTCGAGCGTGCGGCCGAGGGCCTGCGCCGGCTGGGCGTGCAGCAGGGTGACCCGGTGGGCATCGTCCTGCCGAACTGCCCGCAGCACGTCGTCGCGTTCTACGCGGTGCTGCGCCTCGGCGCGATCGTGGTCGAGCACAACCCGCTGTACACGCCGCGCGAGCTGCGGCACCAGTTCGAGGACCACGGCGCGCGGGTCGTCATCGCGTGGGACAAGGTCGTCGGCACCATCCAGGACTTCCCCGACGACCTGGCGATGCGTCACGTCGTGTCGGTCGACCTCACGCGCGCGATGCCGTTCACGACGCGGGCCGCGCTCCGGCTGCCGATCGCGAGGGCGCGCGAGGCGCGCGAGGCGCTCACCACGACCGTGCACGGCACGATCACCTGGCGCGAGCTCGTGGCATCCGACCGCATCGCCCCCCATATCCACGCGCCCGACGTCGGCGACGTGGCAGTGATCCAGTACACGAGCGGGACGACCGGCAACCCGAAGGGCGCGACGCTCACCCACGCGAACCTGCTCGCGAATGCTGCGCAGGCGCGCGCCTGGGTGCCCGAGATCGAGCGCGGCACGTCGGTCGTGTACGCCGTGCTGCCGATGTTCCATGCGTACGGGCTCACGCTGTGCCTCACGTTCGCAATGAGCATGGGGGCTCGCCTCGTGCTGTTCCCGCGCTTCGATCCCGACCTCGTGCTGAAGGTCGTGAAGAGGCGGCCGCCGACGTTCCTGCCCGCCGTGCCGCCGATCTACGAGCGGCTCACGAGGGCCGCGGTCGAGCAGGGCGTGTCGCTGCGCGGCATCCGCATCGCCATCTCGGGCGCCATGCCGCTCTCGGCCGACGTCGTCGAGCCATGGGAGGCGCAGACCGGCGGGTACCTCGTCGAGGGGTACGGCCTCTCGGAGTGCTCGCCCGTGCTGATCGCCAATCCCGTCGCGCCGACCCGTCGCGCCGGGACGGTCGGCCTGCCGCTGCCCGACACCGAGTGCCGCGTGGTCGACCCCGATCAGCCCGCGCACGACGTGCCGGCGGGCGAGCGGGGCGAGCTCGTGGTGCGCGGCCCGCAGGTGTTCCAGGGGTACTGGCACAAGCCCGAGGAGACCGCGGCGGTCTTCGTCGACGATCCCGCCGGGGGCGCGCCGTGGTTCCGTACGGGCGACATCGTCACGATCGACGAGGCCGGGTTCGTGACCATCGTCGATCGCATCAAGGAGCTCATCATCACGGGCGGCTTCAACGTCGCGCCGAGCGAGGTCGAGGAGGCGATCCGCCACCACCCCGACGTCGAGGACTGCGCCGTCGTCGGCCTGCCCGACGAGCGGTCGGGTGAGCAGGTCGTCGTCGCGGTCGTGCTGCGGCCGGGCGCGTCGCTCGACGCGGAGTCGATCCGGTCGCTGGCGCGCGAACGCCTCACCGCCTACAAGGTGCCGCGTCGCGTGGTGCAGGTCGACGACCTGCCGCGCTCGCTCATCGGCAAGGTCATCCGGCGCCAGGTCAAGGAGCGGCTGCTCGCGGAGTGACCGGCGACGCGGGGGCTACGTCGGGCGACCCGGCTCGGTGAATCGCGGCGCCGCGGGCATGAGCCCGAGGTTGCCGAGCAGCGTGTCGTGGCCGGCATCCGACGGGTGCGCGAAGCAGAGCCACCCGGGGCCGCCCTGCGCGAACAGGTCGAAGGCGACCGCGGACGACGCGCCGAGGTCGTACGCGTTCGCGTAGATCGCGCAGGCCCGCTCAGCCGCAGCGCGCGCGACGCCGACGGCGGAGAGCACGAGGGGGAGGAGCATCGCGCCGAGCGCGACGAGGACGACCACGCGCAGCATCCGCCGCCGGCGCTCGGTGCGCAGCGGACGGGAGTCCTCCTCGAACTCCGGATGCCAGTCGCTCATCCGCTGCCTCCTTCGACGAGCACCGAGACGATCCCGGCGAAGCTCGCCAGCACCGTTGCTCCGGCCACGCCGGGCAGCGCCCAGCGCGGCGGCGTGATCGTCAGGATATCCCCTGAGAGCTGGCGGCGCCTGATCGCCCCGACCGCGACCGCCGCGCCGGCGGCGGCGAACAGGAGCGCGCCGACCGCGACGAGCGAGGCCTCGCCGAGCACGAGGCCCGCGCGGAGCGAGAGCAGCGCGTTCACCGCGATGGCGAGCGACGTGCGACCCCAGGCGAGCGCCGTCCGCTCCGGTTGCAGGCCGGGATCACCGGTTGCGGGAACGCGGAGGGCGGGCACGGCCGGGTTCAGGACGCGATCAGGACGACGGTGAGCACCGCGGCCGTGAGCAGGCTGGTCGCGGCGAGCACGGGCAGCGCCCACCCGTACGGGAGGGGCCGCCCGTGCCGCATGGCGATCTCGTTGGCGCGCCAGCGCGTGTAGGCGATGACGCTGAGCGCGGTCGACACGATGCCGAGCCCGACCGCGACCACGACGAGCACCACGCGCGGTTCGAGCCCGGTCGCGAACTGGTGCAGGAGCACGCCGCCCGCGAGCAGCGCGAGCGCGGTGCGGATCCAGGCGAGGAAGGTGCGCTCGTTGGCGAGCGTGAACCGGTAGTCCGGGTCCTGCCCCTCCTCCTGCCACCTGGTCTTCCCCATGGTCGGCACCGCGCCCGCCCTGCTCAGACCGTCCGGCCTCAGTGCGAGGAGGGCGTGGTCTCGATCTCCGAGCGGTCGCCCGACCACAGCGTGTGGAACACGCCGGGCTTGTCGACGCGCTGGTAGGTGTGCGCGCCGAAGAAGTCGCGCTGGCCCTGCACGAGCGCGGCCGGCAGGCGGTCGGCGCGGAGGCCGTCGTAGTACGCGAGCGACGACGAGAACGCCGGGGTCGGGATGCCCGCGCCGGCGGCGACCTGCACGACGCGGCGCCAGCTGTCCTGTGCGCCGGCCACCGCATCGCGGAAGTAGGGCGCGGTCACGAGGGCGACGAGGCCCGGGTCGTCGGCGTAGGCCTCGGCGATTCGGTTGAGGAACCGCGCGCGGATGATGCAGCCCGCGCGCCAGATCTTGGCGATGTCGCCCTTGTGCACGTCCCAGCCGAACTGCTCGGCGCCCGCGACGATCTCGTCGAAGCCCTGCGAGTAGGCGATGATCTTCGACGCGTACAGCGCGCGGCGCACATCTTCCACGAACGCGTCGGCATCGTCCGGCGCAACCGTCCAATCGCCCGACGGGCCGGGCAGGTCGGCGGCGGCCTCGCGCTGCGCGCGCTTCGAGGAGAGGCTGCGTGCGAAGACGGCCTCGGCGATGCCCGAGACGGGGACGCCGAGGTCGAGCGCGTTCTGCACGGTCCACGCGCCCGTGCCCTTGGCGCCGGCCTCGTCGAGGATGACGTCGACGAGCGGCTGACCGGTCGCGGCATCCACCTGGCGCAGCACCTCGGCGGTGATCTCGATCAGGTAGCTCTCGAGCTCGCCGGTGTTCCACTCGGCGAAGATGTCGGCGATCTCGGCGGGGGACTTGCCGGTGCCCTGGCGGATGAGGTCGTACGCCTCGGCGATGAGCTGCATGTCGGCGTACTCGATGCCGTTGTGCACCATCTTGACGAAGTGACCGGCGCCGTCGGTGCCGACGTGGGTCACGCACGGCTCACCCTCGGCGACCGCGGCGATCGAGGCGAGGATCGGGCCGAGCGTCTCGTACGACTCGGCCGAGCCGCCGGGCATGATCGAGGGCCCGTTGAGCGCGCCCTCTTCGCCGCCGGAGATGCCGGCGCCCACGAAGTGGATGCCGGTCGGCGAGATCTCGGCCTCGCGACGGATCGTGTCGTGGAAGTTCGCGTTGCCGCCGTCGACGATGATGTCGCCCGGCTCGAAGCGCGACACGAGCTCGGAGATCACGGCGTCGGTGCCCTTGCCTGCCTGGACCATGATGATCGCGGTGCGGGGCTTGGCGAGCGAGGCGACGAACTGGTCGTAGCTCTCGGACGCGACGAAGCCGGCCTCGGGGTGCTCGGTGGTCAGCGTGCGCGTGCGCTCGGGGGAGCGGTTGAAGACCGCCACGGTGTTGCCCTCGCGGCTCGCGAGGTTGCGGGCCAGGTTGGAGCCCATCACGGCGAGTCCGACGACTCCGATGTTGGCGCTGGCTGGGGTGGTGCTCTCGGGCATGCTCGTGCTCCTGCGTCGGTGCGGTTTCCGGCACCACGCTAGCAGTCGGATGCCGGTCAAGAATCAGACGTCAATCAGTATGACACTCAATAAGTATGATTTATAAGTCGGATGGCTCAGGGTGACGTCGTCACGACACCGGCAGCGCCCGCGGGAGATCCCGCCACGTCCGCTCGACGTCGTCGGCCGTGCGGCCCAGCACGCGCAGCATCGCCTCGCGCGCCGCGTCGGACCGCCCCGCGAGGATCGCATCAGCGACGTCGACGTGCCACTGCATGGCGTCCTCGTTGGGGCGTGCCGGCATAAGCCCGCTCGACGTGCGGCCCCGCAGCACCTCGCCGACCGCGTCGCCGAGCGCCGCGAACATCTCGTTGCCCGAGGCGCGCAGCACCGTGCGGTGGAACTCCACGTCGAGCTCGAGGAACGCGGCGGCGTCGCCCGCGCGGCCCGCGGTCCGCATCGCCGCGGCGATCCGCATGAGCTCGCTCCCCAGCTCGGGCGGTGCGAACCGCGCGGCGAGCTCGGCCGCGACCGGCTCGACGGCCGTCCGCAACTCGGTCAGCGAGCGCAGCTGCCCGCCCTTCTGCTCGGACTCGAGCCGCCAGCGGATGATCGACGGGTCGAAGAGGTTCCACGAGCCGACGGGAAGCACCCGGATGCCGACGCGCTTGACGGTCTCGACGAGCCCGAGCGACTGCGCCACGCGCACCGCCTCGCGCACGACCGAGCGCGACACCCGCAGGTCGTCCTCGAGCGCGTCGGTGCGCAGCACCGTCCCGGCCGCGAGTTCCCCCGAGACGATCCGCGTGCCCAGGTGCTCGACGGCCAGGTCGTGCAGGCGGGAGCTCATGCGTCGAGGATATCGGCGCCCGTCGTCGGGGCTTCGGCTTCCCGTTCGGGCGCCGGCCGCGCCATCCGCTAGACTGGGCGATTGAACTTCGGCGAGGGATGTCGCCACCGCCCGGACCCGTCCGGGTGCGGCATCCGTGATCGACGCGGTGGAAGCGAGCTTCACGGCTGTTCCTCACGCGCATGCGTTCGAGTTGAAGACAGACACCCCACCCTGGGCCGCGAGCCCGCAAGGAGCCATCACCATGGACGAAGACAACAAGGTCGTCGCCGAGACGCGCGAGACGTTCGGCAAGGGCGCGGCGCGCAAGATCCGCGCCGCCGGCAAGATCCCGGCCGTGCTCTACGGCCACGGCACCGACCCCCGCCACCTCACGCTGCCGGGTCACCAGATCCTGCTGCTCGTGCGCAAGGCCAACGCCGTGCTCGAGCTCCAGATCGGCGGCACGTCCGAGCTCGCGCTCGTGAAGGACGTGCAGAAGGACCCGGTGCACCAGATCATCGAGCACCTCGACCTCATCGTCGTCAAGCGCGGCGAGAAGGTCCAGGTCGAGGTCCCGGTGCACGTCGAGGGCGAGCCCGCCTCCGGCACCATCGCCGACCTCGACGCGACCACCCTCTCGCTCGAGGTCGAGGCGACCCACATCCCCGAGAACGTCGTCGTCAGCGTCGAGGGCCTCGAGGACGGCACCAAGCTCTTCGCGAGCGACGTCGAGCTGCCCCAGGGCGCCGCGCTCCTCAGCGACCCCGAGACGCTCGTCATCAACGTGCACGTGCCGCAGAAGGTCGACCTGGGCGAGGAGGCCGAGGCCGCCGAGGGCGAAGAGGCCGCCGCAGCCGAGGGCGCCGAGGAGGCCGAGGAGGCCGCTTCGGAGGAGTCGGCCGAGTAGCCGACCGCGCTCCGTCGCCACCATCGCGAGGGCTCGCGGCGCCGCATCCGGGTACGCTCGGATCGCGGGGCCGCGGGCCCTTCGCCGTTCCCACCCACCAGCCCGGAGGCATCGTGAACCTGCTCGACCGCCTCCTGCACCGCCGGAAGGACGAGGTCGTGTCCGACAACACCTGGCTCGTGGTCGGCCTCGGCAACCCCGGCGCCCAGTACGCCGGCAACCGCCACAACGTCGGCCAGATGGTCGCCGACGAGCTCGCCGCACGCGTCGGTGCGGGCTTCAAGAGCCACAAGACACCCTCGCGGGTGGCCGAAGGGTTCCTCGGTCCGGGCCGGCCCAAGCTCGTGCTCGCCAAGCCCAACAGCTACATGAACACGTCGGGCGGCCCCGTCTCGGCGCTCCTGAAGTTCTACTCGCTCGGCGTCGACCGCCTCATCGTCGTGCACGACGAGCTCGACATCCCGTTCGACACCGTGCGCCTGAAGCTCGGCGGCGGGCACGGCGGCCACAACGGGCTGCGCGACATCCAGAAGGCCGCCGGGTCCGCCGACTTCACGCGCGTTCGCGTCGGCATCGGGCGCCCTCCCGGGCGCATGGATGCCGCGGACTACGTGCTGCGCGACTTCGCCGGGCCCGAGCGCGACGCGCTCCCGAACCTGCTGTCGGATGCCGCCGACGCCGTCGAGGCGGTCGTCGAGCAGGGGCTCGTGGCGGCGCAGCAGCGGTTCCACTCGCCGGCCTGAGGGCGAGCCGACGGCGCCCGACTTGACCCTGCACCGTGGTGCAGGGTCGACGATGTGGGCATGGACCACTCGAACACGCTCACGTCTCCTCCCGCGACCAGCGGCGCACGCCGTGCGACCCTGCCGGCCCTCGGCTCGTCCCGCGCCGACGTGCGGTTCGGTCGAGCCGGTGCGATCTACGACCTCGTCGTCACGGTCGCGTTCGCGACGCCCTGGACGGCCGCCATCATGCTCGACCTGCAGCGGTGGCTGCACACCGGACTCGGGGCGCCCGGCACCCAGCTTCCCGAATTCGGGCCGGTCGAGATGATGTTCGTCAACCTGGCCGGCACGGTGGTGACGATGTGGGCGATCGCGCGGATCCTCCACCCGGTGCCGGCGCTGGTCGCGATCGACACGCTCATCGGGCGCGTAGCGTTCTCCGCATGGATGATCGTCGCCTTGACCTCCGGAGGGAGCGCCGTGATCGCGGTGTTCCTCGTGCTGGAGGTGGTCTGGGCGACGCTGCAGGGAGCGGGCCTCCTGGCGGATCGGCGCACGGTGCGCGCTCGACGCGCTCGGGACGCTCAGGCGGCGACGCCCGAGCCGGTTCCGGCCCCGGCCTGATGCACACGTCCGACCTCGCGGCCGCGGCCGGCGTGCCGGTGAGCACCATCCGCTTCTACGAACGTCGCGGCCTCATCGCGGAGCCGGAGCGCAGTGCCGGCGGCTACCGGCGCTATCCCGAGGCGACGGCGGCGCGCGTGCGCTTCATCGGGCGCGCGAAGGCGCTCGGCTTCTCGCTGGCGGAGATCTCGGAGTTCCTCGAGCTCTCGGATCGCGGCGGCCCGCCGCCCGTCGGCGGCTTCGTGAGCGACCGCCTCGCAGACCTCGACCGGCGAGTCGACGACCTGCTCCGCGTGCGCGCCGCGCTCGTCTCGCTCTCGGATGCGCCGCCCGGGCCGGGGGAGTGCCCCGTGATCGACGCGCTCGGCCGGTCAGATGAGGCCGCGGAGGAACTCCTCGGGTGAGGTGCCGGCCGCACGGGCGCGTTCGACGAGCCGGGTGTGCTCCTCGGTCGTGAGCTCGAGCGCGAGGGTGGTCCAGTCGGCGGCGACCTCCTCGAAGTCGAACAGTGCGGCATCGGCCGGGCCGCGGTCGTCGGCCGCCGCGCCGTCGGCATCGATCTCGATCTCGGCCTCGAGCGCGACCTCGTCGGGAGACGGCGAGACCAGCGCGTCGACCGCGGGTTCGCAGGCGCCGCTCCAGCCGGGCCCGGCCGGGATGTCGCCGCCCCGCTGGTATGCGGTCGCGACCGCGCGCGCGCGCTCGTCGGCCGCCTCGTTCATGGGGTGCCCGGCGTGGCCGCGCACCCACTCGAAGCGGTAGCGCCGACCGCGGAGCGCCTCGTCGAGGCCCTGCATGAGCTCGAGGTTGAGCACGGGGGAGCCGTCGGCCTTGCGCCAGCCCTTGCGCTTCCAGTTCGGCATCCACTTCGTGAGCGCATTGATCACGTACTGGCTGTCGCACTGAACGAGCAGTTCCTCGTCGAGGTGCGCCGTGGCGCGGAACAGCTCGAGCACCGCCGTGAGCTCGCCCTGGTTGTTCGTGCCGCGTGGCCAGCCGCCGGCCGCCCAGCACGAGTCGTCGACGTACCAGGCCCAGCCGGCGGGGCCGGGATTGCCGAGCGCGGAACCGTCGGCGGCGGCGATGATCATGCGGGTCCTTCCGGTCGGGCGGTGGCCGGTCGTGGCGGCGCGCACCATGCTAGCGGCGGCCCCGGACGTCGAGCGGACGGGCCGTGCGACGGAGAGGTGCGACCGGAGCGATGTCAGGGGGCGCGCGTAGACTGCTCCGGTGATCCTGCAGGGCTTGAACACGGCGCTTTCGCGCGCCTCGACGATCGACCGAGCCCTCGCCGAGGCCGAGCGCAACGCCGACTTCTCAGCGCCCGCCGGCCTCGACGCGCCGCTGCTGGCGGGCCTGCTCGCACGCCGCGCGGCCGCGGGGCGACCGCCGGCGCTGTTCGCGATCACGGCGACCAGCCGCGAGGGCGAGGCGCTCCGCGCGTCGCTCGAGCCGTACCTCGACGATGCCGAGATCCTCGAGTTCCCCGCATGGGAGACGTTGCCGCACGAGCGGCTGAGCCCGTCGGCCGAGACGGTCGGCCGACGGCTGCACGCGCTGCGCCGCCTGCGCGAGTGGTCGACGGATGGCGCGCGGCCGCGCCATCCGCTCGTCGTGGTCGCGTCGGTGCGGGCGGCGTTGCAGCCCGTGGCCGACAACCTCGGCGACCTCGCGCCGATCGAGCTCGTCGCGGGCGGTCGGGGGTACAACCTGCCCGAGATCTCGGCGCGTCTCGTCGACCTCGCGTACGCGCGCGTCGACATGGTGTCGCGACGCGGCGAGTTCGCCATGCGCGGCGGCATCCTCGACGTGTTCCCGCCCACCGCCGACCATCCGGTCCGCGTCGACTTCTTCGGCGACGAGGTCGAGGAACTCCGGGCCTTCTCGGTCGCCGACCAGCGCTCGCTTCCCGACCGCGTCGAGCGCGTCTCGCTCGCACCGAGCCGCGAGCTGCTGCTCACCGAGCCGGTGCGCCAGCGGGCGCGTGAGATGGTGCACGAGTTCCCGAGCCTGTCGGGCATGCTCGAGAAGATCGCCGAGGGCATCCCGGTCGAGGGCATGGAGTCGCTCGCACCGGCGTTGCTCGAGCGGCTCGTGCCCGTGACCTCGTACCTGCCCGACGGAGCGGCGGTCGCGGTGCTCGCGCCCGAGCGCGTCGCCTCGCGCGCGGTGAGCCTCGCAGAGACCAACCGCGAGTTCCTCGCGGCCGCGTGGAACGCCGCGACGGCGGGTGCGGCGGCGCCCATCGACCTCGCCGCCGGCGACTTCCTGACGCTCCGCGAGCTCCGCGAGTCGGCGCTCTTCAGCGCGCCGGGCGAGCCCGATCCGCAGCGCGCGTGGTGGACCTTCTCGAGCTTCGATCAGGGCGACGCGGCCGAGGCGATCGGCGAGACGGGCGCCGAGGCCGACGCCGCGTACGTGCGCGTGGCCGCGACGAGCGTGCCGAGCTTCCAGGGCAACGTCGAGGGTGCGGTCGCCCACGTGGCCGAGCGGCTCCGCGACGGATGGAGCCTCGTCGTCGCCGCGGCGGGCCACGGCCTCGTCGAGCGCGCCCGCGACGTGCTCGCCGAGCACGGGCTCGCGGGCCGGCTCGTCGACTCCGTCCCCGATGAGCTCGAGCCGGGCGTGGCGTTCCTCGTGCAGGCGCAGGCTACCGCAGGGTTCGAGGTGCCCGAGGCCAAGCTCGGCCTGATCGCCGAGTCCGAGTTCTACGGCCGCTCCGCCGGGTACGACACGCGCCAGGTGAAGAAGCTCGCGAGCCGGCGCCGCAACGTCGTCGACCCGCTCCAGCTGAAGCCCGGCGATCACGTCGTGCACTCCACGCACGGCATCGGCCGCTTCGTCGAGCTCGTGCAGCGCGAGGTCGCGACGGGCACGCGGCCCACCGGGCCGAGCCGCACCGCCGGCATCCGGCAGGCGCCGACCGCCGTGCGAGAGTACGTGGTGCTCGAGTACGCGCCGTCCAAGCGCGGGCAGGCCGGCGACCGGCTCTACGTGCCGATGGACCAGCTCGACCTGCTCTCCCGCTACGTCGGCGGCGAGGCGCCCAGCCTGTCGAAGATGGGCGGGAGCGACTGGGCGCAGGCGAAGAGCCGTGCCCGCAAGGCGGTGCGCGACATCGCGGTCGAGCTCGTGAAGCTGTACTCGGCGCGCATGGCCGCCAAGGGCCACGCATTCGGACCCGACACCCCGTGGCAGCACGAGCTCGAAGAGGCGTTCCCCTACGCCGAGACCCCCGACCAGCTGCAGACCATCGACGAGGTCAAGGCCGATATGCAGCGGCCGATCCCGATGGACCGCCTGCTCGCCGGCGATGTCGGCTTCGGCAAGACCGAGGTCGCCGTGCGGGCGGCCTTCAAGGCCATCCAGGATGGCAAGCAGGTCGCGATGCTCGTCCCGACGACCCTGCTCGTCAAGCAGCACCTCGAGACCTTCTCCGAGCGCTTCGCCGGGTTCCCCGTGCACGTCCGGGCGCTCTCCCGGTTCCAGACCGACCGGGAGGTGCGCGAGACCGTCGCCGGCCTCGCCGACGGCACGGTCGACATGGTCATCGGCACGCACCGCATCCTGACCGAGAAGGTGCGGTTCAAGGATCTGGGGCTGCTCATCATCGACGAGGAACAGCGGTTCGGCGTCGAGCACAAGGACCAGCTGAAGAAGCTCAAGACCAACGTCGACATCCTCGCGATGAGCGCGACGCCGATCCCGCGCACGCTCGAGATGGCCGTCACCGGCATCCGCGAGATGTCCACGCTCGCGACGCCCCCTGAAGACCGCCATCCGATCCTCACGTTCGTCGGGCCGTACTCCGACCAGCAGGTCGGCGCGGCGATCCGCCGCGAGCTGCTCCGCGAGGGCCAGGTGTTCTTCGTGCACAACCGCGTCTCGTCGATCAACCGGGTCGCCGCGCAGCTCGCCGAGCTCGTGCCCGAGGCGCGGATCGCGGTGGCTCACGGCCAGCTGAACGAGCACGTGCTCGAGCAGATCGTGGTCGACTTCTGGGAGCGCAAGTTCGACGTGCTCGTCTCGACCACCATCATCGAGACCGGCCTCGACATCTCGAACGCGAACACGATCATCATCGACCGCGCCGACAAGTACGGGCTCTCACAGCTCCACCAGCTGCGCGGCCGTGTCGGCCGCGGTCGCGAGCGCGCCTACGCGTACTTCCTCTACGACCCCGCGAAGCCGCTCTCCGAGACCGCGCACGACCGGCTCGAGACGATCTCGGCGAACAACGAGCTCGGCGGCGGCATGCAGATCGCGCTGAAGGATCTCGAGATCCGCGGCGCGGGCAACCTGCTCGGCGCCGAGCAGGCCGGCCACATCGCGGGCGTCGGCTTCGACCTGTACCTGCGCATGATCGGCGAGGCGGTCAACGCGTTCCGCGGCGAGGTCGCCGAGGGGCAGACCGAGCTCCGGCTCGAGCTGCCCGTCGACGCGCACATCCCCGAGGAGTACGTCGACTCCGAGCGACTCCGCCTCGAGGCGTACCAGAAGCTGTCGGCCGCGAGCGGCCCGGCGGCGAAGGAGGGCCAGATCGACCTCGTCGTCGAGGAGCTCGTCGACCGCTACGGCGAACCGCCCGAGGCGGTCGAGCACCTCGTGGCCATCTCGCGCCTGCGGCGGAAGGCGCAGCTCGCCGGGCTCTCCGACGTGATCGCGACCGGATCGAAGCTGCGCATCGCCCCGGCGAAGCTGCCCGACTCGCGTCGCGTGCGCCTCGAGCGCATGTACCCCGGTGCGAAGCTCTTCCCGCAGAACGACGTGATCCTGGTGCCGTTCCCCACCCCTGGCGGTGAGGCGCCGGGCGACGCCGACCTCATCGAGTGGGTCTCGAACCTCATCGGCGTGATCTTCCCCGCCGAGCCGGTCGCCGTCGAGGGAGCCGCCACCGCGACCGCGGGCTGAGGGCGGCGCGGGGCCGACCCGGCGGCCCGGCCGGCGACGACGCGCTCGTCGTGGCGCCGCTCAGCGCGAGAGCGCTCCGCCGACCCCGCGCGCCGCGCCTCGCGCGCGGTAGGCGCGCGACTTCAGGCTCACGATGACGGCCGAGATCACCACGGCGACGCCCGAGCCGAGCAGCACCGCGACCGTGCCCTGGTCGACCACCTCGGGGAACTCGCGGAACGCGAGCTCGTTCATGAGCAGCGACACCGTGAATCCGATGCCGCCGAGCGCTCCCACCGTCGCCAGGTCGGACCAGGTGAGCGGCTTCGTCCCCGTGCGCCGGTGCACGACGAGCGTCGCCAGGCCGCCGATCAGGGTGATGCCCACGATCTTGCCCACGGGCAGGCCCACGAGGATGCCCCAGAACGCCGGGTCGAGCTCGCTCGGGCTCACCTGCGGGATGGCGACCAGCGCGGCGGAGAATGCGAACAGGGGCAGGATCACCGCGTTCGACCAGGGCTCGAGCGCGTGCACGGCCCGGCCGGCCGGACGACGCGACATGACGAGGCCGAGCATCACGCCCGCGATCGTCGCGTGCACGCCCGAGAGGTACACGAAGCTCCAGGTGAGCACGGCCAGCGCGCACAGGACCGCGATGATCGGCCATTGCGCGCGCCGCGCGAGCACGTAGGGCGAACGCGGGCGCAGCAGGCGGCTCGTCATGCCGAACACGGTCACCGTGATCGCGGCGAAGCCGAGGAAGGTCAGGTCGGCGTCGGCCGTGAAGAAGAACGCGATGATCAGGATGGCGATGAGGTCGTCGAGCACGGCGAGGGCGAGCAGGAAGACCCGCACGCGGGTCGGGATGAACCGGCCGAACATGGCCAGCACGCCGAGCGCGAACGCGATGTCGGTCGCGGTCGGCACGGGCCAGCCGTCGGCGGTCGGCCCGCTGCCCGCGAACGCGAGGAACACGAGCGCCGGCACCACCACGCCGCCGATCGCCGCGACGGCCGGGAGGGCGGCCTTCGCGAAGCCGTTGAGCTCGCCGATGACCAGCTCGCGCCGCAGCTCGACCGCGACGATGAAGAAGAAGATCGCGAGCAGCCCGTCGCTGATCCAGTGGCCGACCGAGAGGTCGAGCGGGGTGAACGGCACCGCGAGATGCAGGTGCTTGAGATCGAGCAGGGCGGGCCCGCTCGCGAGGTTCGCGAGCAGCAGCCCGAGGATGGCGGCGGCGAGCAGGAGCGACGCGGAGACGCGCTCGGACCGGAGGACGTTCATGGCACCTCGGCGGGGTCGGGGCGGCGGGCGGAACCGCGCGCGGAACGGTGACGACGCGAACGCGTCGGCCGACCAGACTTCCCGGCACCCCTGCGATCCACCCTACCGGGTGGCGCGGTTAGGCTCGCAGCGAGGGCCGGTCGCACGGCCCACGAGAGGCGGTGCGGGATGACGCGCTCGAGCGGGCACGGGACCGGCGAGCGGGAGCACCGCCGGAGTGCGACGGATGCCGCGACGGCCGGGGCCGCGCCCGGCGACGGCCTGCTCGAGCTCGTCGCCATGGTCGGCCGGCTCCGCGGGCCGGGCGGCTGCCCGTGGGACGCCGACCAGACGCACGAGTCGCTCGTGCAGTACCTCGTCGAGGAGTGCTGGGAGCTCATCGACGCGATCGAGTCCGGCTCCCGTGAGGAGATGATCGAGGAGCTCGGCGACGTGCTCTACCAGGTCCTGTTCCACGCCGACCTCGCTGCGCACACCCCGGGCGAGGACTACGACATCGACGACGTGGCCCGGCACATGACCGCGAAGATGGTGGCGCGTCATCCGCACGTCTTCGGCGACCGGGAGGCCGAGACCGCCGCCGACGTCGTCGCGTTCTGGGACGACCTCAAGGCCAGCGAGAAGCCGCACCGCACGAGCGTGCTCGACGGCGTGCCGCAGGGCATGCCCGCGCTGGCGCTCGCGCAGAAGCTGCTCGGCAAGGCCGAGAAGGTGGGAGTGACCCGCGACGCGACGGATGCCGCGCACGCGCCGGGCAGCGAGGAGGCCCTCGGCGACACGCTGATCGCGCTCGTCGCATCGGCCCGGGCGCAGGGCCTCGACGCCGAGCGGGCGCTGCGCGGCGCCATCCGCTCGCTGCAGGAGGACGTGCGGGCCGCCGAGGCCTGACGCGCCCGAGCCGACGGGTCGCAAGGCCCGTGACGTTCGCGGTGCGTCGGCGTAGCCTCCGGTCATGGCCATCGAATCCCGGGAGCTGCACGAGTTCTTCGCCCGCTATGGCGCCGCGCTCGAGAACTTCGACGCGCGGACCGCCGCCGCCCTGTGGGGGCCGCCCCGCGCGATGCTCGCCGACCCGTTCGCCGGCTCGCTCGACTCGGAGGACGCGGTCGCCGGGGCGCTCGAGCAGTCGTATCCGCTGTACAAGCGGCTCGGCCTGGCGGGCGTCGAGTTCGACGTGCTGGAGGAGGTGCCGCTCACCGAGCGGATCACGCGGGCCCGTGTCCGCTGGCACTTCCTCGACGCCGAGGGCGAGCGGATGTCGCGGAGCGACTACGAGTACTACGTGCAGGAGGACGATCGCGGCGAGCTGACGGTGCGGTTCGCGCTCGGCATCGACGACGCGGAACGGCTCGCCGAGCTCATGCACCGCAAGGGCCTCGACGTGCCGAGCTGAGCGGCGTGGTACTCGCGCTCGCGTCGGCACCGAGCCAGTGGGCGGTGCGGGCGGCGCCATCCGCTGCTGGAAGAATGGACCGCATGGCCCAACCCGTGACGCCCCCGCGCGGCATGCGCGACTTCCTGCCCGCCGAGAAGGCCCGCCGCGAGCACGCGCTCTCGGTGATCCGCGGGGTGTACGCGACGCACGGGTTCGACGAGATCGAGACGCCCGTCATGGAGGACTCGTCGCGCCTGCACGCGGGTCTCGGCGGCGACAACGAGAAGCTCGCGTTCGCCGTCATGAAGCGGGGCCTGACGCCCGACGACCTCGCGGCGGCCGCGGCATCCGGCGACGCGCTCGCCCTCGCCGACCTGGGCCTGCGCTACGACCTCACGGTGCCGCTCGCCCGCTTCTACGCGACCCACCGGGCGGCGCTGCCGCCCGTGTTCCGCGCCATCCAGATCGCGCCCGTCTGGCGGGCCGAACGCCCGCAGAAGGGGCGATACCGGCAGTTCGTGCAGTGCGACATCGACATCATCGGCGAGGCCGGCCCGCTCGCCGAGCTCGAGCTGCTCACGGCGACCGTGGCCGCGCTCGACGCGCTCGGGCTCGAGGGGTGCCGCATCCGGCTCAACGACCGGCGCATCCTCGCCGCGATCCTCTCGTCGTGGGGCGTACCCGACGACCTGCGCGAGCGCGCGCTCATCACGATCGACAAGCTCGACAAGATCGGACCCGACGGGGTCGCGGCCGAGCTCGCGACGCTGGGCGTCGACCGGCCCGGTGTCGCCGACGAGCTGCGGGCGCTCGCCGCGGCCGACTGGCACCTGCTCGACGGCGTCGTGCCCCCGCCCGCGTGGCTCGACCACGCGGCGTACCGCGACCTCATCGCGCTGCGCGACGCGGTCCCGGGCACCGGCATCGACTTCGACCCGACGCTCGTGCGCGGCATGGGCTACTACACGGGCACCATCTTCGAGATCGCGCACCCTGACCACGGCTACTCCCTGGGCGGCGGCGGCCGGTACGACCACATGATCGGGCGGTTCCTCGGGCAGGAGGTGCCCGCGTGCGGGTTCTCCATCGGGTTCGAGCGGATCGTCGACCTGCTCGCCGTGCGCGACGAGGGCCGGCCGCGGTCGGTCGTGCTCGTGTACGACCCCGATGTCGAGCCCGCAGAGCTCCTCGGGCTGAAGCACGAGCTCGTGGCATCCGGCATGCGCGTGCGCTTCGAGCGCCGGGCGAAGAACCTGCGCGGACTCCTCGAGCGCGTGACGGGCGACGGCTTCGACGCCTGGGCGACCGTGACCGCCGAGACGACGGATGCCACGTCGCTCGCGTTCCGCGACCTAGACGCCTGACCGGGCGAGCCTGACGACATACGTGAGACGGGCTCGGAAGCAGGGTCCTAGACTGTCCTGCGGGCCACGACGGAGTCGTCCACGCACACCCCCATCACAGAGGAGTTCACTGTGGCATTCATCGAAGCTGTCGGCGCACGGGAGATCCTGGATTCGCGCGGCAACCCCACGGTCGAGGTCGAGGTCCTGCTCGACGACGGCACCGTCTCGCGGGCCGCGGTGCCCTCGGGTGCCTCGACCGGCGCGTTCGAGGCGTACGAGCTGCGCGACGGCGACAACGACCGCTACCTCGGCAAGGGCGTGCAGAAGGCGGTCGACGCCGTGCTCGACGAGCTCGGCCCGGCGATCGAGGACCTCGACGCGACTGACCAGCGCGTCGTCGACCAGGCCCTGAAGGACGCCGACGGCACCGACAACAAGGGCCGCCTCGGCGCCAATGCCATCCTCGGCGTGAGCCTCGCCGTCGCGAAGGCCGCCGCCGACTCCGCCGACCTGCCGCTGTTCCGCTACCTCGGCGGCCCCAACGCGCACGTGCTGCCCGTCCCGATGATGAACATCATCAACGGCGGCGCGCACGCCGACACCGGTGTCGACATCCAGGAGTTCATGGTGCTGCCCATCGGGGCCGACACCTACTCCGAGGGCCTCCGCTGGGGCGTCGAGACCTACCACGCGCTGAAGAGCCTGCTGAAGTCGAAGGGCCTCTCGACCGGGCTCGGCGACGAGGGCGGCTTCGCGCCCGACCTCGCGAACAACCGCGCCGCGCTCGACCTGATCGCCGAGGCGATCGGCAAGGCCGGCTTCACGCTCGGCACCGACATCGCACTCGGCCTGGATGTCGCGGCGACGGAGTTCTTCGAGAACGGCGTGTACCGCTTCGAGGGCCAGGACCGCAGCGCGGCCGAGATGAACGCGTACTACAGCGAGCTCGCCGACGCGTACCCGCTCATCTCGATCGAGGACCCGCTGGCCGAGGACGACTGGGACGGCTGGGCCGAGCTCACCTCGACGCTCGGCACCAAGCTCCAGCTCGTCGGCGACGACCTGTTCGTCACCAACCCGACGCGGCTCGCCGACGGCATCGGCCGCCAGGTCGGCAACTCGATCCTCGTGAAGGTCAACCAGATCGGCACCCTCACCGAGACGCTCGACGCGGTCGGCCTCGCGCAGCGCGCCGGGTACACCGCGGTGCTCTCGCACCGCTCGGGCGAGACCGAGGACACGACGATCGCCGACCTCGCCGTGGCCACCGACTGCGGCCAGATCAAGACGGGCGCGCCCGCCCGGTCCGAGCGGGTCGCCAAGTACAATCAGCTTCTGAGGATCGAAGAAGAGCTCGGCGAGGCCGCGGTGTACGCGGGCCGCACGGCGTTCCCGCGCTTCACGGCGTAACGAGTCCGAGAGACGCTCGACGGGGGCGGCCAGCGGCCGCCCCCGTCGGTCGTTTCCCGGTGAGGTTGAGGAGGACGATGAACGCCGCACGTCGTCCCGCGCGCACCGCACCGAAGGCGCCGCAGTCGCCGCAGAAGGAGACGCCCAAGCCGCGCCAGTCGGTCCCGCAGGTCGCGTCGGCCTGGCTGTCGGGCATCCGCTTCTCGGGCTTCTCGATCATCATGATGGGCGTACTCGTGCTCGCCGTGGTCGTGCTCGCACCCAGCATCGCCGAGTACGCCGAGCAGCGGCAGCAGATCGCCGAGCTCAGGGCCGAGGTCGCGCGCCAGGAGGCCGCGGTCGCCGAACTCGCCGAGGAGCGCGAGCGCTGGAACGACGAGACGTTCATCGTCACGCAGGCGCGCGAGCGGCTCTACTACGTGCGCCCCGGCGAGGTGAGCTACCTCGTCATCGACGACCGCACGGTGCCGTCGGCCGCCTCGCTCGAACGCTCGGTCTCCGCCGAGGTCACCGAGCTCCGCGGCGACTGGATGCAGACGATGCTGCGGTCGATGATGGCGGCGGGGCTGACACCGGCCGCCGGCGGCGCCCCCGACCCGACGGCACCCGCCGACACGCCCACCGACGAGGGGACCCGATGACCCGTCCGCCGTTCGAACCGGTCTCAGAGCGCGACATCCGCATCGTCTCGGCGCAGCTCGGCCGCCCCGCGCGCGACGTCGTCGGCATCGCCGCCCGCTGCGTGTGCGGCGCGCCGACCGTCGTCTCGACCGCCCCGCGCCTGTCCGACGGCACGCCGTTCCCCACGTTCTACTACCTCACGCATCCGGTCGCCACGGCGTCGATGTCGTTCCTCGAGGCGGCGCAGCTCATGGTCGAGTTCACCGAGCTGCTCGAGCGCGACCCCGAGGTGCGCGCCGCCTACGAGGCCGCGCACCGGCAGTACCTCGAGGACCGCGAGTCGATCGCCGTGGTCGCCGAGATCGCGGGCATCTCGGCCGGCGGCATGCCCACGCGCGTGAAGTGCCTGCACGCCCTCGCCGGCCAGGCACTCGCCGCCGGACCGGGCGTGAACCCGATCGGCGACCTCGCACTCGAACGGTCGAGCTGGTCGCCCGAGGTGTGCCGGTGCCCCGACTACGGCGTCGACGATCTCATCGCCCCGGGGTCCGCGTGACCCGCCGGCCCGCCCGCTCCGATCCGCGTCACCGCCGATGGTGGCGCGCCGGGGCCGGCGTCGTGCTCGCGGCCGCGTTCGCCGTGGCGGGCACCTCGCCCGCGCACGCCGACACCGTGCGCGACCTCGAGTACTGGCTGAACGACTACGGCTTCACGACCGCGTGGACCGCCTCGCGCGGCGAGGGCGTCACGGTCGCGGTGATCGACACCGGAGTGAACGGCGAGGTCGCCGAGCTCGCCGGCGTCGTCGTCGGCGGCACGGATGTCTCGGGCCTCGGCGCTCCCGACGGACAGACGCCCGTCGGCGAGGAGAGCGAGCACGGCACCATGGTGGCGTCGCTGCTGGCGGGCCGCGGCACGGGCGAGGGCAACGGCGTCATCGGGGTCGCACCGCAAGCCGACCTGCTGACGGTGTCGGTGGCGTTCGGGCAGGACACCGGCTCCGACAAGACGAACGACGAGCAGATCGCCGAGGCCGTGCGGTGGTCGGTCGACAACGGCGCCGACGTCATCAACATGTCGCTCACGCGCAACACGCGCGACTGGCCAGAGAGCTGGGATGACGCGTTCCGCTACGCGTTCGAGAACGATGTCGTCGTGGTCGCCGCGGCCGGCAACCGAGGGTCGGGTACCAGCGAGGTCGGCGCTCCGGCGACGATCCCCGGGGTGCTCGCCGTCGCCGGAGTCGACCGGGAGCAGAACGCGAGCTTCGACGCGAGTTCGCAGGGCATCACGATCGCCGTGTCGGCGCCGAGCGAGGACCTCGTCGGCGTGCTGCCCGACGGCAGCTACGTGCAGTGGTCGGGCACCAGCGCGGCCGCGCCGCTCGTGTCGGGCCTCGTCGCCCTCGTGCGGTCGGAGTACCCCGAGCTCGACGCCGCGAACGTCATCAATCGACTCATTCGCACCGCCGACCCGAAGGGAGAGGCCGTCCCGAGCCCGCTCTACGGATACGGCATCATCGACCCCGTCGCGGCCCTCACCGAGGAGGTCGAGGCCGTCGAGGCCAATCCGCTCGGCAGCCTCGAGGACTGGATCCGCGTGCATCGGCGGGCCGACCTGCCCGAGGACGACGGCGGCGGCATCGACGAGTCCCAGGAGATCGTGCCGATCGCCGACCCGCCGCCGCCCCGCGCCGACAGCGCGAAGACGCTCCTCCCGACCGCGTGGACGCTCGCCTATATCACGGTCCCGCTCTCGCTGGTCGCGGGATTTGGTACGCTAGCAGCGCTGTTGGGCATCGGCGCCACTCGGCATATCAGGCGGACCTCGCGCACCGGCTCGCGCTGACCGCAGTCATCACAGATCCAAGGAGTCCATTCACCGTGCCCAAGATTCTCATCGTCGGTGGCGGCTACGCAGGCTTCTACACGGCGTGGAAGCTCGAGAAGTGGCTGCGACCCGGCGAGGCCGAGGTGACGGTCGTCGACCCGCTGCCGTACATGACGTACCAGCCGTTCCTTCCCGAGGTCGCCGCGGGCTCGATCGAGCCGCGCCACTCGGTCGTCGCGCTGCGCCGCCACCTCAAGAAGACCACGGTGGTCACGGCCAAGGTCACCGGCATCGACCACGCGTCGAAGACCGCGACCATCACGCCCGAGGTCGGCGAGCCGTGGCAGTTCGACTACGACGTCATCGTCGTGACGGGCGGCGCGGTGTCGCGCACGTTCCCGATCCCCGGCATCGCCGACAACGCCATCGGGCTGAAGACGGTCGAGGAGGCCGTCGCCATCCGCGACCGCGTGCTCACCAACTTCGACAAGGCCGCGAACCTGCCGGCGGGCCCCGCGCGCGACCGCCTGCTCACGTTCGTCGTCGTCGGCGGCGGCTTCGCCGGCATCGAGGTGTTCGCCGAGCTCCGCTCGTTCGCCAGCGCGCTGCTCGAGTACTACCCGCAGCTGACCTTCGACGACACGCACTTCCACCTCATCGAGGCGATGGGCCGCATCATGCCCGAGGTGTCGCTGCCGACCAGCCACTGGGTCATCAAGCACCTCGCACAGCGCGGCGCCGAGATCCACCTCGACACGCAGTTGACGAGCGCGGTCGACGGCCGCATCGAGCTGTCCACGGGCGAGACCTTCGAGTCCGACCTCATCGTCTGGACCGCCGGCGTCATGGCGAACCCCGCCATCGTCCGCACGAGCGACCTGCCGGTCGAGGAGCGCGGCCGCATCAAGGCTCGCGCCGACCTCCGCGTGGGCGACGAGGACGACATCGTGCCCGACGCCTGGGCTGCCGGCGACATCGCGGCCGTGCCCGACCTCACGGGCGGCGGCGTCGGCGGCTACTGCGTGCCCAACGCGCAGCACGCCGTGCGCCAGGGCAAGCTGCTCGCCAAGAACATCGTCGCGGTCCTCCGCGGCGAGGAGCCGCGGAACTACTTCCACAAGAACCTCGGCGCGGTCGCCGGCCTCGGCGTCGGCTCCGGCGCGTTCCAGTCGGGCAAGATCGCGATCACGGGCCTCCTCGCCTGGTTCGCGCACCGCGGCTACCACGGCCTCGCGATGCCGACGTGGGAGCGCAAGTTCCGCGTCTTCTGGGGTTGGTGGAACAACTTCTGGCTTCGTCGCGACATCGTCTCGCTCGCCGCGGTGCAGCAGCCGCGCGCGGTGTTCGAGCAGTTCGCCGCCCGGCCGAAGCCGGCCGGCGAGGTCGCCGCGCCCGCTGCTCCGGCGAAGGCCGATGCCAAGGCGGTTCCGGCGAAGAAGACGCCCGCGAAGGCCGTCGCGGCGAAGTGATCGCCCCTATGCTGTGACGGGGGGGGGGGGGGGGGGGGGGGGGGGGGGGTGGCGGCGGGAGGGGGGGGGGGGGGGGGGGGGGGGGGGTGAGGGGGGGGGGGGGGAGGGGGGGGGGGAAGGGGGGGGGGGGGGCGACCGCCGCCTCGACGGGGCCCGCGAGC
>NZ_JBVHVX010000024.1:0-68836 GCF_055564615.1 Agromyces sp. NPDC029043 | reverse complement strand
CCCCCCCCCCCCCCCCCCCCCCCCCCCCCCCCCCCCCCCCCCCCCCCCTCCCCCCCCCCCCCCCCCCCCCCCCCCCCCCCCCCCCCCCCCCCCCCGACGCCGCTCAGTCGTGCTGCGGGAAGCCCAGGTTGATGCCCCCGTGGCTCGGGTCGAGCCAGCGCGACGTGATCGCCTTCTCCTGCGTGTAGAAGTCGAAGCCGCGGGGGCCGTACGCCTTCGCGTGCCCGAACAGCGAGTCCTTCCAGCCGCCGAACGAGTGGTACCCGACCGGCACGGGGATCGGCACGTTGATGCCGACCATGCCGACCGTCACCTCGCGCTGGAAGCGCCTCGCGGCACCGCCGTCGTTGGTGAAGATCGCCGTGCCGTTGCCGTACCGGCTGTCGTTGATGATCCGCAGGCCGTCCTCGTAGCCCTCGACGCGCACGACCGAGAGCACCGGCCCGAAGATCTCGTCGCGGTACACCGACGACGACACCGGCACCTTGTCGACCAGCGTCGGGCCCATCCAGAACCCGTCGGCCTCGCCGTCGATCTCGTGCTCGCGCCCGTCGACGACCACGTCGGCGCCGTCGGTCCGGGCGGTGTCGACGTACCGGGCGACCTTGTCGCGGTGCTCGCGCGTGATCAGCGGGCCCATGTCGGTGCCGCGCGTGCCGTCGCCGACCGTGAGGCGCGCCATCCGCTCGCGCACCTTGTCGACGAAGGCGTCGGCGACCGTGTCGACCGCGAGCACGACCGAGATGGCCATGCAGCGCTCGCCCGACGAGCCGAAGCCCGCGTTCACCGCGGCGTCGGCCGCGAGGTCGAGGTCGGCGTCGGGCAGCACGAGCATGTGGTTCTTGGCGCCGCCGAGCGCCTGCACGCGCTTGCCGGCCGCCGTGCCGTGCTCGTAGATGTACTTCGCGATGGGCGTCGACCCCACGAACGAGATGGCGCGCACGGTCGGGTGCTCGAGCAGCGCGTCGACCGCGACCTTGTCGCCGTGCACGACGTTGAGCACGCCATCGGGCAGCCCGGCCTCCTGCAGCAGTCGGGCGAGCCATACCGACGCCGACGGGTCCTTCTCCGAGGGCTTCAGCACGACCGTGTTGCCCGTCGCGATCGCGAGCGGGAAGAACCACAGGGGCACCATCGCGGGGAAGTTGAACGGGCTGATGATGCCGACCACGCCCAGCGGCTGGCGCACGGTGTAGACGTCGATGCCCGACGAGGCGTTCTCGGAGTACTCGCCCTTGGTGTACTCGGGCATCGAGCAGGCCAGTTCGACGACCTCGAGGCCGCGCGCGATCTCGCCGAGCGCGTCGGCGGTCACCTTGCCGTGCTCGCTCGTGAGGATCGCGGCGAGCTCGGACGCCCGCGAGGCGAGCAGCTCGCGGAACCGGAACATCACCTGCTGGCGCTTGGCGATCGACGTGTCGCGCCACATCGGGAACGCGCGTGCGGCGGCCTGCACCGCGGCATCCACGTCGTCGGCGCTCGCGTAGCGCACCTGGCGCTGCACGACGCCGCGCGCCGGGTCGTAGACGGGTCCGGTGCGCTCGGGTGCGCCGGCGGCGGGGGCGCCGTCGATCCAGTGGTCGAGCACCTCGGCGGCGGGCGCCTCGCTGCGCGTCGCCTGGTCGGTGGTCGTGTCGGTCATGGTCTCGTTCCTCTCGGTCGAGTCGTCCGGGTCTTCGCAGGGTGGGTGGGTCGACGGATGCCGCGGCATCCGCCTCACACGGCGACGGTGCCGAGCACCTCGTCGTAGATCTCGGCCGCCTGCGCCACCTCGTCGGCGGTGACGACGCACGGCGGCACCACGTGGATGCGGTTGTCGGCGACGAACGGCAGCAGCCCGCGCTCGATGAGCGCGCCCTTGAGGCGGCCCATCTCGGCGGCCGGCAGCGGCTCGCGCGTCTCGGGGTCGGCCACCAGGTCGAGCGCCCAGAACACGCCCTCGCCCCGCACCTCGCCGATGACGCGGTGCTTCTCGGCGAGCTCGGTGAGCGCGGGTGCGATCGCCTCGGCGCCGACGTCGCGCGCGTGGTCGACGATGCCCTCGGACTCCATCGCGTCGATGGCCGCGACGATCGAGGCCATGGCGAGCGGATGCCCCGAATACGTCAGTCCGCCGGGGAACACGCGCTCGTCGAAGTCGGCGGCGATCTCGTCGCTGATGATCACGCCGCCCACGGGCACGTAGCCCGAGTTCACGCCCTTCGCGAAGGTGATGAGGTCGGGCGTCACGTCGTACCCGTCGAACGCGAACCAGCGCCCGGTGCGACCGAAGCCCGCCATCACCTCGTCGAGGATCAGCACGATGCCGTGCCGGTCGCACAGCTCGCGCACGCCCGCGAGGTAGCCGGGCGGCGGGATGATGACGCCGGCGGTACCGGGCACCGTCTCGAGGAGGATCGCCGCGATCGTCGCGGGGCCCTCGGACTCGATGACGCGGCGCAGGTGCTGCAGTGCGCGCTCGGTCTCCTGCTCGGGCGTCTCCGACCAGAACTCGCTGCGGTACGGGAACGGGCCGAAGAAGTGCACGTGCCCGCTCGCGTACCGGTTCGGGATGCGCCGCCAGTCGCCCGTCGCGACGATCGCCGCGCCGGTGTTGCCGTGGTACGAGCGGTACGTCGACAGCACGGTGTCCCGGCCGGTGTGCAGGCGCGCCATCCGGATCGCGTTCTCGTTCGCGTCGGCCCCGCCGTTGGTGAAGAAGACCTTGTCGTGGCCCTCGGGCGCGCGCGCCACGATGCGCTTGGCGGCCTCGCCGCGCGCGAGGTTCACGGTCGCCGGTCCGATCGTCGCGAGCAGCTTCGCCTGCTCGGTGATCGCCGAGACGACGGCTGGGTGCTGGTGCCCGATGTTGACGTTCACGAGCTGGCTCGAGAAGTCGAGGTACTCGGTCCCCGCGTGGTCCCACACGCGGGTGCCGCGGCCGCTCGCGATGACGAGCTGCGGCGGACTGCCCTGCGCCGACCACGAGTGGAAGACGTGCCCCGCGTCGAGTTCGCGTGCGAGCGCGTCGAGGTCGGCGGTGAGGTTCTCGGTCATCAGCGTCGTCGCCTTTCTTCCATGATGCGCCTGTGCGGGTCGAGGAGCGCCCGCTCGGTCGCTCCTCGACCCGGAGGCGTGCCTAGTTGCCGCCCTCGTTGAGGGTGACCTCGATGGGTTCGTACGACTCGCCGAGCAGGTCGACGCCGTCGGCCTCGAGGTTCGCGATGGCCTCGTCGACGTACTCGTTGGTGTACGCGGTGTCGGGCGGGTCGGTCGTGATGACCTGCGCGCCGTCCTGGTTCTTCGTTGCGAGGGCCATCTGGACGGTCTCGTCCCATTGGTCCTCGTTGATGTGGCCGATGCCGCTCGTCGAGGGCCAGATCAGCTTGTTGACCTCGTTGGCCATCCAGAGCTGGTGGCTCGTGCCGAGGGTCGAGCCGGCGGCGGTCACCGCGTCGGCGGCCGCCTGCGGGTCGTCGCGCTGGTCGATCCAGCCGAGGATGGCGCCTTGGATGAGCTTGACCGCGGTCTCGCGGTACTCCTCGTCGTCCTCGAGGCGCTCGGTGTTGGCCCAGATCGCGTCCTGGAGCATGGCCGTGCCGACCTCGTTCCAGTCGATGACCGAGAAGTCCTCGGGCTGGTAGAGCTCGCCCGTCTCGGGGTTCACGGCCTCGAGCAGCTGCGCGTACTCGTTGTACGTCATGGCCTGGGCCGCGTCGATCTCCCGGTTCAGCAGCGCGTTCATGTCGAAGTTCTGCTGCACGATCGTGTAGCCCGACGCGTTCGCCTCGGTGAGGCCCGCGAAGAGCTCCCACTCGTTGCCGAAGCCCCAGCTGCCGATCTGCTTGCCCGAGAGGTCCTCGGGGCCCTCGATGCCGCTGTCGGCCCAGGCGACCTGCAGGGTCGCCGACCGCTCGAAGATCTGCGCGATGTTCGTGATGCCCGCGCCGGCCTCGATCGACGCCAGCGCCTTGGGCACCCAGGCGATCGCGAAGTCCACGTCGCCCGCGGCGAGCACGTCCTGGGGGACGATGTCGACCGCGCCGGGGACGATCTCGACGTCGAGGCCGAGGTCCTCCCAGTAGCCGTTCGCCTCGGCGAGGTAGTACCCGCCGAACTGCGCCTGCGTGAGCCACTGCAGCTGGAGGGTGACGGGCGTGAGCTCGCCCTCCCCGCCGCCGTCGGCGGTGTCGCCGCCCGTGTCGCCCCCGCCGGAGCAGCCGGCCAGCACGAGCGCGGTCGCGGCGGCTGCAGCCGCGCCCGCGACGATCCTGTTGCGCTTCATCTGCGTTCCTCTCTTGGTGTGGTGCTCGTGGTGCGGATCCGACCGGCGATGCCGGTGGCGGTGCGCCGGCCTCCATCGGCCGGCTGGTCGGGGTCGTCCGGGTTCGGGCCGGGTCTGGTCATCGGTGGCGGGAGGCGATCCTCTCGATCAGGCTGGTGAGGGCGAAGAAGACGAGCCCGAGCAGGATGGCGCCGATCACGAACGCCCACGCGCGGGCGTAGGCGCTGGACGCGGCGGCCGTCGTGATCGCGGAGCCGAGGCCGAGCCGCGGGCCGCCGAAGTACTCGGCGACGAGCGCGGAGATCACGGCGAGCGACGAGGCGATGCGCAGGCCCGTGAAGAAGTGCGGCAGGGCCGACGGGATGGTGACGGCCCGCGTCTGCTGCCATCCGGTCGCGGCGTACGAGCGCATGAGGTCGCGGTGCACGGGACGCACCTGGCGCAGGCCCCGCAGCGTGTTGAGGAAGACCGGTACGAACGCGGCGAGGGAGGCGATCAGGATGCGGGCGACCTCGGAGGTCGAGCCGAACATCGTGTACAGGACCGGGGCGAGCGCGACGATCGGCACGACCGCCACCGCGGCGACGATCGGAGCGAGCATGCCGTCGATCGCGCGGATCGTCGACGCCGCGATCGCGAGCAGCACGCCGAGCACCGCGCCGATCACGAGCCCGATGAGCGCGTTCAGCCCGGTCGCAAGGGTCGCGGCGAGCACCTGCGGGGCGTACTGGACGAGCTGGGCCCAGATCGCCGACGGGCTGGCGAGCACGAACGGCGGGATGCCGGCGGCGACGACCACGAGCTCGACGAGCAGCACGAGCACGACGAACAGCACGACCGGCGGGACGACCAGCCGCACGAACCGGCGCAGCGGTCCGTCGGCTCCGGCTCGACGGCGCTTCGCCTGCGCCGAGGCAGGGGGCGCGAGCTGCGTGGCGATCGCCGCGTCGGGCAGGCCCGTCATCGCACGTCCACCCCCCTCGCGCCACCCGCCGCGGGTGCGCCCTGCGGTCCGTGCAGCGCCTCGCGCACGGCCGTCACGCCGGCGAAGAACGCGGCGTCCTCGCGGAGGTCCTCGCCGCGCTCGGCGGCGTCGCCGAGGCGCACGTCGATCTCGTCGGTGATCCGGCCCGGCCGCGGCGACATCACGACGACGCGGTCGGACAGGTACACGGCCTCGGGGATCGAGTGGGTCACGAACACCACGGCGGCGCCCGTCTCGGCGCGGATCCGCAGCAGCTCGGTCTGCATGCGCTCGCGGGTCATCTCGTCGAGCGCGCCGAACGGCTCGTCCATGAGCAGCAGCCTGGGCTGCTCGGCGAGCGAGCGGGCGATCGCGACGCGCTGCTGCATGCCGCCCGAGAGCTGGTCGGGGTAGTGTTTCGCGAACTCGGTCAGCCCCACGAGCTCGACCAGCTCGGCCACTCGTGCGCGTCGTGCGGCCGCGCCGACGCCGTGCAGCTGCAGCGGCAGCTCGATGTTCGCCGCGACCGAGCGCCAGGGCAGCAGGCCCGCCTGCTGGAACGCGATGCCGTACGACTGCTCGATGCGGGCCTGCTTCGCCGTCTTGCCGAACACGCGGATCTCGCCCGCGGTCGGCTCGTCGAGGTCGGCGATGAGGCGCAGCAGGGTGGACTTGCCGCAGCCCGACGGGCCGATCAGCGAGACGAACTCACCCGCGTGCACCGTGAGGTCGATGCCGGTGAGCGCCGTGACCGTCGCGCCCCGGGCCCCGGTGAAGACGCGTTCGACGCCGCGGACGACGACGGCCTCCGACGTGTCGGCGGCAGGGCTCGCGGCAGGGGCGGTGACGGCCGGGCTCGCTGACGATGGGGTGCTCATGCGACGGTCTCCTGACGACGGAACGGGCTGAGGAAGGCGGCGAGGAGGGCGACGAACCCGGCGGCGACGAGGCCGAGCAGCACCGCACCGAGGATCGGCGCCCAGGGCTTGGCGGGGTCGCTCGATGCGGCGACCGCGGTCTCGAGGATGAGGCGGCCGATGCCGCCCGTGAACCCGACCGAGATCTCCGCGACCACCGTGCCGACGACCGCGTTCGCGGCGGCGAGCCGGAGGGCCGGGATGAGGAACGGCACGCTGGCCGGCAGCCGCAGCCGGACGAGCGTCGTCCACCAGCCGGCCGCGTAGCTGCGCATGAGGTCGAGGTGGGCGGCATCCGGTGACTGCAGGCCCCGCAGGGCGCCCACCGCGACGGGGAAGAACGCGAGGTAGCTCGCGATGACGACCACCGACATCCAGCTCTCCCACGAGAACGCGCCGAACTCGAGACGGGAACCCCAGTTGCGGATGAGCGGGGCGAGCGCGATGAGCGGCACGGTCTGGCTGAGGATGACGAACGGGAGCACGGCACGCTCGGCGATCCGGAACCCCAGCATGAGCAGCGCCAGAGCGAACCCGACGACGACGCCGACGAGCCATCCGAGTGCCGCCACGCCCAGGCTCGTGAGCGCGGCCAGGAGCACGACGACGCCCAGCGGCAGGGCGCCGGGCGCACGGGTCACGGGCTCCACGATGCGGGCGAACATGTCCCACGTGTGCGGCATCGCCTGGTCGCTCGTGCGCGGGAGCAGTCGGATACCGCTGCCCGTCACCCCCTCCTGCGCGCCGATGAGCCAGCCGTCGGCGGGGCCGACGAGCTTGTACAGCTCCCACAGCGCGGCGAGCGCGACGACGCCGAGCGCGCCCCAGAGCGCCGCACGCCATCGGCGGGTGCGACTGCTGCGCGGGGTCGTCGTGCTCACCGTCATCGCTTCGCCACGACATGCTCGGAGAGCGCCGGGATCACCGTCTCGCCATAGACCCGCAGCGTCTCCTCCTTGTTGTCGTGCTGCAGGTACCCGGCGAACTGGTCGACGCCCAATTCGGCGAGCGCCTTCAGCTTCTGGATGTGCTGGTCGGCCGAGCCGAGCACGCAGAACCGCTCGACGATCTCGTCGGGCACGAACTGGGTGTGGGTGTTCCCGGCCCGGCCGTGCTCGTTGTAGTCGTAGTCCTGCCGCCCGCGGATGTAGTCGGTGAGCGCGTCGGGCACGGTGCCGTGCATGCCGTACTTGGCGACGATGTCGGCGACGTGGTTGCCGACCATGCCGCCGAACCAGCGGCACTGGTCGCGCATGTGCGCCCAGTCGTCGCCGACGTACATGGGCGCGGCGACGCAGAACTTGACCGACATCGGGTCGCGGCCGACCTTCTCGGCCGCGTCCCGGACGGTCTTGATCATCCACGCGGCGATGTCGAGGTCGGCCAGTTGCAGGATGTACCCGTCGCCGACCTCCCCCGCGACGCGGAGCGCCATCGGGCCGTACGCGGCGACCCACACCTCGAGCTCGGAGCCCTTGCTCCACGGGAACTGGATGGTCGAACCGTGGTACTCCACGGAGCGCGAGTTGGCGAGCTCGCGGATCACGTGGATCGACTCGCGAAGCTCGGTCATGGTCGTCGGCTTGCCATTCGTGACCCGCACCGCCGAGTCGCCGCGGCCGATGCCGCACACCGTGCGGTTGCCGAACATCTCGTTGAGCGTCGCGAACACGGATGCCGTGACGGTCCAGTCGCGCGTCGCCGGGTTGGTCACGAACGGGCCGACCGTGATGCGCTGGGTCTGCGCGAGGATCTGGCTGTAGATGACGTAGGGCTCCTGCCACAGGATGTGCGAGTCGAACGTCCACACGTGGCTGAAGCCGTGCACCTCGGCGAGCTTCGCGAGCTGGACGGTCCGCGATGCCGGGGGGTTGGTCTGCAGGACCGCTCCGAATTCCATGGTGCTCCCGTCGTTCAGATGAGGTACTGGCTGAGGCCGCGCTTGAGGTACTGGCCATGGCCGGCGGCGCCCGTGAACGTGTCGTTCTCGACGACCACGCGGCCGCGGCTCATCACCGTGTCGACCTTGCCGTCGATCTCGTAGCCCTCCCACGCCGAGTAGTCCATGTTCATGTGGTGGGTCTTGCCGAGACCGATCGACGTGTGCCCGTTGGGGTCGTAGACGACGATGTCGGCGTCGGCGCCGGGCTGGATGACGCCCTTCCGACCGGCGAGGCCGAACATGCGCGCCGGGGTGGTGCTCGTGAGTTCCACCCACCGTTCGAGCGTGATCTCCCCCGTGACCACGCCCTGGTACATGAGGTCCATGCGGTGCTCGATCGAGCCGATGCCGTTCGGGATCTTGCGGAAGTCGCCGAGCCCGAGCTCCTTCTGGTCCTTCATGCAGAACGGGCAGTGGTCGGTCGACACCATCTGCAGGTCGTTCGTGCGCAGGGCCTGCCACATCGAGTCCTGGTGGCCCTCGGCGCGGCTGCGGAGCGGCGTCGAGCACACCCACTTCGCGCCCTCGAAGGCGCCCCACTCGTCGCTCTTCGCGCCGAGCTGGTCCTCGAGCGAAAGGTAGAGGTACTGCGGGCAGGTCTCGCCGTACACGTTCTGGCCCTTGTCGCGCGCCCACGCCAGCTGCTCGACCGCCTGCTTCGCCGACACGTGCACCACGTAGAGCGGCGCCCCCGTGAGCTTCGCCAGCATGATCGCGCGGTGGGTGGCCTCCTCCTCCATCTCCCAGGCGCGAGCGATGCCGTGGTAGTACGGGTCGGTCTTGCCCTGCTCGACGAGCTGGGCCGCGAGCACGTCGATCGCGGGGCCGTTCTCGGCGTGCATCATCGTGAGCATGCCGGTGTCGCGCGACACCTGCATGGCCTTCAGGATCTGCGCGTCATCCGAGTAGAAGACGCCCGGGTAGGCCATGAACATCTTGAAGCTCGTGACGCCCTCGTCGGGCAGCTTCTTCATGGCCTCGAGCGACGCCTCGTTCACGTCGCCGACGATCTGGTGGAAGCCGTAGTCGATCGCGCAGTTGCCGCCCGCCTTCTCGTGCCACGCCGCGAGGCCGTCTTCGAGGCGCTGGCCGTACGTCTGCACGGCGAAGTCGATGATCGAGGTCGTGCCGCCGTGGGCCGCCGCGATCGTGCCCGACTCGAAGGTGTCGGATGCCTCGGTGCCGCCGAACGGCAGCTGCATGTGCGTGTGCGCGTCGATGCCGCCGGGGATCACGTACTTGCCGGTCGCGTCGATGACGCGGTCGACCGAGGTCGCGACATCCGTGCCGAGCAGTTCGCTCCCGGGCTGCAGCACGGCGACGATGCGCTCGCCGTCGACGAGCACGTCGGCCTCGCCGCGCCCCGTCGCGCTCACCACGGTGCCGCCGGAGATGAGGGTGGTCGTCATGTGGGGCTCCTTACGGCTTCGGGATGGACGTGTACGAGTCGGGCCGGCGGTCGCGGTAGAACTGCCATGCGTTGCGGACCTCGCGGATCATGTCGAGGTCGAGGTCGCGGATGACGACCTCCTCCTCGCTGTCGGAGCCGTAGCCGCCGACGACGTTGCCCTGCGGGTCGACGAACTGGCTGCTGCCGTAGAAGTTGACGGCGAGCTCGCCGTACTCGTTGTCCTCGAGGCCGACGCGGTTGGGCGCGGCGATGAAGTAGCCATTCGCGGCGGCCGCGGCCGGCTGCTCGATCTCCCAGAGGCGGGCGGAGAGGCCGGGCTTGGTCGCGTTCGGGTTGAACACGATCTGCGCGCCGTTCAGGCCCAGCTCGCGCCATCCCTCGGGGAAGTGCCGGTCGTAGCAGATGTACACGCCGACCGGGCCGACCGCGGTGTTGAAGACCGGGTAGCCGAGGTTGCCGGGGCGGAAGTAGAACTTCTCCCAGAACCGGTCGAGGTGCGGGATGTGGTGCTTCCGGTACTTGCCGAGGATCGTGCCGTCGGCGTCGACGACCACCGCGGTGTTGTAGTAGACGCCCGGCTGGTCCTCCTCGTAGATGGGGAGGATCATCACCATGCCGAGCTCCTTGGCCAGGGCGGCGAAGCGCTGCACGATCGGGCCGTCGGCGGGCTCGGCGTAGTCGTAGTACTTCACGTCCTCGGTGATGCCGAAGTACGGACCGTAGAACAGCTCCTGGAAGCAGATCACCTGCGCGCCCTGCTCCTTTGCCTGTCGGGCGAACTGCTCGTGCTTGTCGAGCATCGACTCCTTGTCGCCCGTCCAGGTCGTCTGGGTGATGGCTGCTCGAACGATCGTCATGGTGCCTCCTGAGTCGGTCGGCGTCGTTGCCGCCCGCCCGGTCATGGCGTGGTCGCGCGTGCTGCGCTACTGCCTGCCGTGCGCGTGGTGACGCCGAGAGGTGGTGCCGAGTACCGGCGCCGGCTGGGGACCGGCGACGGCGGAGCGGGCCATCGGACCCGTTCTGTTATTCTTCGGCGTGAACATTTCCCTTTTGTTTCACTCTGTGACGCGGTGGTTAAACATCCTGTCCCTTGCTTCGTAAGGAGGCAATGGTGCGTTCAGGTAGTCGTGTGGATGTCTCGGAGCTGACCGCGCTCGCCGCCTTCGGCGACACGACCCCGCGCGGGATCGCGGGAGACCTCGCGCGGCTGGTGAACAGCGGCGAACTGGCTGCGGGCGTCCGCCTGCCCACCGTGCGCCAACTGGCCTCCGAACTGGGGGTGAGCCCGGCGACCATCAGCCAGGCCTGGCAGGCGCTCGCCCGAGCCGGGCTCATCGAGTCGCGCGGGCGCGCGGGCAGCTACGTGCGCCGCGACGCCGCCGACGGGCCCGCCATGCGCATGCGCGGGATGGCGGCACCCGACGACCCGGTGCGCCTCGACCTGTCCCGCGGCACGCCCGACCCGCTCCTCCTGCCGCCGCTCGGACCGGCGCTGTCGCGCGTCTCCACCCGCGCCGACGTCGGCAGCTACCAGGCCGAGCCCGTGCTGCCCGCGCTCGCCGCGGTGCTGCGCGACTCGTGGCCGAGCCCGGCGGAGTCGATCGCCGTCGTCGACGGCGCGCTCGACGCGATCTCGCGCACGCTCGACCAGGTCGTGCGCTTCGGCGACCGGGTCGTCGTGGAGCACCCCGGGTTCCCCCCGTTCCTCGACCTGCTCGACCTGCTCGGCGCCGAGGCGGTGCCCGTCGCGATCGACGAGCACGGCATGTCGCCCGAGGGGCTCGCGTCGGCGCTGCGCCGGCGACCGACGGCCGTGCTGCTGCAGCCGCGCGCGCAGAACCCGACCGGCGCGTCGATGACGCCGGCACGGGCCTCGACGCTGGCGGGCGTCATCCGCTCGGCCGCCGACGACGGCCTCGGCGACCTCGTCGTCATCGAGGACGACCACTCGGGCCTCATCTCGACGGAGGGCGACGTCTCGCTCGGGGCGCACCTGCCCGACCGCGTCGTGCACGTGCGGAGCTTCTCGAAGTCGCACGGGCCTGACCTGCGCATCGCGGCGGTCGGCGGGCCGCGCGAGCTCATCGGCCGGATCATGGCGCGGCGGATGCTCGGGCCCGGCTGGACCTCGCGCATGCTGCAGTCGATCCTGCTCGACCTGCTCACGGATGGCGCGGCCATCGACGCCGTCGCCGAGGCGCGCCGGGCGTACTACACGCGGCAGCGGGCGCTCGGCGACGCGCTGCGCGCCCGCGGCGTCGCCGCGGCGCCGGCCGACGGGATCAACCTCTGGATGCCGGTGCTGTCGGAGCGGTCGACGCTCGTGCAGCTCGCGGCGGCGGGCATCCGGGTCGCGGGCGGGACGCCGTTCCTCGCGGCAGCCGCCGGCGGCGCGCCCGTGGCCGGAGCGTCGCGGCGGAGCGGACCCGAGCGCGAGTTCGCGCGGGTGACCGTGGGGCTCGTGCGCGAGGACGCGGCATCCGTCGCCGATGCGCTCGCGAGTGCGGCGCAGCACCTCGCGGCGGGCGGGTACTGAGGGGCTCCGCCCGTGCCGAACGCGGCGTGAGCCGGCGAGCAGGGATCAGGCCTTCGAGCCGTTCGGAGCCTTCGCGTAGTGGTCGGGCGTGACGGTGAGCTCGGCCTGGCCCGCCGTGATCGAACGGAGGTCGAGCACGTACCGGGCGAGCTCGGCCTCGGGCACGTGCGCGACCACGCGGGCGCGGCCGTCGTCGGCCGACTCGGTCGCGTGCACGCGGCCACGGCGTCCCGACAGGTCGGTGAGCACGGCCCCCTGCAGGTCGTTCGGCACGGTGACGGTCACCGACGAGATCGGCTCGAGCACCACGGTGCCGGCTTCGGCGAGCGCCGCCTTCACCCCGATCGATGCCGCCGTGCGGAAGGCCATCTCCGACGAGTCGACCGAGTGCGACTTCCCGTCGAGCAGTTCGACGCGGACGTCCACGACCGGATGCCCCTGCGGCCCGCCCGCCGCGAGTGCCTCGCGCGCACCCCGCTCGACGGCCGGGATGTACTGCCGCGGCACCGCACCGCCGGTGACCGAGTCGACGAACTCGAACCCCTCGCCGGCTCCGAGCGGCGACAGCCGGAGCTGCACGACCGCGAACTGGCCGTGCCCGCCCGACTGCTTCTTCAGCTTGCCCTCGACCTGTGCCGCCCCCGCGATCGTCTCGCGGTACGCGACCGGCGCCGGGCCGGTGGTGACGTGCACGCCGAACACGCGCGCCAGGCGCTCGACGGCCACCGCCACGTGCGTGTCGCCGAGCCCGCGCAGGATCGTCTTGTCGCCCGTGCGATCCACGACGAGCGTCGGATCCTCGGCGACGAGCCGGGCGAGCGCGAGCGAGAGCTTCTCGTCGTCGGACTGCGACGCCGGGTCGAGCGTCACCGCGAACACGGGCGCACGCGGCGGCAGCGTGGCCGGTCGCGCGGTCCCGCTCGGCCGGGACCAGAGCAACGAACCGGATGGCGAGCCCGCGAGCTTCGCGACCGCGCCGACCTCGCCCGCGGCGAGCGTCCCGGCCGTGAGGTGCTCCGCACCCCGCAGGCGGAACAGCCCGTGGATGCGCTCGTCGACCCCCGTCGTGGCGTTGCGGAGCTTGTCGCCCGTGCGGAGCGTGCCCGACAGCACCTTGAGCATCGAGACCTGGCCCACGAAGGGGTCGGCCACCGTGCGGAACACGTGCACGAGGATCTCCCCGTCGGGGTTCGGCGCGACCCGCAGTTCGCTGCCGCCGCCCTCCTCGACCGAGCCGCCGACGATGATCCGCCCGTCGTGCTCCAGCGCCGACGGCGACAGCTCGCAGAGGAGGTCGGCGACGCGATCGACACCCGTGCCCGTCACCCCGGAGCACACCAGCACCGGCACGGCTTCACCGCTCGCGATCTCTGCCGCGAGCGTGCGTTCGAGCTCGCGCACCGGCGGCTCGTTGCCCTCGAGGTACGCCTCGAGCTGCGCGTCGTCGTGCGAGACGATGTCCTCCGTCACGTCGACGTGCATCCGGTGCTCCTCGGCCTGCGCCTCGTCGGGCAGCGGTTCGTCGTGGTGGCGTCCGGCGTCGTCGTAGACCAGCGCCTGCTCGCTCAGCACGTCGGCGATGGCACGGAACGCCTGCTCCTCGCCCAGCGGCAGCTCGAGCGGCCAGAGGTGCTCGCCGAACGCCGAGCGAAGCTCCGCGACCACGCGACGGAAGTCGGCCCGCGCCTTGTCCTCCTGCGTCACCACGACCACGCGCGGCACGCCCGCGGCCTCCGCGGCCGCCCAGACGAACCGGGTCCCCGCGGTGACGCCGTCGACCGCGCTCACGACGACCAGCGCGACATCGGCCACCGACAGCGCCGCATCGACGCCGCCCACGAAGTCGGGATGCCCCGGCGCGTCGGCGAGCGTCACGCCGTACGCGACGCCGTCGGGACCCGTCCAGTCGAGGTAGGCGAGCGAGAGCCCGAGGGTCGTGCCTCGCGCGATCTCCTCGGGCTCGTGGTCGCAGACCGTGGTGCCCTGCTCCACGGTGCCGACCCTCGGGATGGCACCGGCCCGATGCAGCAGCGCCTCGGCGAGTGTGGTCTTGCCGGAACCTGCCGCGCCCACCAGGGCGATGGTCCGGTGGGTGGCGTTCGCTGCCGAGTTCATCAGGCCTCCCGCGACGTTGCGGCTCAGTCCATCCATCCTGACGCCGTCGCGCCGGGAACGCCAGAGGTCGGAGGTCCTCCGTGCCTACTCGACCGCCGAGGCGGCGCGACGCTCCTCGACCAGCGCCCGGGTCTCGGGCGCGATCCGCGCCCCGAGGTCGGCGATGAGCGCCTCGTCGTCGCCCGAGACGATGAACGTGTCGATGCCGTGCCGGGTCGCGAGGTCGGCGAGCACGTCGTGTCGCGCCTCACGCGGCCCGACGTTCAGTAGGCGGCGGATGTCGCGTGGCTCCCGCCCCGCGGCCAGCGCCGCCGCGTCGATCACCGCGTGGCCCGCATCCAGCGCCGCGGCGCCGTCATCGAGCCGGCCGAGCGAGGGCACCCAGCCGTCGGCCGCGCGTCCGACGAGCCTGAGCCCCTTGGGTTTCAGCACGCCGAGCCAGATCGGGATCGGCCGCTGCACCGGTGCGGGGCCGCGCTTGGCGCCGCGGATCGGGAAATACCGGTGATCGAGGAACACGCCGCCCGCGGCATCCGTGTCGAGCAGTTCGCGGATGACGGCGATCGCCTCGGCGAGCGCGTCGCCCGACTCGGCGGTCGTGCGGTCGGGCGCGCCCATCGCGACGGCCGCGGGGGCGAAGCCGCCCGCGCCGAGCCCGAGCGCGACGCGTCCGCCGGTGAGCAGGTCGAGGGATGCCGCGGCGCGGGCGAGCACGGCGGGCGGACGCAGCAGCAGGTTGTGCACGTTCGCCGAGATGCGGATGCGGGTCGTGCGCGCGCCGACCCAGCTCATCAGCGTCCACGTGTCGAGGAACCGCGGCTGGTAGGGGTGGTCCTGGAAGGTCACGAGTTCGAGGCCCGCGGCCTCGCTCGCGAGTGCCAGCGAGATCGTCCGCTCGGGATCGAGCGCCGAGGGCGTGACGAAGGTGCCGAACTCGAGAGGGCGGCCGTAGTCGGGCATGCGGCCACGGTACGCGAACCGGGATGCGGCGTCAGGGCGAGCCGCGGCCGGTCGCCGGCGCGCCGGAACCGCCGGCCGCAGCCGTGACCGACGGCGCGAAGTGCCGCAGGAACCAGTCGCGCGCGAGGATCGCCACTTCCGCCAGCGCACCGGCCTCCTCGAAGAGGTGCGTCGCACCGGGGATGAGCGCGAGCTCGCACGGAGCGACGATACGCTCCTTCGCCCACCGGTTCAGCTCGATCACGTGGTGGTCGGCGCCGCCGACGATGAGCAGGGTCGGTGCGCGGACCGCGCCGAGCCGGTCGGCCGCGAGGTCGGGCCGCCCGCCGCGCGAGACGACCGCGGCGATCCCGGCATCCACCTCGGCCGCAGCCCACAGCGCGGCACCGCCACCCGTGCTCGCGCCGAAGTACCCGATCGGGAGCCCGGCCGCGCCAGGATGCTCGCGCAGCCAGGCCACCGCCGACCCCAGTCGCGACGCCAGGAGCGGGATGTCGAACACCTTGGCGCGGTCGCGCTCCTCGCGCGGGAGCAGCAGGTCGAGCAGCAGCGTGCCGAGCCCTGCGCGTTGCAGGGCTTCGGCGACGAGCCGGTTCCGGGGGCTGTGCCGGCCGCTGCCGCTGCCGTGCGCGAACACCACGAAGCCCGTGGGCGCCTCGGGCACGCGCAGGTCCGCGGCGAGACGGAGCCCGTCCCGGGCGATCTCGACCTGCGCCGACCTGATCGCCCGCGCCGGTCGCCACGGTTCGCCGGCGAGGCGCCGCTCGGCGGCGTCCAGCAGGAGGATGACCTCCTCGTCGCTGGTCGGCGAGAAGTCGTCGTACGCCTGTCCGACCGCGTGGAACCACTCGGGCGAGGTCGCGCACACGACCTCGTTCGCCGACGGCACCCGCGACGCGGCATCCGCCGGCCCCACCGGAATCGCGAGCACCACGCGATGCGCACCCAGGGAACGCGCGACGCGGCACGCGACCTCGGCGGTCGAACCGGTCGCGAGCCCGTCGTCGACGACGATCGCGGTGCGACCCTCGAGCGACCGCGGGGGCGACCCGCGGCGCAGCAGCGCGACGCGACGGTCGAGGGTTGCACGCTCGTCGCGCTCCACGCGCGAGAGCTCCGCGATCGAGACGCCCGCGCGACCGACGAGATCGGTGTTCACGACGCGGGTCCCGCCCTCGCCGATCGCGCCCATGGCGACCTCGGGCTGCGACGGCAGCCCCAGCTTGCGCACCACGATCACGTCGAGCGCCGCCCCGAGCCCCTCGGCCACGATCGCTGCGACCGGGACGCCGCCACGCGGCAGCCCCAGCACAACGGCGTCCTCGCCGCGGAGGTGGTCGAGGCGGCTCAGGAGCTGGGCCGCCGCATCGGCGCGATCCCGGAACACGACTCAAGCGTTCGCCCGATCGGATGTTCGCGCGAGAGTCATAGGTCCCCTCACCGGGCCGGACCGCGCGCCGGCCTCGCGGGCCGAGCACCGGGTGACCTTGGACCCGGATGTCGCGGCGCCATCCGCTGCACGCTGCTGGCAGGACGATCAGCCGATCGACGCCGGTGATCGGAGGATGGGACGCATGCGAGAGGTCGACGCGTGGATCACGCGGGGTGACGGCGCGCTCGATGCGGCCCGCATCCCGGTGCCCGAGCCGGTCGGCGACGAGCTCGTGGTCGACGTGCTCGCGTGCGGAGTCTGCCGCACCGACCTGCACGTGATCGACGGCGAGCTCGACCGGCACCGCTCCCCCGTGGTGCCGGGGCACCAGGTCGTCGGCCGCGTCGCGGCGGTCGGGCCCGCGGTGCGGCGCACCCGCGTCGGCGACCTCGTCGGCATCGCGTGGCTGCGCTCGACATGCGGCACCTGCCCGTGGTGCCGGTCTGGCCGCGAGAACCTCTGCCCCGACGCGACGTTCACCGGGTGGGACGCCGACGGCGGGTACGCCTCGGTCGCGACGGTGCCCGAGGCGTTCGCCTACGCGCTGCCCTCCGACTCCGACCCCCTGTCGGTCGCGCCGCTGCTCTGCGCCGGCATCATCGGCTACCGGGCGCTGCGCCGCGCGAACCTGCCGCCCGGCGGACACCTCGGCATCTACGGCTTCGGCTCGAGCGCGCACCTCACCGCACGACTCGCGATGGCGTCGGGCGCGACGGTGTCGGCGATGACCCGCGGCGAGGGAAATCGCGAGCTCGCGCGCGAGCTCGGCGCCGCGTTCGTCGGCGACGAGCGTGCGGCGCCGCCCGAGCCGCTCGACGCGGCGATCGTGTTCGCGCCGGCGGGCGAGCTGGTGCCGGTGGCGCTCGAGGCGACCGCGCGCGGCGGCACGGTCGTGCTCGCCGGCATCCACATGACCGACGTGCCCGCGATGACCTACGGCGAGCATCTCTTCCTCGAGCGCGACCTCCGCACGGTGACGGCGAACACGCGCGCCGACGGCGACGAGTTCCTGCGGCTCGCGCACCGGCTGGGCCTGCGCCCCTCGACGACGACGTACCCGTTCGAGCGCGCGCCCGAGGCGGTCGACGCGCTGCTGCGTGGCGGCGCATCGGGGTCGCTCGTGCTCGTGCGCGACGCCTGACCGCGACCGCGGTCGGTGTCTCGCGCTTGCGCCGCCCCCACCCATCCCCGCCGGCCCCCATCGCGAATCACGTGTTTCTGCGGGTCCACCCGCACGAACACGTGACTCGCGCTTCCGCCGCCGACCCATTCCCAACCCCGCCCCCACCGCGAAACCCGCGTTTCCGCGGGTCCACCCGCACGAACACGTGACTCGCGCTTCCAGCCGCCCCATCCCCCTCTCGCCCCCACGGCGAAACCCGCGTTTCCGCGGGTCCACCCGCACCAACACGTGACTCGCGCTTCCAGCGCCCCCGCCCACGACTCGGCCCCACCGCAAAACCCGCGTTTCTGCGGGTCCACCCGCACTAAGACGTGACTCGCGCTCCTGGCGCAGCGCCCCACGACTCGCCCCCAGGCGAGGCACGCGTTTCTGCGGGTGGACCCGCACGAACGCGTGAATCGCGTGGCGCGCGCGCTGGCGACACTGACGACCGGGTCGGTCGTCAGCGGCCCGGGGTAGCGTGGAGCGGTGAAGATCGTGGTGCTCGCCGGCGGAGTCGGAGGCGCGCGGTTCGTGCGCGGACTGCGGGCGGCGTGCGCCCGGCGTTGGCCGGCGGGCGGGGCGGATGGCGCGTCCGGTGCGGCTTCGGCAGCCGGGCGGGAGGTCACGAACCGCGCCGGGATGCCCGGCGCGGGAGATGCGACCGGCACCGAGGCGACGGACCCGCGCACCGCGACATCCGCCGACGTGACGGTCGTGGTGAACACCGGCGACGACCTGTGGCTCGCCGGCGTGCGTCTCATGCCCGACTTCGATTCGCTGCTCTACGCGCTCGCGGGCGTGAACGACGCCGAGCGCGGCTGGGGCCGCGCGGGCGAGACCGAGCGGGTGGCGGCGGAGCTGCGCGAGTGGGGCGCGGGCTGGCCGTGGTTCACCCTGGGCGACCTCGACCTGGGCACGCACCTCGCGCGCACGTCCTGGCTGCGCGACGGGCTCACGCCGTCGCAGGTCGGCGAGCGCCTGCAGCGCCGATGGCCGATCGGCGTCCGGCTGATCCCGGCGACCGATACGGAGGTCGACACGTACGTGCGCGTCGACCCGGCGCGGCCCGAGGCCGAGGGACGCGACGAGCTGCACTTCCAGGAGTGGTGGACGAGGTACCGCGCGTCGTTTCCCGCGCTCGGGTTCGCGCAGCGCAACCTGGGGCGCGCGCGGCCGGCGCCCGGCGTCGAGGAGGCGATCGCGGAGGCCGACGCCGTGCTCCTCGCGCCGTCCAACCCGGTGGTGTCGATCGGCACGATCCTGGCGATCCCGGGCGTCCGCGAGGCGCTCGCTTCGACGCCGGCGGCCGTCGTCGGCGTCTCGCCCATCATCGGCGGTCGCGTGGTGCGCGGTATGGCCGACGCCTGCCTGTCGGCGATCGGTGTGGCGACGGATGCCGCGGCCGTCGCGCTGCACTATGGCGCCCGCCGCGGCGTCGACAGCGACCCGGCCGCGACGGGCGGCCTGCTCGACGGCTGGCTCGTCGACGAGGCCGACGCTGCCGCCATCCCGGTCATGTCGTCAGCCGGGATCGCCGCGACCTCGGTACCGCTGTGGATGCACGACCTCGACCGCGCCGCCACCCTCGCCGACGAGGCGCTGGACCTCGCGCTCGCCCTCCGCGCGGGCCGCTGAGCCCGCCTCAGCAGACACGATCCACCCCGCCGACCCGGTACCGAAGTACCGAAGTACCGAAGTACCGAAGTACCGAAGTACCGAAGTACCGACGTAGCGAAGTACCGAAGTACTGAAGTACCGAAGTACCGGAGTACCGGTGATCGCGAGCGGCGAACGTCGCGCAGAGCGACGACGGGACGGAATAGACTGACCACGACCGCCGGTTGGGATTGACCGGTCGGGCCGGCCCGGGACTGGGCCGCGAGTCGCCGACATCCGTCGGATCCCGTTCGCGCACGCCATCCCGGAGGTTCCATGCCCAGCCGTTCCAGCGTCCCTCGTCGTCCTCCCCGCGGCAGGTCCGCCGCGGCATCCGCCGTCGCCGCCGCCTCTGCCGCGGTGCTCCTGCTTGCCGGGTGCGCCGGCGGGGCCGACGCGGAAGGCGGAAACGACGCGAGGTCGGAGGCCGCGGCATCCGGGTACCCGCTCACGATCGACAACTGCGGCACCGAGGTGACCTTCGAACAGGCGCCCGAGCGCGTCGTCACGATCAAGTCGTCGACCCTCGAGCTGCTGCTCGCGCTGGGCCTCGAAGACCGGATCGTCGGTGCCGCCTTCACCGACGGGCCCGTGCCCGACGAGTACGCGGAGGCGGCGGCCGGCATCGAGGTCCTCTCCGATCGGGTGCCCTCGCAGGAGGCGACGCTCGCCGCCGAGCCCGACCTCGTGTTCGCGGGCTGGGAGTCGAACCTCACCGCCGAGGGAGCCGGCGACCGCGCGACGCTCGAGCAGCTCGGCGTGCACACCTACGTCGCCCCCGCGGCGTGCCAGGGCGAGGGCTACCGGCCCGACCCGCTCACCTTCGACGGCGTGTTCGCGGGCTTCGAGGAGGCCGGCGCGATCTTCGACGTCGAGGATGCCTCGGCCGACCTCGTCGCCGACCAGCGCGCAGAGCTCGACGCGATCGAGCCGAGCGACGCGGGGCTGACCGCGCTGTGGTACTCCTCCGGCGACGACCAGCCGTTCGTCGGCGCGGGAACGGGCGCACCGCAGATGATCATGGAGGCCGCAGGACTCGACAACGTCGTCGGCGACGTGCGCGACTCGTGGACGTCGCTCTCGTGGGAGGCGGTCGTCGACGCCGACCCCGACGTGATCGTGCTGGTGGATGCCGCGTGGAACACCGCCGAGTCGAAGATCGCCAAGCTCGAGGGGAACCCGGCGACCGCGGCGCTGCCGGCCGTGCAGCAGCAGCGGTACGTGATCGTCGACTTCCCGGCGACGGAGGCCGGCGTGCGCAACGTCGACGCGGTCGCCTCGATCGTGGAGCAGCTCGGGGCGCTCTGATGACGATGCGCACCTCGGGAGGTCGAGTCGCCGGCGGAGTCGGCGTCCCGAGCCCTGGCGAGCCGGCTCGCGAAGGCCTCGAGACGCGGCCTTCGGCTGCTCCTCGACCACCGGCGTGGAGGGCGATCGGCGTCGGCATCGCGCTCGCGGCACTGCTCGCGGCATCCGTCGTGCTCGCCGTGACGATCGGCCCGGCCGGCCTCGCCCCCGCCGATGTGGTCGCGTCGATCGCGGCGCACCTCGGCATCGGCGAGCCGACCCTTTCGCCGCTTCGCGACGGCATCGTCTGGGAGCTGCGCATGCCGCGGGTGCTCACCGCCGCCGCGGTCGGCGCCGGCCTGGCGATCTGCGGCGTCGTCATGCAGGCGCTCACCCGCAACCCGCTCGCCGATCCGTACCTGCTGGGACTGTCGTCGGGCGCGTCGGTCGGTGCGGTCATCGTGCTCGTGCTCGGCGTGGCCGTCGCACTCCCGGTCGCCGCGTTCGCGGGCGCGCTGGCGGCGCTCGCCGCGACGCTCGGCCTGGCCCGCGCGTCGGGCGGCCTGAGCCCCACGACCACCGTGCTCGCCGGGCTCGCCGTCTCGGCGGTGTTCGGCGCGATCACGAGCCTCGTCATCTTCTGGAGCGCCACGAACGACAGCTACCGCGAGATCCTCAACTGGCTGCTCGGGTCGCTGTCCGGCGCCGACTGGCCGGCGGTCGCGCTCGCGGGCGGAGCGCTGCTCGTGGTCGGCGTGCCGTTGCTCGCGACCGGGTGCACGCTCGACGCCTTCGCCTTCGGCGACACCGCGGCATCCGCTCTCGGAGTACACGTGCCGCGCACCCGGGCGCTGCTGCTCGTCGCGACCGCGCTGCTCACCGGCGCGCTGGTCGCGGTGAGCGGCGCCATCGGGTTCGTCGGGCTCATCCTGCCCCACGCGGTGCGGCTCGTCGTCGGGTCGCGGCATCGCGCGCTGCTGCCGCTGTCGGCGCTCGCAGGCGCGATCTTCCTCGTGTGGGTCGACACGGGGGCGCGCACGCTCTTCGACCCGCGCGAGCTGCCCGTCGGCATCCTGACGGCGCTCGTCGGCGGGCCGGTCTTCGCGGCCCTCATGCTCCGGGCACGGAGGACCTCGTGAGCGCCGCGGGATCGCCCGGCCGGGCCGGCCGCCGACCCGGCGCGGGCCTCGAGGCGTCGCGCGTCCGCTTCGCGCGCGGCTCGCGCGTGATCGTCGACGGCGTCGACATCACGGTGCCGCGCGGCGCCGTGGGCGCGCTCCTAGGCCCGAACGGTGCCGGCAAGAGCACGCTCCTGCATCTCGTCGCGGGGGTCGAGCAACCGGATGTCGCGGCGCTCACGCTCGACGGCGACGACCTCGTGTCGCTGCGCCGCCGGGAGCGGGCCCGGCGCATCGCGCTCGTCGAGCAGGACGCCCAAGCCCCGGACGGCCTCCGCGTCGACCACGTGGTCGGCCTCGGCCGGGTGCCGCACCAGTCGGCGTGGGGCGGCGACTCGGCGCGCGATCGCGAGATCGTCGCGCAGGCGCTCGACGCGGCCGGGGCGTCGGCGTTCGCGGATCGCCGGTACGACGAACTCTCGGGCGGCGAGCGCCAGCGGGTGAACCTCGCGCGGGCGCTGGCGCAGGAGCCCGAGCTGCTGCTGCTCGACGAGCCGACGAACCACCTCGACATCCGGGCCCAGCTCTCGACCCTCGCCCTGCTGCGCCGGCTCGCCGACGACGGGATCAGCGTGCTCGCGGCCCTGCACGACCTGTCGCTTGCGGCGTCGTACGCCGACCATGTCGTGGTGCTCGCCGACGGCACGGTGGTCGCGGCGGGGCCGCCGGCCGACGTGCTCACGGCCGAGCTCATCCGCGCCGTCTGGGGCGTGGAGGCGCAGGTGCTCTCGCACCCCGCGACGGGCCGTCCGCTCATCGCGTTCGCGCCCGCCGAGGCGGCGCGCCCCGTGCCGGCCGGCGAGTAGGCCGAACGCTCGCCCGCTGTTCGAGGCGGGCCGAAGGCCGCATCGAGACCCACGCCCTTGCCCCGGCACCCGGAGGCGTAGCCTTGACGCCATGGGCGAGCTGAGCGACACCCGACGGGCACTGCTCGAGTCGATCGCAGGCGAGTTCCTGCACAACTCCCGACGAGGCCGCCGGCTCGTCGCGGTCGAGGGTGCGTCCGACGATCACGCAGCCCGATTCGCCGACGACCTCGCGGGCATCCTCGTCGAGCGCGGCGAGCGCGCGGTGCGCCGCTCGGTCGGCGACGTCGACGAGCCGACGCTGCGTCGCGACACCGTCGAGCCGTACCGCGCGGGCACCCTGGTCGGCGCCGAGGACGACGACACCGTGCTGGTCGTCGACGGCCGCCGCCTCCTCAACGACGGCGTGCGCGGCATCTGGCACTTCACGATCTGGACGCTCGCGGGCGACGAGCTCCCCCACGCGGGCGTGAACGTCGACGTCGACGTGACCGACGAGGCCGCGCCGTCCCGCTACTTCTACGACCTGTGCAAGCTCCCGCCGAGCTTCGGCGAGCGCCGTGCAGCGACTCCGGTGGCGGCGCCGACCAGCGGGTTCGGGATGGGGGCATGAGCGCACGCGGCATCCCCGTGACCACCGCCGAGGAGCTCGAGGCGATCCTCGGCACCCCCGAGCCGCGCGTCGCGGCGAAGACCCGCGACCGCCTGCACGACGTCGATCGCGAGTGGCTCGACGCGGCATCCCTCGCCTTCGTCGCGACGGCCGACGAGCACGGCCGCCTCGACGTGTCGCCGAAGGGCGACCCCGGGGGCTTCGCACTCGTACTCGACGACACGACCATCGCGATCCCCGAGCGGCCGGGCAACCGGCGCGCCGACGGCTTCCGCAACATCCTGCGCAACCCGCACGTCGGCCTGATCTTCGTCGTCCCGGGCCGGGGCGACACGCTGCGGATCAACGGCCGCGCGATCATCGTCCGAGACGCGCCGTTCCTCGACGCCATGGCCGTGAAGGGGCATCGCCCGGCGCTCGCGCTCGTCGTCGACGTCGAGGAGGTGTTCTTCCACTGCTCGAAGGCGTTCCTGCGCTCGCAGGCATGGAAGCCCGACACCTGGCGACCCGACGCGGTCCGGCGGCGCGCGCTCATCGCGAAGGCCGTCGAGCGCCAGGACGACGCGGTCGAGCTGCTCGACGAGTACTACGGGCCCGCGTACGCCCAGCGGATCTACGGGTAGCCGCGCATGACGACCGGCGCGGCGCCCGTTCCCGACCGGGTGCGCTGGGCCGTCGGCGTGCTCGCTCCGCGACCGGGCGAGCGCGTGCTCGACGTCGGCTCGGGCACCGGGGCGTCGGTCGAGGCGCTGCTGGAGGCGATGGCGACGACGGATGCCTCGGGCCGGGTGCAGGCGACGGATGCCGCGGCCCACGCGTCGATCGTGGCCGTCGACCGGTCCACGGCCGCGGTGACCCGCATCCGCGAGCGCATCGGCGACGCCGTGGAATCGGGGATCGTCGACGTGGTCCGGAGCCCGCTGTCCGCGCTCGACCCCGGCCTGGGCCCGTTCGACGCCGCCTACAGCGTCAACGTCAACGTGTTCTGGACCTCCGCGGCGGTGCCCGAGCTGCGCGCCCTCGCCGGCGCGGTCCGGCCGGGCGGCCGCCTGCTCGTCGCGTACGGGATCGGACCGGTGCCGCTCGCCGATGCCGGACACCTCGACGGCGTCGAGGCGGCGATCCGGGCGACACCCTGGTTCACGGTGCGGCAGCGGCTGGAGGCCGAGCACGGCTCGGGAATCCTCGCCGACCGCACCGACATCACCGCGTGAGCACCACCCCCTGGGGCGAGACCCGGCTATCCGGCCGCGGCGTACGCGTCGGCCAGCCAGCCGAGCACCTCGGCGTCGACCTGATCGGCATCGGTCAGCTCGAGGTGGTGCATCCACACCTTCGGGGAGGGGTTCACGACCTCCTTGAACCGCGCGGAGTCGAGCCGCACCGGCAGGGCGATCGACAGCACGGCCGGGACCTCGGAGTGGACGTACCGGCCGGGACGCCAGACGAACGCGAAGCCCCGGCGCCTGCGGAACGCGATCTGGCTCTTCGTCACGCTGACCTCGGCGTGCCCGATCGAGGCGACGGCATCGGCCACCGCAGCGTAGAGCTCGAGACCCTGACCTGAACCGTCGAAGAACGCGTCGACGGTTCCCTCACCGCGTCCGACCATGATGCTCCCCTGCGCCGCTACGACAGGATGTCGCGGGTCGCGAAGCGCCACGCGGCGAGCCCGCCGAACACCGCGACGTAGGCCGCCTGCACGAGCGCGTTGTCGATGAACGAATCCCATGACGGCGGCGAGCGCAGGAGGTCGGCGAGGTCGAACCAGCGATCGGTGAACAGCCACGGATGCAGCCACTCGAGCTGCGGGATCGCGCCCGCGATCTGCGCGGCGACGGCGAGGATCGCGGTGGCGGCCATCGCACCGACGGGCACCGTCGTGAGGGTCGACGCGAAGAGGCCGATGGCCGAGAGCCCCAGGAGCGACACCGTCACGTACGCGGCGATGGCGAGGAACCGCAGCAGCCCTTCGCCGACCGAGACCTGCGCGCCCGAGAGCAGGGTCACCGGTCCGATCGGGAACAGCGCCCAGCCGATGAGGGTGCCCACCACCACGACCGTGAGCGCCGCCGCGACGCAGAACGCTGCCGCGACGAGGTACTTCACGACGAGCAGTCGCATGCGGCCGGCCGGGGCGATCAGCAGGTACCGGAGCGTGCCGAGGCTCGCGTCGCCCGCGATCGCGTCGCCCGCGACGACCGCGATCGTGAGCGGGAGGAACAGGGGCGTCGCGACGACGAGCGCGGTGACGCCCACGAAGAGCCCGTTGCCGGCGATCTGGTCGAGGAACGCCGGCCCGCGACCGGGCGAGGAGCCGCCCGCGATGCGGATCGCGATCGCGATCAGGATCGGGATGAGCGCGAGCGCCGAGAGCATCGCCCACGTGCGCCAGCGGCGGAACAGCGTGAGCGTCTCCGAGCCGAGGAGCGAGAACCACGCCGCAGGGCGTGCTGGGGTGGAGGCGGGTGTGTCCAGCGGTGCGCCATCGACGGGGTGGGGTCTCGGTACGGTCGCTTCGCGGGCCGCTCGACCACCCGAGGTCGCTTCAGGCGACGACATCGAAGCCCTCCCCCGTGAGCTCGACGAACCGCTGCTCGAGGCTCGCTCGGCGCACCGCGAACCCGCGCACGCGCACGCCGTCGGCGACGAGCGCGGCCACGATCGCCTCGGGCCCGGGCGCGTCGTCGCCGAGTCGGGCCGCGACGAGGGCGTCGGAACTCGACTCGGCCGCGGGCGCCGCGGCATCCGTCACCAGCCCCAGCCGTGCGAGCACGGCCCGGGCGCGGCCGGGATCGGGGGTGACCACCTCGGCCCGTGACTCCCCCGTGCGACGGAACTCCTCGAGCGTGCCCTGGGCGACGAGCCGCCCGGCGCTCATCACGCCCAGGTGCGTGCAGAGCTGCTCGACCTCGGCCAGCAGGTGGCTCGACACGAACACGGTCGTGCCGTCGGCGGCGAACGAGCGGATCAGCGAGCGCACCTCGCGCGTTCCCTGCGGGTCGAGGCCGTTCGTGGGCTCGTCGAGGACGAGCAGGTCGCGCGGCATGAGGAGGGCGTTGGCGAGGCCCAGCCGCTGCTTCATGCCGAGCGAGTACGCGCCGGCCTTCTTGCCGGCGGCGTGCGACAAGCCCACCCGGTCGAGGGCGGCCGCCACGCGTGCGGCCCTCGTGGAGGGCGGGGCATGCCGGTCGGCCGCGTCGAACCGGCGCAGGTTGGCCGTTCCCGAGAGGAACGGCGCGAACGCCGGCCCCTCGACGAGCGCGCCGACGCGCGGCAGCACGGTGTCGAGGTGTCGCGGCATCTCGGAACCCAGCACGCGCGCCGCGCCATCCGTCGCCCGCACCAGCCCGAGGAGCATGCGGATGGTGGTCGTCTTGCCCGAGCCGTTCGGCCCGAGGAACCCGTACACCGCCCCGCGCGGCACGGCGAGGTCGATGCCGTCGACCGCGGCCTGCGCGCCGAACCGCTTGGTCAGCGCGTGCGTCTGGATCGCGAGGTCGCTCGGCTCCCGCGGGTCGCTCACCGGCGGCCCGTCAGCGACCCGACTCGGCGGCGTACTCGACGAGCGCGTCGACGGGCACCGAGCCGGCGAGCACGCGCCCGTCATCCGTGAAGAGCACCGACAGCAGCGAGGTCTGCACGGCGCGTCCGCCGTCGACCGGTGTCGTCAGGGCCTCGAGGGCGGCGGATGCCTCGGCGAGCCGCTCCTCGGACGGCGCCGCGCCCGGGTCATCCGTGGTCGCGTCGTTCGCCGCGCTCCGATGCTCGGCCAGCGCGGCCAGCGCGGCCGTCGCATCGACCTCGACGACCGTCGCCCAGCCCTCGCCGTGCACGATCGGATGCAGCAGGTCGCCGGACGCGTCGGGGGCGACCCCGTCGTCGCCCTCGGCGCGGGCCTCGGCGTCGGCCTTCCACTGCGCCCACTCCTCGGCGGTCGGGATGGGTACGACCTCCTCGGTCACCGTCAGGTCGTCGGCCGGCTCGAACGCGAACACCGACGGGTCGGGAGCGCTCAAGTCGACGTCGCTGAATCCGACCGAGAACGCCGGATCGGTCGCACCACGCGCGGTGACCGACGCAGCGAGGGCGGCGCCGTTCTCGCCGTCGATCGCGAACCGCACCTCGCCCACCAGCGTCTCGCCGGTGCGAGGCGCGAGCACGAGCTCGTACGCCTCACGTCCGGCGACGCGCCCGTCGGCTCCGACGGTGACCTCGGTGGTCTCGTCGAGCCGATCGAGCGCGCGGTCGAGCAGCTGCTGGGGGGTCGGCAGCTGCTCGCCGTCGGGAAGCTCCGCCTCGGCGCGCGCCCTCGCCTCGGCGGCGAGCCGGTCGGCCTCGGCCTGCGCGTCGGCCTGCAGCTGCTCGAGGTCGGTGCCCTCGGGCAGCGTGAGCCGCGTCGCCGTCTTCGTCTCGGAGTCGACGAACCACGCCTCGTCGGGCCCGAGGTACACGTTGCGCTCGGCGAGCCGATCGAGCACCTGCAGCCGGGCGTGGTCGGCGTCGAGGTAGACGTTCGCGTCGAAGCTGCCGGTCGCCAGGGCGATCAGGTCGTCGAGGCCGGCGGAGGTCGCGCCATCCGCTTCGCCCTCGCCGGCGCCGCCGTCGCCGCCCGTGCCGCCCGTGATGGCGCCGAGGTCGGGCAGCCCGAGCTCGGAGCGCTGCTCGATCGTGCCCGAGAGCGCATCGACGTCGCTCGACCGGGCGAACTCGATGAGCTCCTCGATCGTCTTGTCGGGCAGGTCGACCGCGGCGTTCGCCTGCAGGGGCACGAGCACGGCCACGGCGATCGCGACCGGCACGCCCACGGCGGGGATCACGGTGGTCGCGGGCAGACGGCGTCGCCCGGTGGTGCGTGGGCCCATGCACTCAGGCTACGCCCGCGCGGGCAGGCCCGGGCCGTTCCGAGGCGAACCCACAGGATGCCGCGACTGTTGCCGCGCACCGCGGACGGGTCTAGGGTGCGATCACAGTGACGTCACCAGTTCGGGGGGTAGTGCTCATGACCGAATCCGTCCGCCGCCGATCCGCGCTCCGGGGGCCGGCGCTCGCCCTGACCGCCGTGGTGACGCTCGGGGTCGTCGCCCTCGCGTCGCCCGCCACGGCCGCGCCATCCGCCACGAGCGTCGCGGCCGGCCGACCCGCACCGCCCGCACCGTCGACGTCGACGGGCTACGGCGGCGCCGTGTCCTCCGTCGACGCCGAGGCCAGCGCGATCGGCCTCGAGGTGCTCCGCAAGGGCGGCAACGCGGCCGACGCGGCCGTCGCCACCGCCGCAGCGCTCGGCGTGACCGAGCCGTACAGTGCCGGCATCGGCGGCGGCGGGTACTTCGTTTACTTCGACGCCGCGACCGGCGAGGTCACCACGATCGACGGGCGCGAGACGGCGCCGGCGGGCATGGAGAGCGACGCGTTCATCAACGAAGCGACCGGCGCGCCGTATCCATTCGCGACCGCCCAGTCATCCGGCCTGTCGGTCGGCGTGCCGGGCACGGTCGCGACCTGGGAGGCCGCGCTCGACGAGTTCGGCACGCAGTCGCTCAAGGAGATGCTGAAGCCCTCCATCCTCCTCGCCACGCGCGGGTTCAGGGTCGACGAGACGTTCGTCGCGCAGACCACCGCCAACCAGGCGCGATTCGCGCTGTTCCCGTCCACCGCCGAGCTGTTCCTCCCGAACGGCGCACCCCCGGCCGTGGGCTCCACGTTCACGAACCCCGATCTCGCCAAGACGCTCCGCGAGATCGCCCTGCGCGGCACCGACGCGTTCTACGAGGGCGCGATCGCCGACGAGATCGCCGCGGTCGTGCAACAGCCCGAGAACAGCACGGTGCTCACCGGTTCCATGACCGCGGAGGACATCGCCGACTACGAGGTGATCTTCCGGGACCCGACGCACGTCGAGTACCGCGGCCTCGACGTCTACGGCATGGCACCGTCGTCGTCGGGCGGCACGACGGTCGGCGAGTCGCTGAACATCCTCGAGAACTTCGAGCTGGGGGCCGAGACGCCCGAGCAGACCGTGCAGAGCCTGCACCTCTACCTCGAGGCCACTGCGCACGCCTTCGCCGACCGCGCCGCATACGTGGGCGACCCGGCGTTCGTCGACGTGCCGACGGAGACCCTGCTCAGCCAGGCGTTCGCCGACGCTCGGGCCTGCGTCATCGATCCGGACACCGCATCGACCAAGCCGGTCGCGGCGGCCAAGCTCGACGCGGCCGGCTGCGACGTCGCGGCGGCCGCAGCCGCGCCCGACCGGGGCGTCTCGACGACCCACCTCTCGGTCGTCGACCGGTGGGGCAACGCGGTCGCGTACACGCTCACGATCGAGGCGACCGGCGGATCGGGCATGACCGTGCCCGACCGCGGGTTCCTGCTCAACAACGAGCTGACCGACTTCAACTTCACCCCGATGGTCAAGAACGACCCCAATCTCCCGGCGCCCGGCAAGCGGCCTCGTTCGTCCATGTCGCCGACGATCGTGCTCGACGGTGGCGACGTCCGGTACGTCGTGGGTTCGCCCGGCGGGTCGATGATCATCACCACGGTGACCCAGGTCCTGCTGAACCGCATCGACCTCGGCATGACGCTGCCCGAAGCGGTTGCTGCGCCGCGGGCGTCGCAACGGAACACGGTGGCCGTGTTCGCCGAGCCGGCGTTCCGGGCAGCCTACGAGGCGCAGCTCGCTGCATACGGGCATACGTTCTCGACTTCGGCGGAGATCGGCGCGGTCGCGGCGATCGAGGTCGACGCCGACGGGCTCATGACCGCGGCGGCCGAGCCAGTACGGCGCGGCGGCGGAACCGGACTGGTGCTCGAGCCGGCGGACTGACGACACATCCGGTGGCCGAGGAGGCCGCCCGGCCGTACCGGGACCTGTGCGTCGAAGGGCCTCGGTCCGGCTTGCGCGATCCACTCGACCGGCGAGGTCCGCGCGCGGCCTACTCGACCGCCGATGGCAGGGGAAGGGCCCGCAGGCGCGGCGCGAGGTCGCGCTCGAAGAGCTCCAGGAACCGACGCTGGTCGTGACCGGGTGCGTGGAAGACCAGGTGGGTGAACCCCCACTCCACGTACTGCGCGATCTCGGCGACGACGGCGTCGGGGTCGGTGCCCACGATCCAGCGCCCGGCGATCTCCTCGATCGGGAGGGCGTCGGCGGCCTGCTCCATCTCGACGGGGTCGGTGATGTCGTGCTTCTGCTCCTTCGAGAGCGACAGGGGCGACCAGAAGCGGCAGTTGTCGAGCGCGTCGTCCTCGCGTTCCTCGTACGAGAGCTTGATCTCGATCATCCGGTCGAGCGCCTCGTACGAGCGCCCGCCGGCCTGGGCGCCCTCCTTCACCGCCGGGATGAGCTGGTCGACGTACAGCTCCGGCCCCTTGCCCGAGGTGCAGATGAATCCGTCGCCCGCTCGACCCGCGTACTTCGCCACGGTCGGCCCGCCTGCAGCGATGTACACGGGCACGCCGCCCGCGGGCTTGTCGTAGATCGAGGCGTCGTGGGTCGAGTAGTACTCGCCCTCGAAGCTCACGCGTTCGCCGTTCCACAGCGCGCGCATGAGCCGCACCGACTCGCGCAGGCGCGCGAACCGTTCGCGGAACTCGGGCCAGTCCTGCTCGCCCGCCCCGCGGAAGCCGGTCGCGATCTCGTTGAGCGCCTCACCCGTGCCGAAGCCCGCGACGACGCGGTCGGGGTAGAGCACGCCGAGCGACGCGAACGCCTGCGCGAGCACCGCCGGGTTGTACCGGAACGTCGGCGTCATCACGCTCGTGCCGATCTTCACGATCGACGTGCGCTCGCCGACCGCGGCCATCCACGTGAGCGAGAACGGCGCGTGTCCGCCGGTGTGCCGCCACGGCTGGAAGTGGTCGCTGGTCCACACGGACTCCATGCCGTGCGCCTCGGCGGCGACGGCGATCTCGACGAGCTCGCGCGGGTCGAACTGCTCGGCGCTGGCCTTGTATCCGAGGGTGAGGGTCATGAGGCGGCCTTCCTGTCTGCGCCGGTCGGCGCGATGGGTGTCGAGGTCGAGGTCGAGGTCGGTGGGTCGAGCGGATGCCGCGCGGCCGGCTCCTCGGCGAGGTCGGGCAGGCTCAGCAGCACCGCGGACGTGCGGGCGCCCACGCCGAGTGCGAGGGCCTCGCGGAGTTCGGCGGCCGTGTCGACGTCGCGCCGCAGCCCCGGTGCGATCGCGTCGGGATGCTCGGCCACGAGGTCGGCGAACCCGGCCGCGGCGTGGCGCGCCGCCGAGTCAGCGCCGAAGTGCGCGACGAACGGCACGGCGGTCAGCGCGGTCGCGAGCGTCGTCCCGGTGCCCTCGGCGTCGGGCACGAAGGCGAGCGGATGTCGCGCCGCGACCTCGAGCGCCCGGTCGAGGTCGTCGGCGCGGAGCGCCGGGACATCCCCGAGCAGCACCGCGACCGCTGTCCCGCGGTCGTCGCCGCCCCCCAAGCCATCTCGTGCAGAAACGGTGCCTTCCGGAGCGCCGGTTCCGACCGTTTCTGCGCGAGATGGGAGCGGCGGGAGGGCGCGGGCGCCTGCGACGGCGACGCCGTGCGCGATCGCGGCGGCGAGCCCGCGCGGGCCGACCTCGGGCACCACCTCGACGCCGGGCGCGCCGCGCAGCTCGCGCTCGATCACCGGCTCGTCGGAGACGACGACCACGCGCGCGACCCAGCGGGCGCCGCGCGCCGCATCGACGGTGTCGAGCGCGAAGGCGCGCGCCAGCGCGGCGCGCTCGGCGGGCGAGTGCTCGGGTGCGAGCCGGGTCTTCGCAGCGGTGAGCGACTTGACGGGCACGACGACCGTCCAGCCCGCGCCATCCGCTCGCCCGGCCGAGCCCGGAGACCCGGTCATGTGCGCAGCCCCGGCAGGACGTCGCGCCCGAAGACCTCGAGGAACCGAGCCTGGTCGCGTCCGGCGTTGTGCAGGTAGATGCGCGTGAACCCGAGATCGAGGTGACGTTGCAGGTTCGCGCGGTGCACGTCGGGGTCGGCCGAGACGACCATGCGGCCCGCGAAGTCGTCGGGCCGCACGGTGCGGGCGAGCTGTTCGACCTCGAAGGGCGAGCGGATGTCGCCGCGCGGGAACCGCAGCGCGCCGATCGGCCATTCGGCGAGCGCGTCGGCCATCGCCTCCTCGTCGGTGGGCGCCCAGGCGAGGTTGAGTTGCAGCACCTTCGGCATGCGGGACGCGTCGCGTCCGCCCTCGCGCGCGCCCTCCGCGAAGCGCGCGAGCAGCGCCGCGAGCCGGTCGGCGGGCGCGTTGGTCGTGATGAGCCCGTCGACCGTGCGCCCCGCGCGCCTGGCCGTGACCGGGCCCTGCGTCGCGACGAGGATCTCGGGCGCGCGCTCGGGCATCGTCCAGAGGCGCGACGATTCGAGCTTGAAGTACTCTCCCGAGTGCCGCGCGTCGCGACCCGCGGCCGACGCCGCGAACAGCTTGCGGATGACCTCGACCGCCTCGAACATGCGAGCGATCCGCTCAGCGGGCTCGGGCCAGTACGTCCCGGTGACGTGCTCGTTGATCGCCTCGCCCGAGCCGATGCCGAGCCAGTGCCGGCCGGGATGCATGGCCGCGAGGGTGGCCGAGGCCTGCGCCACGACCGCGGGATGCATCCGGAACGACGGCGTCGTGACGCCCGGCCCGAAGTCGCCCGCGGTCGCGGCGCCGATCGCCCCGAGCACGCTCCACACGAACCCCGACTGCCCGTGCGAGGGCAGCCACGGCTGGAAGTGGTCGCTCGCCATGGTGCCGCGGAAACCGTGCCGCTCCGCGAATGCGGCGAGCGAGACCGCCTCGGCGGGCGGGAACCGCTCGAGCATCACGGCGTAGCCGATGTGGGGGCTGCTCACCCCTCCATCCTGCCCCGATCGGCGGCGCGCAGGGCACGAACGGCGGATGCCGCGCACCCGCGGCCCCGGCGCTCAGGCGTCGCGCAGCACGCCCTCGGACTGCGCCTCGTCGAACCCGGCGCGGTACCCGTCGTCGTACGCCTCGTCGGCGCCCTGGCGGAACATGTCGCGGTCGGCGGGACGCACGATCGAGCGCGCGCCCGGCAGGTCGAGGTCGCCCACGAGATGCCCGAGTCCGCGCACGATCGCGACGGGCACGCCCGCGGCCTTTCCCTTGACGAGTTCGGCGGCGCCCGCGAGCTCGTCGGCCACGCACGGCATGGTCACGGCGAGCGGCTTGCCCGAGGCGTCGGCCTGCCCCCTGAGGTCGTCGAACACGCGCACGCCGGCCGCGCCGATCGCGATGTCGGTCTGCCCCTCGCGCCACGGCCGGCCCAGCGTGTCGGATACGAGCACGCCGACCTGCGCGCCGGTGAGCGAGCGGATGCCGGTCGCGATCGCCCGCGCGGAGGCATCCGGGTCGAGCGGAAGCAGCAGCACCGTTCCCTCGGGCGCGTTGGAGGCGTCGACGCCGGCGGCCGCACCGATGATGCCCAGCCGGTTCTCGACGATGCGCGTGGGCACGCCGCCGGGGTTGTCGCGCGTCGCGACGACGCGGACGGTCTCGTCGCTGATCGCCTGCTCGCGGTCGTCGGCGCGCACGAGCCGTCCCTCGGCCTTGGAGACGATCTTCGACGTGACGACGAGGATGTCGCCGTCGTGGAGCGGCTCGGGGAGCGCGGCCTCGATGATCGCCGCGAGGTCGGCGCCCGCGGCGATCTCGGGCAGGCCCTCGACGCCCTCGACGCTATACCTCACGCTGCACCCTCCGATCGCACCCCTCGGGAACATCTTGGCAGCACGGCACGCGCGCTGACAGACTGCGGGAAGGCGCGCGTGCGCCGTCCCGGGGGAGGGTCGATGAGCGAGTCCGTCATGCCGGCGAGACGCCCGGTGATCGTGTGGGACCTGGTCGTCACGATCGTGCTGCTCCTGCTGATGGCCGCCCTCGGCTTCGTGCTGTTCTTCTTCTCGTTCTTCCTCGCCTTCGCGAGTGACTCGTGCGGCGCGTCGTCGACCTGCGACACCGACCGCATCGCGACGGGCATGCTCGTGGCGATGATCCTGCCGATCGGCGTCGGCGTGCTCGCGCTGATCGGCGCCGTCGTCGTGCTCGTGCTCAAGCGCATCGCGTTCTGGATCCCGATCGCGGGGATGCTGCTGATGGTCGGCGCCTTCGCCCTCGGCGCGGCGATCACGACGAGCGGCGTGCAGCCGAACGCCTGAGCCGGCCGCGCTGCACCAACGCCGGGTCGGGCACAAGGGCCTGCAGTGCCGGATGGCGCGGCGGTAGCATCCCGGCATGGCGTACGACCCAGCACGAGAGACGCTGTCCGACGACGGCAACCCCGACGAGTACCGTGACGAGACCCCGGGCGAACGTCTCGACCGCAAGTGGAACGACATCCTGCAGGAGCTCCGCGTCGTGATGACGGGCACGCAGCTCATCACGGGCTTCCTGCTGGCCGTGGCGTTCCAGCCGAAGTTCGCGGAGCTGGAGCAGCGCGAGGTCACGCTCTACCTGGTCCTCGTGGTCCTCGCGACGCTCTCGACGATGCTGGGCCTGGCCCCCGTGATCCTGCACCGCCAGCTCAGCGGGCAGAAGCAGAAGGAGCGTGTCGTCCGGATCGCGAACGGGCTGCTGCTCGCCCTGCTCGTGGTCGTCTCGCTCGTCGCCGCGGGCGTCGCGATGCTCATCTTCGACGTGACGGTGAGCCCCGAGGCCGGCTACACCGCCGGGGCCTTCTCGCTCGTGCTCCTGCTGCTGCTCTGGCTGGTCGTGCCGCGCATCGGCAAGCGGGAGCCGCGCGACTGAATCCGAGTGCGGGGCCGGAGGTCGAGCCCGCCGGGCGCGGTCGGGTCGGCGGCCGACCCTAGGCTTGACTCCATGCGCATCGCCACCTGGAACGTCAACTCGATCCGCACGCGCTTCGGCCGCGTCGTCGACTTCCTGGTGCGCGAAGACGTCGACGTGGTCGCGATGCAGGAGATCAAGTGCACCGCCGAGCAGTTCCCGCACGAGGCCTTCGAGTCGGCCGGATACGAGGTCGCGATCCACGGGTGGAACCAGTGGAACGGCGTCGCGATCGCGAGCCGCTCGCCGATCGCCGACGTCGTGACCGAGTTCCCCGGAATGCCCGGGTTCCTCAAGGGTCGGGAGGGTCCCGACCTTCCGAAGGAGGCGCGCGCGATGGGGGCGACGGTCGACGGCGTGCGGATCTGGAGCCTCTACGTGCCGAACGGGCGCTCGCTCCGCGACCCCCACTACACGTACAAGCTCGACTGGCTCGCGGCGCTCGCCGAGCACACGCGCGCCGAGACGACCGCGCATCCCGAGGTGCCGTTCGCGCTCATGGGCGACTTCAACATCGCGCCGCTCGACGAGGACAACGGCGACCCCGCCGTGGTCGAGGGACTCACCACGCACGTGTCGCCGCCCGAGCGGCAGGCGTTCTTCACGCTGGAGGATGCGGGCGTGACCGACGTCGTGCGCCCCCTCGTGCCCACGGGGTACACCTACTGGGACTACAAGCAGCTGAAGTTCGTGCGCAACCAGGGGCTCCGCATCGACTTCATCCTGGGTTCGGCCCCGTTCGCCGAGGCCGTCACGGCCGCCACGATCCATCGCAACGAGCGCAAGGGGGATGCCCCGAGCGATCACGTGCCCGTCCTCGTCGACCTCGAGCTGAGCCGCGACGACGACGACCTGCCGATGATCTTCGGCTGAGCCGAGCGCCGCCGGGCGCCCTCCGCTCGGAATGCAACCCCCGGGCGCACGTTCAGACGAAGCGGCTACCCTTCGTCTGATGGAGTCACCCACCGAGCAGGTCCCGGCGGCCGCGGTCGACCCGCTGGTCGGCGCGACACTCGACGGCCGGTACCGCATCGACGGCCTCATCGGCCGCGGCGGCATGGCCGCGGTGTACCGCGCCGACGACCTGGCGCTGGGCCGGCGCGTCGCCGTGAAGGTCTTCACGTCGTCGACCGAGGGCATCGACGACGCCGACCGCAGGCGGTCGGAGACGGCCCTGCTCGCGAGCCTCACGCACCCCGCACTGGTGACGCTGTTCGACGCGGCGAAGGATCCCGAGACCAACCGCGAGTTCCTCGTCATGGAGCTCGTCGACGGTCGTGACCTGCGCGAGATCCTCACGGCAGGACCGATCGCGCCGGCCGACGCGACGCGCATGCTCGCCGACCTCTCGGAGGGCCTGCACGTCATCCATTCGCGCGGCATCGTCCACCGCGACGTCAAGCCGGCGAACGTGCTGCTCGCGCCCGCGCACCTGCCCACGCGACGTTGGAACGCCAAGCTCGCCGACTTCGGCATCGCGCGGCTCCTCGACGAGTCGCGCCTGACCGCGACGGGCCGGATCATCGGCACCCCGGGCTATCTCAGCCCCGAACAGGTGCGCGGCGAACCGGTGGGCAGCTCCGCCGACGTCTACTCGCTCGGGCTGCTCATGCTCGAGGCGCTGACGGGCGAGCAGCCCTTCCCCGGCCCGGCGCTCGAGTCGGCGAGCGCACGACTCGTCCGCGACCCGGTCGTGCCGACCGCGTTCGGGTCCGACTGGGCCGAGCTGCTCACGGCGATGACCACGCGCGACCCGGGCCGCCGGCCGACCGCACTCGACGTGGCGCTGGCCGCGCAGTCGCTCCACGCCTCGGCGACGACCACGGCGGCGGGCGCCGGCGGCTCCCCGCTCGGCCCGAGCGGCGCGGGGCAGCCCACGCAACTCACGCACCCGCCGGCCGCCGAGGGCGATACGCGCATCATCACCGCCGCGCCGGCCGGTTCCGCCGGCGCCCCGGCCGCCGACTCCACGGCGGCCCCCGTGGCGCAGCCCGGGCCCGTCGGTGACGACGACGATGCCACGGCCGCCACGCGCGTGCTCACCGACGTCGGGCTTCCGGAGGACCGCGGGCGCGCGGCCGACGAGCCGTCCGGTGGCGCGCCGGGCGGCCGCGTCCCGCGGTGGGCGGTGATCGCCGTCGCGGCGGTCCTCGCCGTGCTCGCCGGCGCCGTGCTCATCCCGAGCCTCGCGGGCGCGTTCGGCGGCGCCGAGGAACCCGCGTCCACGCCGACCCCGACGCTGCCGAGCGTGCCCGGCGACCTCGGCGTGCACCTGGAACAGCTGGAGGAGGCGGTGACGCCATGACGAGCCGATTCCGCCGCGCGATCGCCGCGGCATCCGTGACCCTCGCACTGGGCGTGGCCGGAGGCCTCACCGGGTGCGCGCCCGAGCCCGAGATCGCGGCGGAGCAGTCGCAGGCGTACCGCTCGCAGGTCGTCGCCATCGCCGAGTCGTCGGCGGCCGGCGACTACGGGGCCGCGCTCGCCGCGCTCGACGCCCTGCAGGCCGAGATCGATGCGGCCGCGGCCGACGGCACGCTCAGCGGCGACCGCGAGGACCGGATCCGCGAGGCGATGACGCTCGTGCGCGCCGACCTCGACGCCGCGATCGCCGCGGCGACCCCGCCCGAGCCCGCGCCGACCGAGACGGTCGACGACGGAGCCGACGACGGGGCCGTGGTCGACGACGGCGGTGACGACGCCGACGAGGAGGACTCCTCCGGGCCCGGCAACGGCGACGACAGCGGGAAGACCGGCAAGGGCGAGGACAAGGGCAAGGGCAAGGGCAAGGACTGACCCGGGCGGCGACCGCCCCGGCGGATCAGCCGCGTCCGCGGAACTGCTCCATCGAGCGGTACACGCCGAAGCCGTCGCCGACGACGCGATCGAACACGCGGGTCGGCAGCAGGGCGCGCAGCGCACGCGACAGCCGCACGGTCGCGGGCAGCTCCACGAGCGGCCGACCCGCGAGCATCGCCCGCCACACGCGGTCGACGACGACCTCGGGCTCGAGGATCGGTGCGAGCAGGGGTCCGCGCGCGCCGTGGAACATCCCGGTCGAGATGTACGAGGGCGTGACCGTGGTGACCTTCACGTGCGCGTGCCCGGCCTGCTGCAGCTCGAGCCGCAGCGAGTCGCTCCATCCGTTCAGGGCGGCCTTGGATGCCGCGTAGACGGCCATGCGCGGATTCGCGAGGGTTCCCGCCGCGCTGCCGATGTTCGCGATGCGCGACGGGCGACCCGACGCGATCATCGCGGGCAGGAACTCGCGCGCGACGTACATCGGCGCGAGCGCGTTGACGAGCATCGTGGGCCGCACGTCGTCGCCCGCGTGGTTCTCCCAGAAGTAGCGGTTGCCGCGCACGATGCCGGCGTTGTTGACCAGCACATCGGGGTCGCCGAGCTCGCGCCGCAGGCTGTGGGCGGCCTTCGCGATCGCGCCGAGCTCGGAGACGTCGACCCGGTACGAGCGCACGTGCGTGCGTCCGAGGGCGAGGCCGCCGAGCTCGTCGGCGGCGCGCGCGAGCGCCGCCGCGTCGCGATCCCACAGCACGACGGACGCCGCCCCCTCGATGATCGCGCGTTCCGCGAACAGGCGGCCCATGCCGCCGGCCGCGCCGGTGATCAGGATGTGCGCGCCTCGCGCGGTTCTCGCCATTGCGACATTCTCGCAACCCGCAGGCCGTTCGCCCCTTCCGGTCCCCTGGCCCTCGGCCTACCGTGCGTGGCATGGTGGCGCCGACTCCCGCGCGCACCGGGTGGGCCTCCGACCGCGCGACGTACCTCGACAACCTCAAGGTGATCCTCATCGGCGCGATCATCGCGATCCACGGCGTGCTCGGCTACGTCGGATCGGACCAGTGGTGGTCGTACGCCGACGTGCAGGAGACCGCCCTCCACCCCGTCACCGAGATCGTGCTCGCCGTGCTGGTCGTGCCGTTCGGGCTCTTCATGATCGCGCTGCTGTTCCTGGTGGCCGGACTGCTCACTCCGCCGTCGTTCCGGCGGAAGGGGGCGCGGCGCTTCGTCGTCGATCGGCTCCTGCGACTCGGCGTGCCCTTCGCGCTCTTCACCTTCGTGATCTGGCCCGCGCTCATGTACGCGCTGTACCGGCCGTTCGGCGCCGCGCCGGGGTCGTTCATGGAGGAGTACCTGAGCGACGAGGGCTACATCGACACGGCGCACCTGTGGTTCCTGGGCGTGCTCCTGGTCTTCTCGCTGGGCTATGCGGGCGTCGCCTGGCTGCGCGGGCGGCGGACCGAGGCGCGAGCCGGAAACGACGACCATCGGTCGCCCCGCGACATCCGGCTCTCGCACCTGGCGGCGCTGGCCGTGGCGACCGCCGGCGCGACCTTCCTGGTGCGGCTCGTGTTCCCGTTCGGCAGCGAGTGGTATGCCGACCTCAACTTCTGGGAGTGGGCGGGATGCCTCGCGCTGTTCGGCCTCGGTATCGCCGCGTCGGCGCGCGGGTGGCTGCGGGAGGTGCCCGCGCCCCTGGTGCGCGGCAGCCTCATGATCACCATCGTCGCCGGCCTGGCCGCGGCGGTGCTGCTGTTCCTCGCCCTCAGCGGCGGCTGGACCGACCTGATGTTCGGCGGATGGGGCTGGCCGGCGCTGCTCCTCGCGGTCGTGGAGAGCGCGCTCATGGTGTTCGGGTCGGTGTGGCTGCTGGGCGCTGCGCAGCGGCACCTCGCCCGGCCGATCCGCGGCGGCGCGGTGCTCGGCCGGAGCGCCTACGGCGCGTTCCTCCTGCAGGGCTTCGTGCTGATCGGGCTCGCGGTGGCGCTGCGGCCGATCCCGCTCCCGGCCGAGGCGAAGGCGATCCTCGTCGCGGCGGGCGGGGTGGCGGGGTCGTTCGCGCTCGCCTGGCTCCTCGTCAGCCGGGTGCGGTGGCTCGCGAGGATCATCTAGCCACGTCGCCCGCCGGATGCCACGATGGTGCGATGATCGCCGATCGCGTGGAACTCGTGCTCAAGAGCGACGCGCAGGTCGCCGAGTGGCTGCCCGTCGCCATGGCCCACTACGAGCAGGCGCGTATCGAGGCCGGCGACTCCCCCGAGCAGGCCGCCGCCGGCCGGCGGGCCTCGGAGGAGCGCTTCTTCCCCGACGGGCGGATCGTGGCGGGCCAGCTACTCCACACCATCCGCCTCGACGGCGAGGATGCCGGATGGCTCTGGCTCGGCCCGTGGGACGACGGCGGATCGCTGTGGTGGGTGTGGGACCTGATGGTGCATCACGGGTATCGCCGGCGCGGCGTCGCCCGCCGCGCGATGATCGCCGCCGAGGAGATCGCGCGCGAGCACGGCGCGACGTCGCTCATGCTCAACGTGTTCTCCTACAACGAGGGCGCCATCGCCCTCTACGAGGCGCTCGGCTACCGCACCGCGTCGGTCCACATGGCCAAGCGGCTCTGACGACGCTCGCGGCGCGCCGACCGCGACCGGCCGCGCCGCCTCAGTCGGCGAGGGGCACGACCTCGACCCGATCGCCCGGGCCGGCGAGCACGAGCACGCGTCGTGCGGTCACGCCGTCGAGGGCGGCCACGAGGGCCGCGACATCCGGCGCCTCGCCCGCCTCGGCCAGGGCACGGTGCCACACCGTCACCGAGGCCCCGGTGGACTGCGCGACCGCGCGTTCGAGCGCGTCGGCGTCACCCGCCGCGACGAGCACGACGCGACCGATGCGGCGCCCCGGCACGAGCCCGTGCTCGGCGATGACCGCCCGGTCGCGCCGCCACACCGCGAAGTGGTACGCGAACACGAGGGCCGTCGCAACCAGCAGTCCGAGCGGCGCGCGGATGCGATCGACGAGGCTCTCGCTCGTGGCCGGATCGAGCGCGAACTCGAAGAGGCGGTAGCCGACCACCAGCAGCGCGACGAGCGCGACGACCGCGCTGATGCCGAACACCACCACGAGGTAGACCCGGCGCCCGGTGTCGGCCGTCTCGGCCGGCTGGACCCGTCGCGTCGGCCGCCAGCTCAGCCACCACACGGGCCCGCCGACGAGGAGCGCGCTGAGGCCGCCGAGCAGCAGCGTGCGGGTGCCGGATGACGCGAGCGGGTCGGCCAGCGCGGCGAGCGCGGCGTTGAGCACGACGCCGATGCCCGACGCCGCCGCGACGAGGCCCAGCCCGGACATGACGAGGCGCGCGGCACGGCGCGTGCGTTCCGAGCGCTCGAGCGCGATCCGCCGGTGGTACACCCAGGCGAGCGCCCCGACGGCGGCGGCCGCGATCGCGGTGCCGAGCGGTTCGAGCACGGCGATCGCCGGCTCCGCCGGATCGAAGAGCAGTCGGAGCCCCGTGAACAGGGGCGTTCCGATGCCGCCCAGCATGACGGCGGCGGTCGCGAGCACGCCGACCACGACGAGTGCCACGTCGGCGAGCGCCGTGACGAGCTGCCGCGTGCCGTCGCGGAACCAGTGCCAGGCCCAGATCGCCCCTCCGAGGAGCACCGAGACCGTCGCCTCGAGGGGCAGCCGCCACCACGGGCCTCCGGCGATCGCGACCGCGACCGTGCCGCGGATGGCGGCATCGAGCAGGGACCCGAGCGCCGCGACGGCGCCGCTGATGCCGAGCACCAGCCCGTACACGGAGGCGACCACGGCCGGCACGGTCGCGAGCCGGACGGGGCCCTTGCGCGGATGGCGCAGCATCCACCGGTGCCAGGCCCACACCAGCGCCCAGGTCAGCGCCGTCGCGACCTCGGCGGCCGGCCAGCGCCTCCCGATGAGCGACCCGGTGGCGCCGAGGAGCGCCGAGGTCGCCACGATGAGCGAGACCGGGTACACGACCGCGAGGTACAGCCCCCACGCGAGCGAGGTCCGCTCGGTGTCGTCGGCGAGGCGACGCCACACCGACCACCACAGGACCGCCGCGAGCGGACCGCCGATGAAGGTGAACGCGAGCGCGAGGGCGAGGTCGGTCGTGCCGCCGAACGCGAGCGGCTCGGCGAGGTCGAGGAGGCGCTCCAGGAGTCCCGCGACGCCCACCGCCGCGATCGTCACCAGCACCGCGAGCAGCGTGTACACGATCAGGCGGCGCACCGTGCGCTGCGCGGAGCCGCCGGGCGCAGGCTGCGGGTCGGCGGGACCGGCCGCCGGCTGCCGTGCGGTCGAGCCGGTCATCGGGTCGCCCCCGTCGGATCGCAGATGGTGAGCGGCCACGGAGCCCGTTCGATGAGCCATCCGTCGCCGTCGCGCACGAGGTCGAACACGCCCTCCTCCTCGTACTCGTCGGTGCCGAGCATGCCGCCGCCGTAGGTCGTGACGATGCGCACGTCGACGTCCGCGGAATCCTCCCGCTCCTCCGTGTCGATGAGCGTCACGCGAATGCTGCCGGCCGGCCTCGCCTCGATGCGCACGCAGTCGTCGGCGACCTCGGGCACGAGGTACGCCCTCGCGGCTTCCTCGTCGCCGTCGATGACCGCGGCCGCGTAGCGCTGCACGACGCCCTCGGGCGTGGACTCGTCGAGCGGTTCGGGCTCGCCGCGCGTCAGCACGACGACGAGGGCGATGATCACGAGGGCCGCGATCACGCCGAGGATCACGAACAGCGTGCGGTCGGCCTTGGCCGGAGTGGGGTCCATGTCCGCCAATCATGGCCGGAGACGGCCCCGCGGCGCACGGACCAGGTCACGCCCCGTCAGCGGGGTCCGTGGCTCACGACGGCGCCGGCGCCCGGCAGTGCCCCGCCGAGCTGCTCCTCGACGGTCGCGAGCGCGAAGCCCCGCGCCCGCAGTCCGTCGACCACGGCGGGCACCGCCTGGATGGTCTGCTCGTGCGTGTCGTGCATGAGCACGATGCTGCCCCGCGAGCTGCGCACGACCGCGCGCTCGGCGACCACGCCGGGGCCGGGGTCCTGCCAGTCGAGCGTGTCCACGTCCCACACGACGACCGGCAGGCCGAGCAGGTCGCGAACGCGCTGGTCGGACGCGCCGTAGGGCGGCCGCAGGCTCGCCGCGACCTCGCCGGTCGCCGCCGCGATCGCCGTCTGGGTGCGCTCGACCTCGCTGCGGACCTCCTCGTCGGGCAGCTTCGTCAGGTTCGGGTGCCGCCACGTGTGGTTGCCGATCTCGTGGCCGGATGCGACGATCCGCGCCGCGACCTCCGGACGCGACTCCACCGCGCTGCCCTGGACGAAGAACGTTGCCGGGGTCCGCTCGCGATCGAGCACGTCGAGCAGTCCCGACGTCAGCGACGACGGGCCGTCGTCGAACGTGATCGAGACGCACGCGACCAGCGTGCAGTCGACCGGGTCGGCGCCGACCGGTTGCGGCGGCGGTGCGTACGGCGCACCCGAGGCGGCCGCAGCGATCGCCGACCTGCCGGCGTCCGACAGGAACGGGTCGAGGAGCCGCGCCGGAACGTGGACGGACGTCAGCCGCTCCCCCGACGCCGACGGCACGGGCAGGGTCACGACCACGCCGCCGGGCGTGACCGCCGAGTCGGCGAGCGCCGCGCGGGCCCCCGCGGCGTCGAGCGCGGCGTACGGTTCGTCGGCCGGTGCGATCCGCCCGGCGCCGCGGAGCGCCTCGGTCACGAGCGCCAGGACGCGATGCTCGCCGCCCGCGCGGTAGAGCGCGGCGCCGTCGAAGGGCGCGCCCGCGCCATCCGAGTACCAGACCTCGCGCGTGACGACCGAGGCCGCCGCGGGGCCGCTGCGCGTGACGACGAGCCGTTCGCCGACGAACGTGCCGGAGGCGACGACCACTGCGCAGTCGATGGCGAGGCGGTCCGGCACCGTCCCGGTCATCGAACCGCCCCAGCACGCCTCGCGTGCGCCCCCGGCGACGAGGTCCGCGCCCGGAGTCCAGGTGGCGCCGCGTTCGCCCGCGTAGGAGCGGAGCACCGTCTCGACGCGGGCCGTGAGCGCGTTGCCGAGCTCGGTGGCTCCGGGCGGTGTCGCCCATCGGGCGGCGGCCGCGAAGGCGTCGGTGCGCATCGCCGCGACCCGGGCGACGAGCCCGCCCGTCCGATCGGGCGCGAGCCGGGGCGGACCGGGCACGATCCGCGGTCCGGGCAGGGGCGCCGCGGCGGGCGGCGGGTCGGGCGTGGCGGTCGGCGGGGCGGATGGCACGTCCGGGCTGCTCCCGGTCGCCGCGCCGCCGGGCGAGGTGCACGCGCCCAGCGCGAACGCGGCCGCGAGCACGACGGGCGCGAGCCATCGCGTCCGTCGGCGCCCTCCCCGCGCCCATCGCATGCCGACACGTTAACCACTCCGGCTGACCGTCGGGTGCGTGCGCGCCGAGCGGGCGCGGCTCCTGTCGGATCGCCGCGCCCGCCGTCGGATCGGGGAGGTCGTGCGCTCACCTGTCTCCGCCGAGGGGCGAGAGGACGTCGTCGACGGTGCCCTGCTGCGGCGCACCGGCCTTCATCTCCCGGATGGCGTCGGCGCTGAAGCCCGCCTGGGCGGACGCGGCGGGCGTCCGCTGCGAGTGCAGCTCGCGTCGGGCCTCCGCGCTGAAGGCGCGATCGGAGCGGGTCGCGACCGGCTGCGAGTGCAGCTCGCGGAGCGCGTCGGCGCTGAAGCCCGGAACGGACTGCGGCGCGACGGCCTGGGAGTGCAGCTCACGGAGCGCGTCCGCGCTGAAGGACGAGGCCCGGGGGCCGGACTCGACCGCGGCCCGGATCGGGTCGGGGCCCTTGCTGGGCGACAGGTAGTCGCGGACGACGACCTCGCCGCGGGCGAGGCCCACGACGGTGGCGGCACGATCGTCTCGGACCGGTCCGCCCCACGCGGCCGTGCCTGCACCGCCGCTGATGAGAACCACGAGCGACACGGTGAAGATCACTGGTGCCGCAGGCTTGGTGTTCATGGTTCGGTTCCTTCCTTGCCTCTGGTGGCTTTCGGGTTGAGGCGAACGTACGGAGGACGGGCTGCCGCGCCATCCGGGTGCTCACCTGACATCGGGCCCGGAAATCCTGAGGCTTCCTCAGTGGCAATGGGCGGATGCCGCTCCGGATGGCGCGCGGGCTCCCTGAGGCCGGGTCAACCGATCGTGGTGTTCGCAGCTTGCGAGCGCGGATCATTGCGCCGACGCACGAATCCTGCGTCGGCCCGCAATCAATCGCGGAGGTCGCGCACGTAGCCTTGAATCGCGCGAAGATCCCGTCGCGCCATCCGTCGCCGCAACGGCGCCGAGCCAGAGAACGGAGGTTCCGATGTCACAGACCACCATGACGACGATCGTCGGCGAACCCGAGGTTCTCGAGGACGAGACCGGCATCGCGATCACGGCCGAGCTCATCGCGCTCGCCGACGGCGTCGAGACCGACCCGGCCTGGCTCCGCCTCAAGGAGTCCGCCACGGCGCTGCAGACGCTCCAGGTCAAGGACGGCTCGGTCCCCGAGGAGGCCGACCGGGCCGCTGCGTCGTCGCTCGTCGACGCGATCGTCGAGTCGGTCGCCGTCCTCGCGCCGCGCTTCCCGCACGAGGCCGCGTACCTCGAGGCGCTGCAGGCCGACTTCCGCCGCTGGCAGTCCGAGGGGCTCGGCGTGCCCGACTTCCTCGACTCGCTCGTCGAGTTCCAGCCGCAGCTGCACCGCGTCGACGGCATCCGCCACCTGGTGGTCTTCCCGATGTACACGCAGAACGGCTCGTCCGACCGGCATGTCGAGGCGCTCGTCGTCGAGACGATCTGGCCCGAGTTCATCGCGCACCTCGAGGCCGGCGACTACGGCAACACGCTCTTCGTGAGCCTGCGCCTCGTCGACTTCACTCCGGGCTACGACACCAACTCGGCCGTGCTGTTCCCCGAGACCGTCGCGATGCGCGAGATCCCGCCGTTCACGTGGGGCGCGATCTTCCAGGACCGCGAGGCCGCCCGGTACCGCCGGGTGGTGCGCGCGGCCTCCGAGATCACGAAGCTCGAACTGCCTGAAGATGCGGCGTCGCTGCTGGAGGATCAGGAGCTGGCCGAGCGCACGTTCGTGATGTGGGACATCATCCACGACCGCACCCACATGCGCGGCGACCTGCCCTTCGACCCGTTCATGATCAAGCAGCGGATGCCGTACTTCCTCTACTCGCTGGAGGAGTTGCGCTGCGACCTCACCGCGTTCCGCGAGTCGGTGAAGATCGAGCGCGGCCTTCGCAAGCGGGTCGACGAGGGCGAGGCGCTCGACTCCGTCGACACGCAGCTGCTCGAGCACGCGAAGCTCGTGCAGTACGCGGTGATCTTCGACCGGATCTTCCGTTTCGCCATCACCGGCACGCGCGTACGGAACTACGACGGCCTCGGCGGGCAGCTCCTGTTCGCCTGGCTGCACCAGAAGCACGTCCTCGAGTGGACCGACGTCTCGCTGAGCTTCGACTGGGCGGCGGTCCCCGACGCCGTGGTCGAGCTCGGCGACGCGATCGACGAGCTGTACTGGAAGTCGATCGACCGGCCGAAGACCGCGCATTGGCTCGCCGCATACGAGCTGGTCCGCGGGGTGCTCACGCCGAACCCGGCCTCGGTCTGGGCCGAGGGCCTGCCGCGCGACGTGCTCGCCGGCCCGCCCAAGGGCTACACCGACCTGGTGATGGACGACGAGTTCCCGCTGTCGATGTTCTACGAGGCGCTCGACAAGAAGATGAAGCCGGTCATCGAGTCGACGGTCGGCATCACCGCCGGCGACGCCTGACGCGCACCGCACCGCACCACCCGAAGCCGAGTCACCCCGGGACGGCGGATACCCGAGGCATCCGCCCCGCCGCCCGGGGTGACTCGCGTCATGAGAGGATTCCCGGATGAGCAGCGCACTCGACGGCCGCGTCGTCGTCGTCGCCGGCGCCACCAGCGCCTCGGGCCGCGTGGTCGCGCGCGCGCTGGTCGATGCGGGCGCGAGCGTGGTCGTCGTGGGCAGCCACCAGGGCCGCCTCGACGAGCTCGAGATCGAGATCCCCGGGGTGGTCGGCGAGCGCGCCGACCTCACCGACGGCGACGACGTGCTCGAGCTGGCCATGCGCGTGCACGCGAAGGTCGGCGACGTCGACGGTGTCGTGCACCTGGTGGGCGGATGGCGCGGCGGCGGCGGCATCCCCGGTCAGACCGAGGAGGACTACCGGCTGCTGGAGCGCTCGTTCACCGCGCTGCGGCACGTGAGCCGCGTGTTCTGGGACGATCTCGTGGCCTCCGACGCCGGGCGGATCGCGATCGTGTCGTCGACGACGGTCGAGAAGCCGACCGCCGGGGGCGCCAACTACACTGCCGTCAAGGCGGCCAGCGAGTCGTGGATGCGCTCGCTCGCCGACGGGTTCGCCAAGGCCGGCGCGCCGGGTGCGGCCGTGACGTTCCGCGTGAAGTCGCTCGCCGGGCTGGAATCGCGCCTGGCCGACGAGGTCGTGGATCTCTGGTCGACGGATGCCGCGGCATCCGCCCTCAACGGCCACGTCACGACGCTCGAGGGCTGATCGGGCCCGCTCGCGCGCATCCGGCGAGCGAGGCCGGGTTAACAGGTCGCCTCGGCATGGTCAAGGGCCTGCCCGGCGGCCATCGCCGCGCCTAGCGTGAAGGCGACGCCGGATGCGGTTGCGCCCCGTCGCACGGGCGGGTGGGCCCGCTCCGGCTCGGAGGCGGTGACATGACCGGTTGGAACACGGACACGCTCGCGCACACGGCAGGGCCGGGTGCCCTGACGATCGTCGAGGGCACGTCGTTCTGCGTGTCGGGGCAGAACGGCGACATGGAGCCCGACCTGCCCCACGGCGCGTTCCACAGGGACACCAGGGTGGTCTCGCGGCTGACGCTCCTCGTCGACGGCACGCCCGTCGAGCCGCTGTCGTCGATGATGCCGCACCCCGACCGCGTGGTGATGGTCGGCCGGGCCGGGCACATCCCGGGACGGGCCGACACGCCGCTGATCGTCGAGCGCGACCGACGCATCGGCGCGGGCCTGCGCGAGCAGATCACGCTGCGCAGCTTCTCGCGCGAGTCGATGGTCGTGCGCGTCGAGGTGGTGCTCGAAGCCGACTTCGCCGACATCTTCGAGGTCAAGGAGGGGCGCGCCGCCCGCCACCCGGCCGACATGCGGGTGGCGGGGCCCGACCGCTCGCGCATCGCGTCGACGGTCGGCGAGCACCCGGACCTCGTGGTGACGGCCGAGGGGGCCGAGTTCTCCGGGTCGCGGATCCGGTTCGATGTCGTCCTCGACGCCCGCGAGACGTGGACGCGACGCATCGTCGTCGCACCCGAGGGCGGCAGCGCGAGCGTCGACCTCGGACCGGACGCGGAGGCGGGCTCCGCCGGCGAACCCACCCGGCGATTCCTCGCGTGGCAATCGGCCTCGCCCACCTCGTCGCTGGCCGACGACGCGATGGAGCGAGTCATCCGCCAGAGCCAGCGCGACCTCGGTTCGCTGCGCATCTTCGACCCCGCCAATCCCGCCAGGCCGGTCATCGCCGCGGGCGTGCCCTGGTTCATGGCCCTCTTCGGCCGCGACTCGCTGCTGACCTCGTGGATGGCGCTCCCGCTCGACCCGACGCTCGCGCTCGGCACGCTGCAGACGCTCGCCGGACTGCAGGGCAAGCGCGAGGTCCCCTCGTCTGAGGAGCAGCCCGGCAGGATCCTGCACGAGGTGCGGCTGGGCGCGCAGACCAACCTCGCGCTCGGCGGCGGCTCGGTGTACTACGGCACGGCGGACGCCACGCCGCTGTACGTCGTCGTGCTCGGCGAGCTCGCCCGGTGGGGTGCGCTCCCCGACGAGGCGGACGACCTCCTGGCGGCCGCCGACCGCGCCATCGAGTGGGTCGACCGGTACGGCGACCGCGACGGCGACGGGTTCGTGGAGTACGAACGCCTCAACGAGCACGGGCTCGTCAACCAGGGATGGAAGGATTCCTGGGACGGCATCAACTTCGCCGACGGCAGTCTCGCGCAGGCGCCGATCGCCCTCTGCGAGGTGCAGGGCTACGTCTACGCGGCATTCATCGCGCGCGGCATGCTCGCCCGGCTCCGCGGCGACCACGACGGCGCCGACCGCTGGGCCGACCGGGCCGCCACGCTGAAGCGCGAGTTCAACGAGCGGTTCTGGCTGCCCGACCGCGGATACTACGCGGTGGCGCTCGACCGCGACAAGCGCCCGGTCGACGCCTGCGCGTCGAACATGGGCCACTGCCTCTGGAGCGGGATCGTCGACGACGACAAGGCCGCGTCGGTCGCCGAGCGCCTGCTCTCGCCCGAGATGTACACCGGCTGGGGCGTTCGGACCCTCGCCTCCGACATGGGCGCCTACAACCCGGCGAGCTACCACAACGGCTCGGTGTGGCCGCACGACAACGCGATCATCGCCGCGGGGCTCATGCGCTACGGCTTCGTCGAGGAGGCGAACCGGATCGTCTCGGGCCTGTTCGAGGCCGCGAAGCACTACGGCGGGCGACTCCCCGAGCTCTTCTGCGGCTTCGACCGCGACGGGTACGCCGAGCCCGTCTCCTACCCGGCGTCCTGCTCGCCCCAGGCCTGGGCCGCGGCAACGCCGTTGTCCCTGCTGCGCACCACGCTGCGCTTCGACCCGTCGCTGCCCACCGGCGAGGTGTGGGTCGCGCCCACCTCCGTCGCGGACTTCGGCGACATCCACCTCCGCAACGTGCCGTTCGCCGGCAAGCGCATCTCGATGGACACCTCGCGCAACGGCACGTCGGTGATGGGCCTTCCGCGCGGGATCACGCTGCACCACGAACCGAGCCCCCTCGCGACCGTTCCCACCCGAAGGGAGACCCCATGAGAATCGGCATCATCGCCCCGCCGTGGATTCCTATTCCGCCGAGCGCATACGGCGGCATCGAGTCGTTCATCGACACGCTCGCGTGCGCCCTGCAGGACCTCGGCCACGACGTCGTGCTCGCGGCATCCTCCGACAGCACCTGCCCGGTGCCGCGACTCCCGGGGTTCGAGCCGTCCGACCCGGCCAAGATGGGCGTCACGTCGCACGAGTTGCAGCACCTGCTCCGCGCGTTCGCGGCGCTGGACGACGTCGACGTGATCCTCGACAACACGCTCGCCGGCCCGATCCTCGCTCGCTTCGCGACGCGTGTGCCGGTCGTCACCGTCGCCCACGGCCCGCTGATCCCGCTCGAGCAGGAGCTGTACCTCGCCGGGTCGCCGGATGTCTCGTACGTCGCGATCTCCGAGAACCAGGCGTCCCTCGCCGGCCCGGTGCCGATCGCCCGGGTCATCCACCACGGCATCGGAGTCGACCCCATCCCGGTGGGGCCCGGCGGCGACGCCGCGTGCTTCGTCGGCCGGATGAGTCCGACGAAGGGCATCCCGGAGGCGATCGAGGCGGCGTCCGCCGCCGGGATACCGCTCCGGATCGCGGCGAAGATGCAGGAGCCGGCCGAGCAGGAGTACTTCGACGAGGCCGTGCGCCCGCTGCTCGGATCGAACGCCGAGTACCTCGGCGAGCTGTCGGCCGAGGAGAAGTACGAGTTGATGGGCAACTCGCTGGCACTGCTGAACCCGATCCAGTGGGACGAGCCGTTCGGGCTCGTCATGATCGAGGCGCTCGCGGCCGGGACGCCGGTCATCGCCACGCCGCGCGGCTCGGTCCGGGAGATCGTGGAGGAGGGCCGCACAGGGTTCGTGCGATCGAGCCGCGACGACCTCGCGTCCGCCCTGTCGCAGGCGGGAGCACTGGAGCGCGCCGCGTGCCGCGCCGCCGCAGAGGAGCGGTTCACCGACCGGCGGATGGCGGAGGACTACGTCGCGCTCTTCCGCGACGTCCTGCGTGAGCGGCGCGGGTCCGGGCCGACGGGAGCGGCACTGCCCGCGGCGTGAGCCGCGCTCGCGCGGTCGCGATGCCGCCGGTCATTCCGCGGGCGGCGGCACCGCGACATCCGCGGCCGGCTCGTCGCCCGGCTGCCCACTCGGGGTGACCTCGCGCGCGGTGTCGGCCGGGTCGCCCTCGGCACGGCTGAGGAGCACGAACGGGATCGCGAGCGCCTGGATCACGCCGCTCCAGAGCATCGACCAGCCGTATCCGCCGAGGTCGGCCGACCGGCCCAGCACCGGCTGGACCACCGCGCCGCCCGCACTGCCGAGGAGGGAGTCGAACGAGAGCACGGTGGCGCGCTGCTTCGAGGGGATCATGTCATTCAGATACGCGCGGTGCACCGGATCGTCGATGGACGAGGCGACACCCCACACGGCGATGAGGAGGACCGCGACCCAGAAGTTCGCCGTGAACGCGAGCGCCACGAGCACGAGCGAGCTCGACGCGGCTGCCAGCAGGATGACCGACGTGCGCTTGCGGAAGCGGCGACGGACGTACGGGGCGAGGATGCCGCCGACGATGCCGGCACCCGAGAGCAGTGCCGCCGCGAGGCCCCCGATCGAGTAGGCGCCTTCGTCGCCCCACAGCTCGAGCAGGTACGGCTGGAGCGCGTAGAACGCGTAGAAGCCGACCCCCGTGGTGAACGGCGTGGTGAGCATGAGCCAGCGGACGGGCCGGTTGCCGAGGCCGTAGCGCACCGATGCGCGCAGGACGTTCCTCGTGGCGGCCAGGGGGCCGGCGCCGCGCTCGGGCGTGAAGCCGAGGTCGCGCATCAGGAGTGCGGCGACCACGAACATGACGACGAGGATGCCGGCCCGCACGAGGAACGGGACGCCGAGGTTCGTGAGCTGCGCGATGATGCCGCCGAGGACGGAGCCGCTGAGCATGGCCACGTTGCCGACGATGACGGCTCGGCCGAACACCGCCTCGAGGCTGCCCGTGTAGTCCGTGGCGTGCAGCGCGTCGACCAGCCAGGCGTCGACCGCACCGGAGAAGAACGTGAAGCCGAGCCCGAGCAGGACCGACACGATCGCCCACGCCCAGAACGGGGACTGCCAGACCCAGAGCAGCCAGTACATCGCCGTCGTGACGGCGAGGGTGAGGGTTCCGAGCAGGTAGGACATGCGTCGACCGAGGGTGTCGGCGACCACGCCGGTGGGGATCTCGAACACGAACATCCCGAGGCTGAAGAAGGCGTTCGCGGCGAACGCCTCGAGGTTCGACAACCCCGCGTCGAGGAGGAACAGCGTGTTGATGCCCCAGATGAACGACGCCGCGAGCGTGTTGCCGAGCATGAGCGTGTAGTACGTGCCCTGCACCCGTCGCGCGGCGGTCCCGTCGGTCGGAGCCCGCCCGGGAGCGGTCATTCGCGGCCCCCCGGACGAGTCATGGGTTCCATCATGCCCCTCGAACGAGGTTGGCCCAAGGACGCATCCGATCGCACGTACGTTTCCCACTGCACTTCGAGGCTTTTGTCGTGGAATGTGAAAAGTCGCGCATATCACGAATGCTTTTGCTTGACCTCAGCCGAACAAATGCCGTAGCCTCCGAAAAAGTTCGTGGACGCCAACTCACGAGCAACGGCGCGAAGAGTGGCACTCAGGTCATTCCCCTCGCGCCGTCCCTACGGAAAACGGTTCAGTGCAAGGGAGCATCATGGATGAACTGACGGAACAGGCTGAGCACGACGCCCGGGTCCTCGGGCGCAGCCTCGGCCTGACTCGCCGGCAGCTGCTGGCGGCCACCACGGGCATGGCCGCCGCCGCGGCGGTCGGCCTCGCGGGCGGCCACACGCACGCGCACGCCGCACCCGCGGCGGCCGCGGCCGGAGGCGGCAACGGCGTGCTCGTCCCGCCCGGCAAGCGGGGCATCATCCTCTACACGGTTCGCGACGCCATCAGCCGCGACCCGAACACCACCGACCTGCCCTCGGGCTTCAAGGAGGTCCTCCAGGAACTGGCGCGCATCGGCTACAAGCAGATCGAGTTCGCCGGCTACAACCAGCACGCGAACGCCGAGGGCGGCAACGTGAACAACGTCGCCGGCGCGCAGCTGCTGCGCACGTGGCTCGACGACAACGGGCTCGAGGCCGAGGGCAACCACGGCACGATCCCCGGCACGATCACGGATGCCACGCTGCTCGCGTTCGACCAGGCGTGCGAGATCGCGAACATCCTCGGCTTCGGCCACATCGGCACCGGCAACGACCCGACGAGCAGCTCGTACCTCGCCGACTGGCAGGCGGCGGCCGACCGCTGGAACATCCTGGGCGAGCGCGCGGCGTCGCACGGGCTCAAGCTGTACACGCACAACCACGACGCGGCGTACAGCTTCCTGCTCGACAGCGGCCCGCTCGACGCGCTCGGCCGCCCGACCCGTTCGAGCGGTCTCCGCCGCCTCGAGTGGTTCCTGCAGAACACCGACCCGAACTACGTGTACCTCGAGATGGACGTCTACTGGGCGCACGTGGCCCAGCACCGGTTCCAGAGCTACACCGCGCCCGACGGCACGGTGGTAGAGGACTGGTTCGACCCGGCCGGCCTCGTGGCCGAGCAGACCACTCGGTTCCCGCTGTTCCACGCGAAGGACGGCGCCAAGAACACCAGCGCCGCCGGATACTCCATCGTCCCGTTCGGTCAGGGAGACATCGACTACACGACGTTCTTCCAGCGGATCGGCGCCAAGGGCTACCACAACGCGATGTACGAGCAGGACAACGCGGCCACCGTGCCGGCGCCCGCGACGCCTGCGCTGTCGCTGCAGAACGCGGCGTCGTCGTACGCCAACCTGGCCGCCCTGCGCGGCTGACGCGATACTCCGGGCCGCGCGGTGCCTTACCCCGCGCGGCCCGGCACCACATGGATCCCGCCGAACCTCCTCCTCATTGACTGGAGCACATCCATGCACATCGCACGTTCACGCCTCGCGGCGCTCGTGATCGGGGCCGCCGTCGCGGTCTCGGCCGCGGTCGCGGGGCCCGCCGCCGCCCATGACGGGCAGGACCACGGGGACCTGGTCTCGGCCACCACGTGGGCGAACTACGAGCGCGTCACCCTCACGAGGGATGTCGCCGAGCCGATCGACATGGCCGTCCTGCCCGACTCGCGCGTGCTGCACACCACGCGCGGCGGCCAGGTCCGCCTCACCGATCCCTCCCAGGGCACGACCTCCGTCGTCAACACGATCGACGTCTACGCCAACTCCGAGGACGGCCTGCAGACGATCACCCTCGACCCCGACTTCGAGCAGAACGGCTGGGTCTACCTGTACTACGCGCCCCGCGTGATGGACGCGCCGTACCCCTCCACCACGCCCACCGGATCGGCCCCGAACACGCTGCCCGCCGGCGCCGATGCCTCGTACTGGGAGCAGTGGAAGGGCTACAACCAGCTCAGCCGCTTCAAGTGGAACGCGGCGACGAGCTCGCTCGACCTCGCGACCGAGCAGAAGATCATCAAGGTCGAGGTCCAGCGCGGACAGTGCTGCCACGTCGCGGGCGACGTCGCCTTCGACAACGACGGCAACGTGCTGCTCGCCACGGGTGACAACACCCCGGCCAGCGCGCCCGGCGCGAGCGGCTATGCGCCGATGAACGACCGCGCGGGATTCAACCCCGGGTTCGACGCTCGTCGCGGCGCCGGCAACTCGAACGACCTGCGCGGCAAGATCCTCCGGATCGACGTGCAGGAGGACGGCTCGTACACGATCCCGGCGGGCAACCTCTTCGCGCCCGGCACGGCCGGCGCACGGCCGGAGATCTTCGCGATGGGCCTCCGCAACCCGTTCCGCATCGACTTCGACCCGGCGACCGGGGCGGTCACGTGGGGCGACTACGGTCCCGACGCGGGCACTGCGAACGTCGACCGCGGCCCGATGGGCTACGTCGAGTGGCAGAGCACGACCGTGCCGATCAACGGCGGCTGGCCGTTCTGCCACGGTCCCAACGCCAACTACAGCAACTGGGACTACGAGACGCTCACCGTGCGCGGATGGTACGACTGCAACGGCACGCTCGTGAACCCGTCGCCGTACAACACGGGCCTCCAGCAGCTGCCGTCGGCCACCGCTCCTCAGCTCTGGTACGGCGACCAGCCCACGCACCAGCCGTGGCCCGAGTTCGGCTCGGGCGGCCAGGCCCCGATGGGCGGCCCGACCTACCGCTACGACGAGGAGAACGCGTCGCCGACGAAGTTCCCGGCGTACTGGGACGGCAAGGCGTTCATGGGCGAGTTCTCGCGGGACCGCGCCTTCGCCTTCTCGCAGGACGACCCCGACGGCGCCGTCACGAAGATCGAGGACTTCCTGCCGAACGCCGCGCTCGGCGGGGCGACCCTCGGCGCGTGGGACAACGTGATGGACATGGAGTTCGGTCCCGACGGATCGCTGTACGTGCTCAACTACGGTGATGGCTTCTTCCGCCCGAACCCCGACGCGGGTCTCTACCGGATCGACTACGTCGTGGGCACCAAGGGTCCGCGGGCGGTCGTCGAAGCCTCCGTCACCTCGGGCGACGGTCCGCTCGCGGTCGAGTTCGACGCCTCCGGTTCGTCGCACCCCGACGACCTCGCGCTGAGCTTCGCGTGGGACTTCGAGAACACGGGCACCTTCACCGAGGGTGACGCGGTCGCCTCGCACACCTACGAGGAGGACGGCCAGTACCAGGCCCGGGTGCGGGTCACCGATGCCAGCGGTCGCGTGAGCCTGGCTTCGGTCACGATCACCGTCGGCAACACGGCGCCGGTCGTGGAGATCGTCTCGCCGGTCGACGGCTCGTTCATCGACTGGGGCGACGAGGTCGCGTTCGAGGTGAAGGTCACCGACCCCGACGAGACCATCGACTGCAGCCGCGTGCTGTGGAGCTACGGCCTCGGCCACGACAACACCCACACGCACCCGATCTTCACGGGCACCGGCTGCACGGCGACCATCCAGACGTCGCTCGAGGCCGGCCACGGTGAGACCGAGAACATCTACGCCCAGATCGGTGCCTCGTACACCGACGCGGGTACCGCCACCGCCCCGGCCCTCGCGGGCGACGATGTCGTGCTGCTCAACCCGCGCGCGCTGCAGGCCGAGCACTCCGACGCCAAGAGCGGCGAGACGACGGTCGTCGACGACCAGACGGCAGCGGGCTTCCGCTACCTGAGCGGCCTCGGCGAGGGCGAGTGGATCGCCTACGACCCGGTGGAGCTCGGCGGCATCACCGGCGTGGAGCTCCGCGCCAAGGGCGACGGCGAGATCACGCTGCACTGGGGCGACGCCGACGGCGACGTGCTCGGCTCGTTCGAGGTCGACTCCGCCGCGTGGCAGGAGATCTCGGTTCCGCTGACCGTGATCCCCGAGGGCACCGGACGCATCGTGGTGACCTCCACGGGCGGTGTGGACCTCGACCAGTTCGAGTTCACGACGTCGGTGAGCGACATCCGCGCGCTGCTCGGCGCACTCGAGGACGACGGCAGCATCACCCGCGGTGTCGAGGCGTCCTTCGGCGATGTGCTCGCAGAGGTCGACGCGGCCCTCGCCGCCGGTGACACCGCGACGGCCACCGCCCGTCTCGAGTTCATCGTCACGCAGGTGCCGAACCGCATCCGCACCGATGCCGACGCTGCGGCGCTGGTCATCCGCGCGGCCGAGGCGGTGATCGCGAACCTGTAGCAGAACACGCGGCTCCGGGGCCACGCGCTCCGCGCTCCGGTCCCGGAGCCGCGACCCAGGCCGGTGCGGCCGGAGAACGAACCTTGGCGGGATCCGCCGGCCGCACCAAGACCGAGTCGGGCCGTGCTCCCCATGGGGCACGGCCCGGCTCCATTTCGAGCGCCGCTCCCGGCGCGCGGCGCCGATCGCCTCGCGCTGGGATCGCCGCGGTCAGCTCTCGGGGCGGTACGCGAGCACCGCGCCCGCGACCGAGACGCGCACGTCGGTGCCGCGCGGCACGAGCCCCGACGCCGTCACGCGGGCGCGTAGGCGCTGCCCGTCGGCGAGCGAGACCGCGAGCATCGCGTCGTGCCCGGTGTACTCGACGTCGGTCACCACGCCGTCGAGGTCGGCGGATGCCCCGGGGCCGACCGCGGGGGCGGCCGATGGCGCAGCGGATGGCGCGGGGGCGGGCAGCACGCGCAGCTCCTCGGGGCGCACGAGCACGGTCACCTGCTCGCCGTCCTGCGGCACGAGGCCCGCGGCATCCGCCACCGGCACGGCCCGGAGTCGCCCGATCGACGTGGCGACCTCGTCGCCGTGCAGCACCCCGGGCAGGAACACCGCATCGCCCACGAAGCCCGCCACCCACGGCGTCGCGGGCACGCGGTAGACCTCCTCGGGCGTGCCGAGCTGGAGGACCTCGCCGCCGCGCATCACGGCGACCCGGTCGGCGACCGACAGCGCCTCCGCCTGGTCGTGGGTGACGAGGATGCCGGTCACGCCCTCGGCGCGCAGCAGCTCGCGCACCGACGCACGGAGGTCGGCCCGCAGCATCGGGTCGAGCGCGCCGAACGGCTCGTCGAGCAGCACGAGCTCGGGAGCCGACGCGAGCGCACGGGCGAGCGCGACGCGCTGCGCCTGCCCGCCCGAGAGCTGGCCGGGCGCGCGGTGCGCCAGCGGGGTCAGGTCGACCAGGTCGAGCAGGCGCCGCACCTCGTCGGACTTCGCGGCCCGACGGGCGGCCCGCGACGAGCCGCGGCCCGCGAGCATGCCGAACGCGACGTTCTCGGCGACCGTCAAGTGCGGGAACAACGCCGCGTCCTGCGGCACCCAGCCGATACGGCGCTTCTCGGGCGCGAGGTGGATGCCGTGCGTCGTCACCATGCGCGACCCGATTCGGATCTCGCCCGACTGCGCCCGGAGCAGGCCCGCGATCGTGCGCAGCAGCGTCGTCTTGCCGCAGCCGCTCGGGCCGACGATCGCGAGCAGCTCGCCGTGCGGCACCTCGACGTCGACCGCGTGGAGCACCGGGCCGACCTCGTAGCCGACGGTCAGGTCGCGGACCTCGAGCCGGCTCACGCGATCACCTCCCGGATCGGCTCCCGCGCCGCGGGGCCCGCGGCCACGTCGGGCGCGATCGCCTCCCGGGTCGCCTCCCGCCCTGCGCGGGCGTCGGAGAGCAGGAACGCGGGCACCGCAGCGACCAGCAGCAGCGCCACCGCGTAGGGCGCGGCGGCGCCGTAGGCCGAGACATCCGTGCGCTGCCAGAGTTCGACCGCGAGCGTGTCGGTGCCGGTCGGGCGCAGCATGAGGGTCGCGGGCAGCTCCTTCATGGCGCTCACGGCGGCGAGCAGCGCGGCCGCGAAGATGCCCGGGCGTGCGAGGCGGGCCGTCACCGTGAGCCACGTGCGGGTGCGGGAGTTGCCGAGCGTGCGCGAGACGTCCTCGAGCGAGGTCGGCACCTGGCCCGTCGCGGCGCGGATCGACCCGATCGCCTTCGGCATGAAGAGCACGCCGTAGCCGAACGCGAGCACGAGCGCAGTCTGGTACAGCGCCGGCACGACGCTGAGCGAGAAGAACACGAGCGACAGGCCGACCACGATGCCCGGCAGGCCGAGCGCGAGGTACCCCGTCGACTCGATCGCCCGCACGAGTCTCCCGCGATGGCGAGCCGCCAGGACCCCGATCGGCAGGGCGAGCGCCACGGCGACCACCGCGCCGCCGGCCGCGAGCAGGATGGTGTTGCCGATCGCCTGTGCGAGGTTCGCGGCGTCGAACGCGCGCAGCGTCTCGGCCGAGAGCACCCGCGCCAGGAGCACCGCCACTGGCACGAGCACCGCGACCGCCGGCACGATCGCGAGCAGCAGCACGCCCGGCGCGGTCCAGCGGCCGAGGCGCGTCATCCGCCGCCGTCCCGTCGCGGGCGCCGCGTGGATGCGCCGCGCCGCCCGGCCGCGCGCGAACTGCTCGCCCACCACGACGAGCAGGGCGAGGGTCACGAGCAGCACCGCGAGCACGGCCGCCTCGTCGCGGTTGAAGCTCGCCGAGTACGCCTGCTGGATGGCCGTCGTCAGCACCGGGAAGCGGAACAGCGCGACGCCGCCGAAGTCGGCGAGCGTGTAGAGGCACACGAGCAGGGCGCCCGCGAGCACCGCCGGACGGATCTGCGGCCAGGTGCCGAGCATGAACGAGCCGAGCGGGCCGCGCCCGAGCGTGCGGGCGACGTCGTCGAGGCCGGTGCTGCCGATGCGCAATGCCGCCGCGACGGGCAGCGTCACGTACGGCACCGAGACGAAGCTGAGCACGAGCCAGGCGGCCCAGAAGCCCTGCATCGACGGCTGCCACGCGAGCCATCCGTACGCCGCGAGGTACGACGGCATGGCGAGCGGCAGCGCGGCGAGCACCGCCCAGAAGCCCCGCCCGCGCAGCCGGGTGCGGGCGAGCAGGTAGGCGCTCGGCACGCCCAGCGCGACCGCGGTGAGGGTGACGGACGTCGCGAGGAGCACCGAGTTGCCGACGAGCAGCGGGATCCGCGGCCGCTCGAACACCGCCGCGAGCTCGGCCGGGTCGGCCGAGGCGACCCGCACCACGAGGTGCACGACGGGGATGGCGGCGACCGCGACCGCGACGACGGATGCCACGATCAGCCCCCAGGGACGGCGGGGGCTCGGGGTCGCGACCGCGGTCATCCCCTCAGGCTAGATCAGGCCGTTGTCGGCGAGGAGCTGCTGCGACTCCTCGACGGAGTCGAGGTCGCTGAGGTCGAGCCCCGGGTTCACGAGCGTGTCGATCGCCGGCAGGCCCTCGGGCGCGTCGATCCCGGGCAGCAGCGGGTACTCGAACGTCTCCTCCACGAAGTACCGCTGGGCCTGCTCCGACACCAGGAACTCGACGAACGCGAGCGCGTCGGGGTCGTCGGCCGCGCCCTTCAGGATGGCGGCGCCGGTGACGTTCACGATGCCGCCGGGGTCGCCCGGCAGGAACTTCAGCTGGGCGCGCATGTTCTCGGCACCGACCTCGGCCGCCTGGCGGAACCAGTAGTAGTGGTTGATGAGTCCGAGCTGCGTCTGCCCGGTGTTGACGAGGTCGAGCGAGGCGAGGTTGTTCTCGGTGAGCTCGGGGTCGTTCGCGGCCATGCCCGCGACCCATTCCGCCGCGGCATCCTCGCCCTCGAGCACGCGCATCGCGGTGATGAACGACTGGAAGCTGGCGTTGCCGGGGGCGAACGCGACCTGGCCGTTCCACTCCTCGCCGACGAGCGCGTCGACGGTGTCGGGCACGTCGGCGTCCGACAGCTGCTCGCCGTCGTACGCGATGACGCGTGCGCGGCCGGTGACGCCGATCCACGAATCGTCCTGCGAGGTGAACCCGTCGGGGATGAGGTCGGCGAGCTCGGCCGGGATCTCCGCCTCGAGGCCGGCGTCGGCGAGCGCGCCGAGCGCGCCGGCATCCTGCGAGAGGAAGACCTGCGCGGGAGTGCGCTCGCCCTCCTCGAGGAGGAGCGCGGTGAGCTCGGGCGTCGCGGCGTAGCGCGCCTCGACCTCGATGCCGGTCTCCTCGGTGAACTGCTCGATGAGCGGCGCGACGAGCTCCTCGTCGCGGCCGATGTAGACGGTGAGCGTCCCCTCCTCATCGGCCGGGCCGGCGGTGCAGCCGGTGAGGGCGAGGGCGGCCGTGAGACCGGCGGTGGCGAGGGCGATTCCGCGGCGTGCGCGCATGGGCGTGCTGACTCCATCGGTCGGTGGAAGGTGAGGGCCCGTCGACTGCGGGCAAGGTTAGCTTAGCCTTACTTGCCTACGAGCGCCCGCCTCAGGCGTCACACGGCGCTTGACGACCAAGGTGCACCGGCGTAGCGTAAGCACATCATTAATTAAGGAGTTGCTTACGTGAAGGCGGCGGATGACGAGCTGAGCCGGGTCTTCCATGCGCTGGCCGACCCCACTCGCCGCGCCATCCTGTCGCGCCTGCATGCCGGCCCGGCCACGGTCGGCGCGCTCGCCGAACCGTTCTCGATGAGCCGCCCCGCGATCTCGCAACACCTGAACGTGCTCGAGCGCGCCGGGCTCATCGAGCGCACGGCCACTGCGCAATGGCGCACGTGCTCGCTGCGCACCGAGCCGCTCGACGAGGCGTCCACCTGGGTCGAGCGGCACCGGGGCGAGTGGAACGAGCGATTCGACCTGCTCGACGAGCAACTCCGCCGCATGAAAGGGGAGACCCCATGAACGAGCGCACAACCGACGCGCAGTTCACCATCACCCGCGTCTTCGACGCCCCGCGCGAGCTCGTCTGGCGCGCGTGGACCGAATCGGCCGACGCCGCGGAATGGTGGCACCCGCGCGGCATCGAGATCGAGGAGGGCAGCGTCGCCGTCGACGCCCGGCCCGGCGGACGGTACGCCTACACCATGGTGAACCCCGCCGACGGCGCCACCTACCCGACGGTGGGCGTCTACCGCGAGGTCGACCCGCCGAAGCGGCTCGTCTTCACCTGGGCGTCGCCCGGCGACCCGGATGACACCGCGCCCGTCATCACGGTCGACCTGCGCGAACTCGACGGCGGCCGCACCGAGATGCTCTTCCACCTGCGCGGCGTCGCCGGCGCGCCGGGCGACGAGAACGTCTACGACGGCTGGGACTCGGCGTTCGACCTGCTCGGCGAGCAGCTCGCCGCGGGCCTCGATCGGAGCGCACGCTGATGGGTCGCCTCATCGTCGAGCAGATCGTCTCGGCCGACGGCTACGCTGCCGACCCCGACGGCGGCATCGGGTTCTTCGAGCTGTCGCCCGAGGTCGCTGGCGACGTCGAGGCCGGCACGGGGCCGATCGACCGCGAGCAGCTCGACTGGCTCCAGGGGGTCGACGCGATCCTGCTCGGCCGCGACACCTACCGCATGTTCGCGGACTACTGGCCGGGCGCCGACCCCGCGGTGGATCCGGTCGCGGAGCCGATCGCCCGACTGCCCAAGCACGTCGTCTCGAACACGCTCGAGCGCGCGCCGTGGGGCGACGGCGAGATCGAGGTGCTGCGAGGGGATGCCGCAGCATCCGTCGCCCGACTGAAGCAGCGGTTCGACGCCACGGTCGTGTGGGGCAGCCTGCAGCTCGCCGACGGGCTGTTCGAGGCAGGACTCGTCGACGAGCTGCGGCTGCGCATCGTACCCGTGCTCATCGGCGCCGGCCGATCGTTCACGCCGGCGGGGCTCGGACAGCGCGCGCTCGCGCTCGATCACGCGGTGACGCATCCGTCGGGGCACGTGACGCTGCACTATCGGCTGCGCTGAGGCGCACCGCGCAGCCGCGCGCCCGCGGAGGTCAGCCGAGCTTGGGCAGCACGCGCGCGAGGACCGCCTGGACGGACTCGGGACCGATCGGCGCCGCCGACCCCGCCTGTCCGGCGCGTCTCGCCCACGCGATGCCGACGTAGCGCATGACCCCGGCGAGGATGTGCGTGACGAGCTCGGCCTCCTCCGCGAGATCCGCTCCCTCGCCGAGATCCGTGCCCGCGTCGGCGGCACCGCGCCGGAGGCGCAGCTCGATGATCTCGCGCAGCTCCCCCTCGATCGCCGCGAGCCGTTCCATCTGCTTCGCGAGCAGCACGGGTTGTGCGGAGATCGCCCGGATCCGCTCGGCCACCAGGGCCGGATCGACGGGGATCAGGGCCGGGTCGATGCGAACGAGCCCGACGGCCTCGGCCAGCAGCGGGCCGTCCGAGACGATGAAGGCGCGGGCGGCCCGCTCGTCGATCGTCGGCAGGTCATGTCCGAGCAGCGCGGCATCCTTCGTCTTGAAGTGGTTGAAGAACGTGCGCTGGCTGACTCCGGCGGCCTCGCAGACCATGTCGACCGTCACCGCGTCGTAGCCGAGCTCCGCGACGAGGGCGACGGCGGCGCGCTCGATCGCGGCGGTCGTCTCGGCGACGCCCCGGCGGCGCCCGGCGGATGGATTCGACATGGTCTGCGGGCTCCTTCGTCTACTCGTACCGTAGCGACTCGATCGGGTCCTGGCGGGCTGCGCGCCGTGCGGGCAGCACGCCGGAGAGGAACGCGATCAGCATGATGACGGCGACGACGACCGTGACGGTGACCGGATCGAACAGGAGCAGCGTGAGGCCGGGCAGTTCGGCAAGCGGCCCCGCGGCGGCGACCTGGGAGATGGCTCCGCCCACGCCGATCGCGGCGAGTGCGCCGAGCCCTGCGCCGAGGAAGCCGATGACGAGGGCCTCGAGGCTGAACAGCCCGAACACGCGGCCGTTCGACATGCCCATCGCCTTCATCAGGCCGATCTCGCGGGTGCGTTCCTGCACGCTCATCAGGAGGGTGTTGACGATTCCGAAGGATGCCGCGATCAGGGCGACCACGGCGAATGCGCTGAGGACGCCGATGATCCCGTTGATGACGGTCTGTATGACGCCGAGCTGGTCCTCGACCGTCTGGCCGGCGAGGTCGGCGGCCGCGAGATCGGCCTTGATCGCGGTGACGTCGACGCCGTCGGCCGAGCCGGCGGCGCCACCCGCGGCCGCCGCATCGCCGGATGCGGCGGGCTCGAGGTAGGCCACCGCGATGGCGTAGGCATCGCGCCCACCCGGCACAGCCTGCGCATCGGCGATCTCCGACACCAGCACCTCGTTCGCGCCGGCACCCGCGGCGAGCAGGCTCGTCCGGGCGATGCCGACGACGATCGCGTCGGTGCTCGCCTCCTCGCCGACCGCATCGGTGTATCCGAGCTGCACGCGCTCGCCGACCGCGCTCTCCGCGTCGCGGAAGCCGAGGGCATCGACGTAGTCCTCGGGCAGCACGACCTGTGCTGCATCGGCATCCTGTTCGAGCTGGTCGCCTGCGACGAGGTCGCTGCGGGCGATGGAGGACGTCGGGTTCACCTCGAGCTCGAAGCGCGTGCCGGTGGCGGTGCCGGCGGCCGCGATCCAGTCGACCGTCACCTGCTGCACGGGTTCCACCCGGTCGATGCCGTCGATCGCCTCGATCGCCTCGAGGTCGTCGTCGTCGAGCAGCGTGCCACTGCCGAGCGGGCCGGCCTGGCTCGACTGCTGCCGGCCGTCGGGGTCGTATTCGTCGGGTCCGTCGGTGGTGTCGGTCGACGCGGCGGGGGTCACGAGGAGGACGTCGTCGGCGCCGAGCGCGGCCACCTGCTTGGTGACGTAGTCGCTGACGCCGGCGCCGAGCGCCGTCGTGAGGGTCAGCGTGAACGCGCCGACGAAGAGGCTCAGCACCGTGAGCGTCGTGCGCAGCTTGCTGCGGAAGGCATTGCGGGTCGCTGCGGCGACGAGGTCGGAGGACTTCATGCGCGGTCTCCCTCGAGGAGGGCCGAGGCCCGGTGGTCGGCCTGGTCGACGATCACGCCGTCGGCGATGGTGATCCTTCGATCGCACCTGGCAGCGAGATCGTCGTCGTGGGTCACGACCACGAGCGTCAGCCCGCGCTCGCGCTGTAGGCCGAAGAGGATCTCCTCGACCTGCCCGCCTGTGGCCGTGTCGAGATTCCCGGTCGGCTCGTCGGCGAAGATCACCTCGGGCTCGTTCACGAGCGCCCGGGCGATGACCACACGCTGCTTCTGCCCGCCGGAGAGATCGTTCGCTCGGTTCCTCGCCTTGTCGGCGAGGCCCAGCGCCTCCAGCGCGGCGATGGCGCGCCGGTTCCGCTCGCGCGGGGGAACGCCCGCGATGACGAGCGGGAGGCTCACGTTCTCGAGCACGGTCTGACCGGGCGCGAGGAAGAACTGCTGGAACACGAAGCCGAAACGCCGGTTGCGCAGCCGATTGACCTCGGCGGCGGAAGCGCGGGCGACGTCGCGGCCGTCGATCTCGACCGCCCCGGAGGACGGCCGATCCAGAAGTGCGAGGAGGTGCATGAGCGTCGACTTGCCGGAGCCGGACTTGCCGACGATCGCGAGCGACTCGCCGCGGATGACGTCGAGGCTCACGCCCTTGAGCGCGTCGAACCGGGTCTCGCCTCGGCCGTAGGTGCGCGTCAGGTCGGAAGCCCGGAGGATCGTCTCGGCGGCACTCGGGTGCATCGGAGCCCCGTCGGGCGGGACGGTGGCGGCGGGGGATTTCATGTGGAGCGGTCCCTTCAGTCATTGCACGAGGAAATGCAGTTACTGCATTCTATAGGTACAGTTCCTGAAAATACGCTGCCGAGGCCGCCGCCCCGTCAGCTGCGCGGCTCGGATGCGATGCGATCGACGTCGGTCGGCTCGGCCGCCGCGACCGACTCGTCGTTGCCCGCGTACTCCGCCGAGAGCAGGCGGTACGACCGCGTCGTGAAGGCCCACAACGCCAGCGCGACCATGATGAGCCCGGCGAAGAGGAACACGAGTGCGATGCCGCGCGCGTCGCCCTCGCCGACCGCCCAGCCCCAGGCGGCCTGCCCGCCCTCGGAATCCATGTACGGGATGATCCAGAACTCGGCGATCGGGGCGATGAGGAACGACGTGATCGGCGCGGCCGCCGACTCGACCGCGGCCGCGAAGCCGAATACGCGCCCTTGGCGCGTGAACGGCACGACCTTCTGGATCACCGTCTGCTCGGACGCCTCGACCGCCGGCACGAGCGCCATGTAGGCGAAGATGCCGGCGGCATACAGCCACCACCATTCGCGGATCGTGAACAGCGCGCCGAGCACGCCCATGGCGACCACCACGAGCAGCATGGTTCGGATCGGGTTGCGACCGAGGCCGAACTTCGCGATCGCCAGGCCACCGATGATGAAGCCGGTCGACGAGACGCCGAGCACGATGCCCCACACCTCGACGGGGAACAGCGTGAGGCCGTACGGGTCCATGAGCGCGAGGTAGACGCCGCCGATGAGGTTGTTGAACGTCGCGAACAGGATCAGGCCCAGCAGTCCGGGCGCGGCGCGGATCGCGGTGACGCTGCCGCGCACGTCGATCGCCGGGGCGTGCTCGCCGTCGGGCGTCGGCTGCGCCTCGGGAACGCGCAGGAACAGCAGGTGGACGAGGGCGATCAGGGTGAGTGCGATGGCGATCGCGAGCGTCCAGCCCATTCCGAGCAGCCCGATCGCGAGTCCGCTGAACACGCTCGTCACGATGAACGCCAGCCCCTGCACCGTACCGACCATGCCGTTCGCGTTCGCGTGCCGGTCGACCGGCACGAGCAGCGTCACGGTGGTCGACAGCGCGATGTTGCGCATGTGCTCGACGACCGACCCGAACAGGATGATGCCGGAGAACACCCAGAACCACGGCCCGCCCAGGTCGACGAGCGCCGACTCGGGCTGCAGCAGGTACACGATGCCCGCGACGACGAACGCCCCCAGCGTGACCACGCTCGAGAACACCATCACGCCGTGCTTGCGATGCCGGTCGACGATCGTGCCGAACAGCATCGCGAAGAACGCGATGAGCAGCATGTACGCCCCGCCGATGATGCCCGTCGCGAGCACCGACCGGGTCTCGAGGTACACCCAGAACGTGAGCGCGAACCAGAGGAAGCTCGTCGTGACGTTCGCGATCATCGTGTTCGCGAGCAGCTGCACGAATACGCGCATGCCGTTCGGCGGCGGCTCGGGATTCGACGCCGCAGCCGCGCCATCCGATACCGGCTCGGGCTCGCGCAGCCGCCCGGCGCCGGGCTCCGGCACTTCGTCGGACATGGGGGCGAGGCTACCGAGGACCTCCGACCGCCGGTATCCCCCGTGCCCGATCCGGCAGGATGTCGCGGGTCGCCGTCGGTCGCGCCGGGGTCAGCCCCCGTGCTGCTCGACGACCGCCGCCGTGCTCCCCTTGCCCTGGTCTGCGCCCGCGTCGGCGGGCGACGTGCACGCGACCAACGCGAACACCGCGCCCACGCAGAGGGCGAACCCTGCGATGTAGGGGACCAGGGACTTCGACGAATCGTGCACCCGACCACGCTCCCGGTCACGACGAGCGCGGTCAAGCCCTTGCGCGGCGAGTTCACGCGCCGTTCACATGCGGACCGCGCCGGCCGGTCTGGAAGAATCGTCCGGTGACCCACGAGTTCCAGCCCCTGCACGACGCTGCCATCCGCGGCTTCGCCTCCGACAATTACTCCGGCGTCCACCCCGAGGTGCTCGCCGCGATCGCCGCCGCGAACGGCGGCCATCAGGTCGCGTACGGCGACGACGTGTACACCGAGCGCCTGCACGACGTGTTCGCGCGCCACTTCGGCGACCCCGTCGAGGTGTACCCCGTGTTCAACGGCACCGGCGCGAACGTCACCGCCCTCCAGTCGATGCTTCCCCGATGGGGTGCGGTGATCTCCGCCTCGACCGCGCACATCAACGTCGACGAGGGCGGCGCGCCGGAACGGGTCGGCGGCATCAAGCTGCTGACGGTACCGACCGACGACGGCAAGCTGACGCCCGACCTCGTCGACCGCGAGGCGTGGGGCTGGGGCGACGAGCACCGCGCGCAGCCGCTGGTCGTCTCGATCACGCAGACCACCGAGCTCGGCACCGCCTACTCCGTCGACGAGATCCGCGCGCTCGCCGACCAGGCGCACGAGCGGGGCATGCGCCTGCACATGGACGGCGCTCGCATCTCCAACGCCGCGGCCTCGCTCGGCCTACCGCTGCGCGAGTTCACGCGCGACGCCGGCGTCGACGTGCTGAGCTTCGGCGGCACCAAGAACGGCGCACTGCTCGGCGAGGCGATCGTGGTGCTCGACCCCGAGGCATCCGCCGGCCTGAAGTACCTGCGCAAGCTCAACATGCAGCTGTCGTCGAAGATGCGGTTCGTCTCGGCACAGCTCATCGCCCTGCTCGACGGCGACCTCTACCTGCGCAACGCCGGGCACTCGAACGCCATGGCCCGTCGCCTGCGCGACGCGCTCGACGCGGGCATCGCCGCGGGCGAGCTGCCCGGCCTGTCGTTCACGCAGGCCACCCAGTCGAACGGCGTCTTCGCGGTGCTGCCGGCCGGCGTCGCCGATCGCCTGCGCGACCGCGGCTTCAAGTTCTACGACTGGGATGCCGCGCGCAACGAGGTCCGCTGGATGTGCTCGTTCGACACGAGCGAGGCCGACATCGACGCGTTCGTCGTCGGCATCCGCGAGGAGCTCGCGCGCTCGGCACCCACCGCCTGAATGCTCTTCTCAGGTCGACACGCCGACCCGCGCCGCGCAGGTCGGCGTGTCGACCTGAGAAACGTCGCATCCGCCGCGCCGGAGCCTGAGAAAGGGATCAACAGTCGGAATAGTCGAGCGATCGATGCGTTGCAATGGAGCGGGCCGACGGCGTCCCGGAACCAGCATCATCCTCGGAAAGGCACGCCCATGACCCTCCTCGACCTCGCCTCGCGCCACGCCGACACCGACGCGCCGCTCATCACCCCGCTCGTCGAGCGCTGGAGCCCCCGGGCCTACGACCCGGCCGCCGAGCTCTCCGACGACGCCGTCCGCACGCTGCTCGAGGCCGCCCGCTGGGCTCCGTCGGCGAACAACGTGCAGCCCTGGCGCTTCATCGTCGCCCGTCGCGGCACCGAGGCGTTCACGACCATCCACGACGCGCTCATGGGCTTCAACCAGGCCTGGGCCGACTCGGCCGCCGCGCTCGTCGTCAACATCGCCGAGGTCGCCGACGAGGAAGGCGCCCCGCGCCCCTGGGCGAAGTACGACCTCGGCCAGGCGGTCGCGCACATGTCGGTGCAGGCCCAGCACGACGGCCTCCACACCCACCAGATGGGCGGCTTCGACGCGGCCCGCCTCGCCACGGCGTTCGGGCTGCGCGACGGCCTCGAGGTCGTCTCGATCACCGCGGTCGGCAAGGTCGGCGACGCCTCGGCCCTGCCCGAGCCGCTCCGCGAGCGCGAGATCGCCCCGCGCAGCCGCAAGTCGCTCGACGAGCTGGTGATCGCGGCGGCCTGAGCCGGTCGCGCGCCACGCGTTCCCCATCCCCAGCAGAGCCCGCCCCCAGCAGAGCCCGCCCCCCACCCAGCGGCCCGCGGTATCCGAACGGATGCCGCGGGCCGCGGTCGTACCGGCGTGCTCCCACGGCACGCAGAGCGAAGGGGGGGGGGGGGGGGGGGGGGGGCGCTCCCCCCCCCCCGTGTGTCCACGGAGAAAAAAACCGCTACGGCCGGGACGCCCCCTCAGGACACGTTTGCCGACGACACCTCCAGCGCAGA